>NZ_BAAGXV010000031.1:0-154350 GCF_054779655.1 Pontibacter brevis
CTGGCACAAGGTCTTTTACCCTTTCCCATTGCTCGTTTGTCAACTCCATGAGAAACCAACATATTAACTCAAGCTGGGATTCCCATTTTTGAGATAGCCTCTAGCGCGGAACATGGTGCGGCAGAAACTATTAAACAAGAAAAAGACGAAAAGCTCGAGGCTGATAGAGGATATTATGCTGTACATCAGCCAGAACATTTATGAGCCTGACGCGTTGCGAATGGAGCGGCTGGTCAAAAAATTCAACTTCTCACACAGCTACCTCAGCGTGTTCTTTAAAAAGCAAACCGGTGAGTCGCTGCAGCAGTACATTCTGAAGTACAAGCTGAAGATGATAGAAAGTCGCCTGCAATCTGGTGACAGGAGTATCTCTGAAATCGCTTATGAATTTGGCTTTACGGATGGGAGCCACCTGAACAAGCTTTTCAGGAAGTATAATGGTGTTGCGCCGGGTGCTTTTAAAGCCGGTCATGCTGGTGAAAAAGCAAAATAAGCGGCTATAAAAAGGGCTTATTTGCTTGCTGGTGAAAACATGCAGTAAGGGCATGAGTTGTTGCTTCTTTTGGGTAACTACTTCTAACAAAGCACAAATGACTTTTGCCATTGTCGGTGTTGTCACCAACAACTGTGTGCTCAGGTGAGCAGTTTTATAGTTAAAGTGCAGCGCCCCCTCCTACACATGACTTAATTCTGTACTTCAGGCGTATCTTCAGGCTTGATTTCTTCGCCGTTGATGATGACGTCGTTGAACAGCACGTCTTTTACATTAGAGAACTTATAAGGCACCTCCACCTTGTCTATCTTCACGTCGATCAGACGGATATTCTGTACCGGCGACTGCTCGTAACCCTCCAGCAGCACCCCTACTTTTCCGCCATTCTGCACCGTCATATTCTTTACCTCTATGTTGCGGACAGTAGGTAGGTAAGGGCCTTCGTCTTCGTAGAACATATTCACGCGTATTACCTGCTCTGCCACCTGCCCCACTTCGATGTTGCGCAGGTACACATTCTCTACTACGCCGCCTCGCATCGAGCTTGTTTTAATGCGCAGGGCTCTGTCAAGCAAAGGGCTGTTCATGGTGCAGTTCTCTGCAAATACGTTCCGCACACCACCTGAAATTTCGCTTCCTATTACCACGCCACCATGCCCGTTTGCCATGGAGCAGCCTTGTATAATAATGTTTTCGCTTGGCACATTAATACGGCGGCCATCAGCATTCCGGCCAGACTTGATCGCGATGCAATCGTCTCCCGTGTTAAAGTAGCAGTCTTTGATGAGCACGTTTTTGCAGGATTCCGGATCACAGCCGTCGGAGTTTGGCCCCTGGCTCTCTACGGTTACTTTTTGTATGGTGACGTTATTGCACAGCACCGGGTTGAGTATCCACATAGGTGAGTTGATGATGGTAACACCCTCTATCAGCACATTCTCGCAACGATAAGGCTGCACGAACTGCGGACGCAGGTAGAAGCCTTCGCCAAACTTACGCTCACTTACCGGCACGTTGTTTTCTGTCATGTCGAACAAGGCGGCTCTTTTGTCGTCATCCGTCTGGTTAGGTGTACCTTCTTTCCAGCCACACTTCTTGTTTCCTTTCCAGGGCCACCAGTTGGTTTCATTTGCCTGGCCGTCTAATGTACCTTCACCCGTAATGGCAATATTCTTCTCTTCGAAGGCGTAAACCAGGGGCGAGTAGTTCATCAGTTCTACTCCTTCCCAGCGGGTAAACACCAACGGCAGGTAATCTTTTGGATTCGTTGAAAACAGGATGGTGGCGCCTTTCTCCAGGTGCAGGTTCACGTTGCTTTCGAGGTAAATAGGTCCTGACAAATACTTTCCTGCCGGCACCACCACACGTCCGCCTCCTGCCTTGCTACAAGCTTCTATCGCCTCCTTAATGGCTGTTGAATTATCTGCCTTGCCATCTCCCCTTGCCCCATAGTCTGTTATGTTGAAATCTCTTTCAGGAAACGTCGGTGGCACAATCTGCGTCAGAATTTCGGCGGCTTGTGCCCAGGCATCTGCAGACGCTGCCTCTTCTGACTGATTCGCTGTTGAATTACTTTTACTGCAGGAAGAGAAGGTAGCCATAAGCAAAAGGGCACAGAAAGGAAAGGCGAGGAATCTCATTTTCAGATAATTAAGTCAGGGCATGTTTTTTACTGTCTCTCAGTTGCTGCCAGCATAGGCCGGCCACGTTTGCACAACTGCAGGGCAAACCCCCATGGGTCGCGGAGCATCACCAGGTGTGAACCATCCTCATACTGCTGATCAGACACGACACTGGCTCCAGCCTTTTCCAGACGCACTTTGTCGTGGGCAGGGTCTTCAGAAACAAAGGCCAGGTGCACCAGCAGCGGGTTCATATCGCGGTAAGGCGGCACCTCATCTGCAGGATTTAAGTAAATTTCAATCATAATCCGGTCGCTGTCATCCGCCAGGAACGTCATATAAGGTGGTTCCTGTAACTGCTTCACGACCTTCAGGCCCAGATGCTCCACATACCACGCCGCCATAGCCAGCGGTTCTTCCACATTCAACGCAAAATGTTCTAACTTCATAGTTAATTATATACTTGATTAAGTTGCCTTCACTTTCTACTTCTAAAGCCAGACTTCATTTTCTCAACATAAGCAATATTTTAATGTCATTTCGGCCATGCCTGAGACGAGAGTCGAAAGGGACCTGCGTAGCAGTGAGAAATCTGTGATATTGCGGGGTCATGAAATAATTCAGATTTCTCCCTTAGGTCGAAATGACAGACGAGGCATTACTTCAACCACTTCTCCAGCCAGGCAAAAGCGTCTTCCTGCATGGCAATCGTCATTGAATGCGGAACATCATAATACCTGCACGCAAACTTATCAGAAGCTTTCATTTTAGAATAAACTGTAGCGAGCTTTTGTTCTGCCGCCTGCATGCCAGCTATACTGAAAAGCTTGTCCTGCTTGCAGTTCATCACCATCAGGGGACGCGGTGCATTCAACGAAGCCACATCAGGTAAATCGAGGAACTGGTACTGGCGCGGCACATACATCATCCAGGTATGGTGCGCATGCTGCTGCAGCATCTGCTGGTAAGTAGTAGAAAAAGCAGCTACCACGCCTGTCTTTATCCGTGAATCCAAGCCAAACAAATAAGTGCTGCGCAAGCCGCCCAAAGACAAACCGATACAACCAATCCGCTCCGGATCTACCTCTGGCCGGGAAAGCAGAAAATCTACGGCCACTCTGTCGTTTTGAGCGATGATGCCGAGCCAGGTGGTGCCGGAGGTCAGTATGGTTTTGTTCATGGCCACCTCATTCGGCCCGGCCAGTTTATTAAAGAGTTTTATGCGCTCACTTCTATCGGCTTCCTCAATAGCCTCAAAGTATCCTTTCGGAGCTATTAACTGTTCCGGGTCCAGCTTCTGAGAACCGAAATATACAGCATCGGGGCAAAGCACTACAAACCCCCGCTTCGCCAGTTCATCCGCATAATACCGCCCCTCATACAGGTTCTGCACATACTCCACCAGTATGTCTGGCTGATTGTCAGTCAGGGTATGTTTCTCTTTTCCAAAGAAGTAAAATCCGCCGTGGTCGTGTAGCGCTATCACAGCAGGTGCTGGTTTGGTCAGGTTATCTGGCACCAGCAGGAAGGCTTCTGTTTTCTGCAAGGCATTTACGTTATACCGCACCAGGTACTGCGTATAGCCGTCCCGCTTGGTGGTACTTAAAACTTCTGAATTCAGCGGCGCAGGCTCCGGGTTGAAAGCAAGCAATTCGTTGAGCTGCGCTTTGGCCGTTTTCCGCCACTTCTCCACACTCCGCCAGTTTCTTGACAGGTAAGATAAACTGCTGTTGTTTTTGTTGGAGTAGGCATTCAGCAGCGGGTAGAAATTTCCTACATCGGATTTAAGTTGCTCCTGAGCCTGTAAGGTGCTGCTCACACAGCACAACGAGGCGAAGATGCAAGCAAACCAAATGTTAAAGATTTTTCTTATCATAAAGTATGGCAAAAAGGCGCTTCTTACTTTGAATGAAGCTGGTATACCTTGCCTTTTTTAGTTGTTAAATCTACTTCAATTACTTCAGGCATGTCTGCTATTTGCAGATCTGCTTTTGCTGAAACCAAGGGTTCTTTCACCGCAGCTGTTTGGTAAAAAGGGTTTTTATTCTCTCCCCCGGCCTTTCTCAACGCACCTTTTCCA
Organism: Pontibacter brevis; assembly: GCF_054779655.1. NCBI lineage: Bacteria > Pseudomonadati > Bacteroidota > Cytophagia > Cytophagales > Hymenobacteraceae > Pontibacter > Pontibacter brevis. Next base: position 4,196 of record NZ_BAAGXV010000031.1, read on the forward strand.
GCTAAACTTAAAGGGCTTGAAGTACGGATTCTGCAATTGCCTCCCAGGTTTGAATGCACCGTCAGTGTTTTTACTTTTCCGTTCTCCCAGCTCATGTCCAGCACAAAACCTCCTCTTGCCACCAGGCCCTTTACCTCACCAGATTGCCAGGCATCTGGCAGCGCAGGAAGCAAATGAATAGCTCCGTCGTGGCTTTGCACCAGCATTTCGGTTATACCAGACGTACACCCGAAGTTTCCGTCTATCTGGAAAGGCGGGTGCGCATCGAATAAGTTCGGGTAAGTGCCTCCTCCTTCTCCAGAGGCCTCACTACCTGCAGGTGTTAACTGATCCTGAATAAGTTTGTAGGCGCGGTTACCATCCAGCAGTCTTGCCCACAGATTCACTTTCCAACCCATAGACCAGCCTGTAGACCGATCGCCACGGTACACCAGCGAATTTCTGGCGGCAGTAAACAAGGCAGGATTACTGAACGGAGACACCTGGTTACTTGGGTATAAACCATACAAATGCGACACGTGTCGGTGTTTGTCACCTGTTCTGTCCCAGTCATGCATCCACTCCTGCAACTGGTTATGCTGCCCTATTTGCATGGGCGGCAGTCTGTCTCTTTTTGCTTTTACCGTATCTGCAAAAGCTTTGTCTGTGCCCAATACCTCCGCTGCGCTAATTATATTGGAAAAAACATCAAATACCAGCTGGTTATCCATGGTAGTGCCTGCCGCAATAGAAACACCGCTTTGGTGCGCGTTTTCAGGCGACATGGAGGGTGTTACCACCAGCCATTTGTTCGTGGGTTCCTCCTGCAGTACATCTACATAAAACAGGGCTGCACCTTTCAGCACAGGATACATCTTCTTCAGGAATTTTTTATCGCCTGTAAAAAGGTAATGCTGCCAGATATGCTGCGTAAGCCAGGCTCCCCCCATCGGCCAAAGCCCATAAAAGGCGCCGTCTATAGGACCCGTCATGCGCCAGATGTCGGTGTTGTGGTGCATGTTCCAGCCTCTGGCCTTGTACATGGTTTGGGCACTTTCTTTGCCTGTCTCCGCTAAGTCTTTGAGCATGGCAAAGAGCGGCTCGTGCATCTCCGGCAGGTTTGTTACTTCCGCTGGCCAATAATTCATCTCGGTGTTGATGTTGACCGTATACTTGCTGTCCCAGGGCGGCGAGACTTTATCGTTCCAGATACCCTGCAGGTTGGCAGGCTGGGTACCAGGCTGTGAGCTGGAGATAAGCAGATACCTGCCAAACTGGAAGTATAGCGCTGCCAGATGCGGATCGTTTCCGTTGGCAAAAGCAGCCAGGCGTACATCAGCAGGTTGCTGCGCCGCCTCGGTTACACCCAAGTCTAAAGACACTCTGTCGAAGTACTTTCGGTAGCTTTTAATGTGGTCCTCCTTCGCCTGTTCGTACTTCTTCCTGCTAGCCTCACTTAAGTACTTCGCTGCCTTTTCGGCTTCATTGCCACTTATATCTTTATAGCTTCTGAAGTTGGTACCCATCGAGATATAAAGGGTTGCAGCATCGGCACCTGTAATCTGCAACGAAGTGTCCGTAGCAGAAACGGTTCCTCCTTCCACAACAGGTTGTACCTGCGCCTGGAATTTGACCTTACCTTTTTTGTTGTCTACATCGCCTGAAACGCCTGCCAATACCAGTTTGTTTTGCGCTGCTGCCACTGTGTATTGCTTATGCGGACTATCCATACTTAGCATACAGGTGATGCTTTTCGGCCTGTCGGCGGTTAACCTGATGATAAGCACCTCATCAGGAAAAGAAGTAAACATCTCCCTATTAAAAGTAACGCCATCCACTTTATAAGTCACAGAGGCTATCGCCTGCTCAATATCCAGGTCGCGGTAATAATTTTGTGCGGTGTCATGGTGGGGAAAAGTCAGGTATAAATCTCCCACGGGTTGGTAGGGCATCCCATAATTGTTGTCGGCGGCAGCCTGCCTTGGGACTTTCTCCAGTGCCAGCGCTTGTGCCTCTTTATGCCTCCCTTCAAAAATCAGCCTGCGTATCTCGGGGAGGGCACTGTTCAATGCTATGTTGACGTTGTTGCCTGGCTCACCCGCCCAAACTGTTTCTTCGTTTAGTTGCAGCTGCTCACGCTCAGGATTTCCGAAGACCATCGCACCGATGCGCCCGTTACCGAGCGGCAAAGCTTCGTTCCAATTGGCCGCAGGTTTTGTATACCACGGTTTCAAGGCTGGAGCCTGTGCAGACTGTGCAAAAGCATTGCTACACAGAAGCCACCACATAAATGCTACCAAGTAAAGGCGATTGAATTTATACATGCATACTAAGTTCAAGTTTGCTGCTGATATCCCCCTCTTGTTTTAATCTTACTTCTTCGCCGACGGCTCTGCCGACTTAAGTTTTTTCATACCGTCAAACACCAGCTGCGCCACTGCTCTTGCACCCTCTGGCTGGAAGTGTGTGTTGTCCTTTTGCCCGTCGGGATAGGCTTCGTACTTGCCGGCAGGCAGATTCATAAAGCAACTTTTGGTGACATAGTCCTGGCCTTTGGCCGTGAAGGCATCAATAGAGAGTTGAGTCAGGTCAATGAGCGGCACCTGCAGTTCTTTTGCGACGTCCTTCACCGCCTGCGGATATTCACCGTGCACATTGCTGAGTTTGCCGTCTTTCCAGGGGTAGTTGCGGTTGACAGGGGTTAGCAGGATAGGCAGGGCACCTTTCTCCCGCGTCTGTTTTACATACAGCCGCAGGTACTCTTTGTAGGCGGGCACGCTGGTATAACGCTCCGGCTTGTTCTCAGCGGCATCGTTGTGCCCGAACTGCATCATGACCACATCGTTTTTCTGCAGCGCATTATGTACCTCTGCCCAACGGCCTTCTTCAAAAAAAGTACGGGTGCTTCTTCCGCCTCTTGCCTTGTCCACCACCACTACACTGTCGCTTTTGATAATATTTCGAATTTTCATTAGGCTGTCGGAACGCATAAACGGCTGAAACACCTGCCCCCACCCCGCTATCGGATAACGTGTGGTCATGTAATCTTTTTCGTCATAATTTCCGGTATAATCCGCGACAGTCGAATCGCCGATGAGGTATACTTTTACCGGCTTCTTTTTGGACGGCGCGAAAGCAACGAAGGCAATACTTACCAGCAAGATCAGGATTCCGATGCACTTTTTCATAGAAGTGGTTTCTGATTTACGTTTACTTTTTCAACAGCTTTGCTATTTCAGGTAAAGCTGTCTGCATTTCCTCCGCCACCAAATCGCTTACCCGAAAAGCGCCGTAAGCCGACAGGTGCGTATCATCTGTGCGCCCTTCCGGCAGCGACTCGTACTCGGTCGGCTCCAGGTGCAGGAACAGCGCCTTCGACTTTTCTTCGCCATAGCGAGATACCAGTTCTCTTGTTCTTTTCTCCAGGTCCAGCAGCGGCACGTTTTGTTTCTTAGCTACCTCTCTTACCACCTCCGGATACTTTCCGTGTGTATCTATTAAGCTTCCATTCTCGAACTTCCTGCGCACAATGGGTGTGGCCAGCACAGGTATAGCTCCTTTGGCTCTTGTTTCAGAGATGTAGCGTTCGAGGTTTTTGCGGTAATCTGTTTCCGGTGCAGCGTAACGGGTGTGGTCCTGGTCTTTCTGATCATTGTGGCCAAATTCGATGATGACGTAGTCGCCCTTCTTCAGCTTTTGCAGCACTTTGTCCCAGCGCCCTTCGTCGCGGAAGCTTTTGGTACTGCGTCCGTTTACCGCATGGTTCTCTACCTTCACGCCTTCCTGCAGGTAGAGCGGAAACACCTGGCCCCATCCTTTCTCGGGATTTCCCTTGCTATAGGGTTTGTCGGCTACAGTAGAGTCACCTATCAGAAAGATGGTGGTTTCTTTCTTCTGGATGTAGCTAAGCAGGGGGAGCATCAGGAGCACTAGCAGTCCCCATCGTATAGCGTTTTTAAAAAATACTGCGTTCTTCGTTATCATATCATGCATAGCTTTTATCATTCGCTCAAGCGCTGCACTTTAAATCTGTGCAGCCAGCGGCTTTAGCGTTTTTAGAATCGGCCGCTGCCGTTTACTCCGGAGCAAAAGCAACCTGTCTAAATTTTATCAGGCAACTTATTACGGTGTGATTCCCACTTCTGCTTCCATTCAGGACAATCTTTCTCCAGCAGTTCCTGCGAGGCATTGACATACCAGCTATAGCCATTTCTTCGCTCCTCCTCTATCTCGGAGAGCCTGTCCCGCACGATTCCATCACGGCCTACAAACATCGGCTGGTTTGTTCCTATCTCATAAAAACGAGCCCACAAAGGAGGTGCCGAGGGGTCTTTGACCACCACGGCATTATAGCCTTTCTTCGTGGAAGGATCCTTTACCCTATCCACCCGGATTCCGGTGATCTTCACACGTTCCAGCCACGATACCGCACCTTCCACGGCACGTATCACACCAGGCCCCGGGTTCTCCATTTCCATCAGGTACTTTACAATGCCCACACTTTCACTCCCGCTGATAGATGGTAACTCATAAGCACGTGCTTTTTGGGGGCGAAAGTCGTAGCGGTCGTGCTGTGCACACCATGCAGTTAATCTGCCATCTATTTTTATCTGTATTTGCAGAATAACATGCAGGCCTTTTTCAATGGCTTTAGCTGCCAGATTAGTTCGTGCAGGGTCTACAAAGGTGTAGGGGTGCTTTCTCTGGGCTACATCACGTAACAGTTGCATCACTCCGATCATGGCCCTATCGTTAAAAGTGATGTGTTCATAATACCCTTCCCGGAGAGGATAGAATTGGGGCCACCCCCCATTCTCATATTGGGCTTCCAACAGGTAGTCTATCCCCCGCAGAAAGCTTTTTTTATACTTCTCCTGCCCCGTTGCCTCATAAACCCTCGCCATGTATTCCAACTGCGTGAAGGTGGCACCATTGTCAATTGTTGCTACATCCTCCTTCTCTGCTTTGGACATGAGCACCTTTTTCTCTTCATCAGACAAGACCTTTGCCATATCCGTGTTCTTATGCCAGCCTCCGTTATCGCGCTGATATAAGAGGAGATTACCGGCGATGCGGACAGCTTCAGAACCGGAATACCAGCTTTGATTCTGCTCTAGTATTTCCCTGCCCCACCTGATGGGCTCCGTAGCGCGCGCAGTTTGTGTTTGCCCGGCACAACTGGTAGAGCAGATGCAGCATAGCAGGTAAAATACCAGTGGAATAAAGTTGTGTGTCAGAGCGTGGAGCTTACATTTAAAGGAATTGATTGATTTGATAGACACAAAAAGTTGTTTCTGCCTTACTGCCTCCAAATAATTCCGATTTCTCCTACCGCGAGTCCTGTTCATAATATTTTCACATACTTTAAATCAGCTGTAAATAGCCGGCAGAGGGTTTATACTAAGCAGAAAGCATCCTATGCTAGCCACAGGATGCTTTCTGCTTATACTACTGCTCCATTGTGAGTGCAGTGTTGTTCAGGTCTTTGCCTTTGGATACCTGCTGTGAAGCGTTTTTGAAGTCTTTGCTTTCAAGCTTTACATTGTGTGTGAGTGGCCCCAGTACTTTTACTACCGGCCCTTGTGTCTCGTCATAAGACAAACCTTTTACATCAATGTTTTTGCTGTTATAGATCGTCAGGGCAGGTCCTTTATCCGTTATCACCTTCACGTTCTTCAGCGTAATGCCGTCTGCATCTACCGCCGTAATGCCTTTCTTCGCCTTCAGCACTGCATTCTCGATGTTCACGTTTTTCAGGTTCATCTCTGGCAGGCCTTGTAAAGCTACTGCCTCATCTGCTCCGGCAACCCGGATGTTTTTCATGTAAATGTCTTTGAAGGAAGGAGTTTCAACAGTTACGGGAACAGGCTTCTCGTCTCTGGCTTCATCGCTGGCTCTCTGGTCTTCTTCCAGCACCGGCGAGTTACCACCATAAAACAGGTTAAAGCTGATGGCTTGCGTAGGGATGTCAATCATGTCGATGTTGGAGATATAGATGTTCTCCACTACCCCTCCTCTGCCGCGTGTACTTTTAAAGCGAAGGCCAATATCCGTACCCATGAAAATGCAGTCAGACACATGCACGTTTTTCACACCTCCAGACATCTCGCTGCCTACCACAAAGCCACCGTGGCCATGGTACACTGTGTTATTCTTCACAATCACGTTTTCAGTGGCCATGCCTCTCTTACGGCCGTCTTCATCCTTACCGGATTTGATGCAGATAGCATCGTCCCCCACGTCGAAGGTATTGTTGTAAATGACAGCGTTTTTACACGACTCCAGATCCAGTCCGTCGCCGTTTTGTGAATACCAGGGGTTGCGCACGTTCAGGTTCCGAATGGTTACGTCTTCGCTCATGAGGGGGTGCAGGTTCCAGGCAGGGGAGTTCTGGAAAGTCGGGCCGTCCAGCATCACTTTTTTGCAGTCTATCAGGCTCACCATCACCGGGCGCAGGAAATCCCTTACAGCCTCATACTGCTCTTTTGTTTTTAGGTGCGTGGGCACGTTGAAGTTACTTCCTGGTGTATCGCCTTTCATGGCATTTGCAGAAGGGTACCACATCTTGCCATCTTCGGTCACCACGCCACCTGATTTCACCAGGTTCTTCCACTGTGCATCGGTCATCTTGCTTTTTTTCACAGGACGCCAGGCATCGCCGGAGCCGTCGAAAGTGCCTTTGCCCGTAATGGCAATGTTTGTTAAACCTCTTCCCGATATCGGCGACTGGCAACGGTAGGTCTCCAGGCCCTCAAAGCTGGTTTTCACGAGCGGGTAGTCGTCAAAGTCTTCACTGAAAATAACCATGGCACCGGCCTCTGCATGCAGGTTGATGTTGTTCTGCAACACAATAGGGCCTGTCAGCCACATACCGCGTGGTATCACTACCTTCCCTCCGCCCTTAGCAGCGGCGGCTGCTATGGCTTTCTCAAAAGCCTGTGTGTTCTTGGTAAGGCCGTCTCCTACGGCACCGAAATCCACGATGCTGACACTGTAGTTCGGGAAGCTTGGCTCCTGCACGCGTGGCATGTCAAACTCGAGCCCATCATAAAGAGTGGCTTCCACATTGCTATTCGCACTGGCACCTGTGGCTGCCGTCGAAGCGCTTGCTGTTGCAACGGAGGCTTCAGGTTGTGCGGAAGGCTGGCGCTGGCAGGAGAACTGGAGCGCGCCGGTAAGGCCTATCAGCAGGAACAGTCGGTTTACGGATATCTTCTTTGTATTCATATGCTTTGTTCTTTATTTCTTGCTTTGAAAGGTGGAGGATGTATTTGGCGTAATTCTGAACCAGTCATAATCGGCGTAGCCGGAATCGTTAATCTTGTCTTCTCTGGTGGCAAAGATGCCAACCTTGGCCCCAATCCAGCGACCAGGAACAGCAGTGAAGGTGTTTCCTACTGTTTTAAAATCATTCCCGTTTTCGCTGTAACTGAACTGGCATTTTGCGCCTTTGTCCACGTTTACCCGAAGGTATACTTCGTTGCCGTTCAGCTTGCCCAGCAGTTGCTCGTTTTCGGGTGTGCCTTTGTGCGCATCGTCTACAGTAGTATAGGCTAAATAAATACCATCCTTCTTGCTTACAAGAGAGAGGTGTGCGTAATCTTCGCCCATCACTAGCAGGCCGGTGCGTTCGTTCTGCAGCTTTGGATTAGGAGTGAATTTTAGCTTCGTGGTGGCGGTGAAGGTCTCAGCAGGGAATTTCTGCAGCAGCAGGTTCGGCACATCCCAAAAGTTCTTATAGTCTTCCGGCAACTGGTCTGTGAACAGACGCAGCGCGCCTTTGCTTCCTGTGGCAAAAGCCCAGGTTGCTTTCGGGTTCGCATGCCACTGCCACTGCAGGCCAAGCCCGTTCCCGTCAAACTCATCAGACTCCTGGGGCGTTACCACCGGATATGTTTTGCCCACATTGGGCTTTTTGTAACTGATTACCGGCTCACCTTTGCCATCGCCGTCTTTGTCCTCGCCAATCACCGGCCAGTCGTTCACCCACCTCATCGGCTGCAGGTGCACAATACGCCCATAGGCTTCTACATCCTGGAAATGGAAAAACCAGTCTTCGCCTGAAGGTGTTGTTACCCAGGCGCCCTGGTGCGGCCCATTGATGCTGGTGTTGCCCTGGTCCATCACGACTTTCTCCTCGTAAGGGCCATACACGTTTTTAGAGCGCAGCACCAGTTGCCAGCCAGTGGATACACCACCTGCCGGAGCAAAAATATAGTAGTACCCGTTGCGCTTGTAAAACTTGGGGCCTTCTACTGTTGGGTGCTTATCGTGGCCGTCGAACACCATCACGCCATCATCCAGCAGCTTGGTGCCATCCGGACTCATCCTGTTTACCACCAGTATACTTTTGATGCCTGCCCGGCTGCCGGCGTAAGCGTGCACAAGGTAAGCGTTGCCGTCCTCATCCCACAGCGGACAGGAATCAATCAGGCCTTTGCCTGCCTGCACCAGCACGGGTTCTTCCCACTTGCCTGCCGGGTTCTTGGTCTTCACCATGTAGATGCCGTAGTCCGGATCGCCCCAGTAGATGTAGAACTCACCGTTGTGGTGCCGGATGGCGGGAGCCCATACCCCATTGCCATGCTGCGGCTTCGCGAAATGCTCTAGAGGCGTGTTACGGTCCAGAGCATAGCCGATGATTTTCCAGTTCACCATGTCTTTTGAATGCAGTATCTGCAGACCGGGAGCCGCGTTGAAACTGGAAGAAGTCATATAATAGTCATCGCCCACGCGGCATACATCCGGGTCAGAGTAATCGGCGTGAATGATGGGGTTTTTATAGGTACCGTCCCCCTGGTCTGCCACCCACACTTTCGACACCTCCGTAGCAGTTTGTGTGGAGGTAGCTGTTGTGGTGCTGGTGCTTTTTTTGCTTTGGGTTAAACCCGACGAGCAGGAGTAGCTCCAGCAGGAAAGCGCCAAACTGGTGTATAGAAAAAGGCGGTTGTGCGTCATGATAAATGGATTTGCAATGGTCATTTATACTATAGTGGCTCCTGTGCCTACAGCAGGTGCTTTCTACTTGCTGGCGGAAGCGGTTAACTTACCCGGTTCCCAGTCACCAAATATCTTCTCCAGTGTATAATCGTTAGCTTGTTCTCTTGTAAGAATATGCGCCCATTTCACGCGCTTCGCAGGCGCTGCACCCGGACCTTTGGAGTTATACTCGGCATAGAAAGTGGTTTTCTCCGCATCCGGCTTGTTCCAGTTATGCCAGCCTTCCGGCTTGATGAGGTTTCCCATGTAGGTGTTGATGAACACCGTTTTCGCATAAGGCCTCCAGGGTCTGCCCAGGTAATAGGAGTTGGCAGGTGCATTGCCCGTAATGCGGCAGTTCAGGAAAACAAACCCGTAAGGAGTCTCTTCCAAAGTAGAGGCTGCCGTGATGTAACTCCCGCCTTCTTTGCAGTAGATTTCGCAATCTTCGAATACAGCAGTCGACCAGCCGAAAATAAAGTCAGTAGTGCCCTCTATGTAGCAGTTCTTATAATATTGCCTGCTCTTTTCACCATGAGGGTAGAGCGTGTCCTGGTTTCCTAAAAAGCGGCAGTTGGTGAACATCACTTTGTCACCGTCTATGCGTACGGCCACAGCCTGCCCTACCGGTCCGGCTGAATTCTCAAAGGTGATGTTCTCCGCTGAGAAATCATCTCCGAACACATAAAAGCTGGTGGATCCGGTAGTGCCCATCTCCTCTCCAAAACGGTTCTTCTTGGAAGCATAATCGTCGTGCGTCAGGATAGTTTTCTGAACATCTTCCCCAACAAATTTTACAGCGGTTTTAGAAGATGGCAGCACCAGTTTCTCTTTATAAACTCCGTTCTTGATGAAGATGGTTGTCGGGTTCTTTCTGAAATCAGGCACCGCGTTTATAGCCTCCTGCACCGTCCTAAAATCACCGCTTCCGTCTCTGGCCACCACAAAATCATGCTTTTGTGCCTGCACATTTGTCAGCACCAGGATGAGCAATAAGACAAGAAGAGAAGTATGTTTTTGTACAGTCATGGTAGTGAGTTTCTGATGTTATTGTCTCCTTTGTTCTCCTTTGAAGGTAGGGTTGTTTCATTCTACATTTTTGTCATCCTGTAAAGGATCTTGTAGGCCAGTAGCGAAAGCTTAACCTCCCAGCTACCAAATTTCTTAACAGAATGACAGTTACTTTAACTTCATATGCTTAGATTACAACGTCCCTACCTTCAAAGGAGGACTAAAAAAGCATGCTGTAAATTCGATTACTTTGATGCTGTCTTGTTCAGTTCTTCAAATTCCAGTGAGGCCATGATGAAGGGTGCCACCGCCTTCGGATCGTTGTCACGGCGTTCTTCGTTGATGTAGTACTCATAGGTTCCGTCACGGTAAGGGTCACCTCCCAAACCCGCCACGGCACATACTTGCGTGATACTGATGGTGCCGTCCGCATTCTCCTCGATGAAGTTATTCAGAATGCCGTTATAAGCTTTCTGTGCGTTTTGCATGTACTGCTGATCGATGTATCCTTTTTTAGCAGCTTTTACCAGGAAGTAGGTGAACATACTGGAAGCGGAAGCCTCCAAATAGTTGCCTTCTCTGCCACCCATGTCCACCACCTGCCACCAAAGGCCTGTATCCTTGTCCTGGTATTGGGTGATGGCTTTGGCCATTTTCTGTGTTATCTGCAGCACTTCGTCACGCTGAGGGTGGTTTTTCGGCATAAAGTCCAGCACATCGACTAACGCCATGGCATACCAGCCCATGGCGCGGCCCCATACGTTCGGGGATTTACCTGTTTCCGGATCGGCCCACTTCTGCTCACGGCTCTCGTCCCAGCCGTGGTGCCAGAGCCCTTTTTCACTGTTCCAGGTGTACTTGTCCACCAGCACGATCTGCTTCCCCACCTCGTCAAACAATGCAGGCTCGTTAAACTCCATTCCATATTGTGCCAGGAAGGGAGAAGCCATATACAGGCCGTCGAGCCACATCTGGTGCGGGTAAATCTTCTTGTGCCAGAAACCACCTTCAGATGTGCGCGGGTGCGTTCGCATCTGATCGCGCAGTTCCTCTACAGCCAGCCTGTATTTCTCGTCGCCGGTCTCCTTGTACAGTTCCATCAGGAACTTGCCCGGGTTCACGCGGTCGATGTTATAGTCTGTTTTTTTATAAGTCATGATGGTCCCGTCTTCGCTGATCATGGTGTCAGCAAAAGCCTGGATGTAGTTCAGGTATTTTTCATCCCCTGTTTTCTCATAAACCCTTTCAATGGCACTGGCGAAAAGACCCTGGGTGTAATCCCACTTCGGCTTCTCTTTGAAGTCAATCATCCAGCCTTCCGGATTGCGCTTCATGTCGGAATCAGCCATCCAGACGGAGTAAGGTTTATCAGAAGTTGCAACAGCTGCTGTTTCATGGCCAACTGTTTCTGTGGAAGACTTCCCCGAACCACAGGCTGAGGCCAGTAGCAACAGGACGATGGGTAAAGCGAATCTGGTATTTTTCATGGTGCTTTCTGTTTCTTTTATTCTGTCTGCAGGAGTAGTGGCATTGCCTTACTACTCCTGCTCATATTCACTGTCGCCTACTTCGCTGGCGACCAGTTATCATCTCCTGCGAGTATGGTACTGGACTTGTACTTTTTCACATCGCCCGCTTTTAACTGCTTTGACCAGGCCACTCTTTCCTTCGGCGCAGCACCCGGTCCTTTGGATTTGTATTCTGCATAAAAAGCTGTTTTCTCTGCTTCCGGTTTTCTCCAGTTATGCCAGCCTTCGGGCCTGATATGCTCGCCTAAGGTGGTGTTGATGAATACTGTTTTGGCATAGGGCCTCCAGGGGCGGCCCAGGTAGACTTTAGGCGCTTCGTCAGAAGCAGTGATGGTGCAGTTCAGGAAAACAAAACCATAATCCTGCCCCTGAGGGGTAGAGGCCGCCGTGATGTAAGAGTTCTTTTTGCAGTGAATGGTGCAGTTCTCAAATACAGCTGTGGCAGGCCCGAAAATAAAGTCTGTGGTACCTTCTATGTAACAGTTTTTGTAGTACTGGCGGCTGTTGTCCACTCCCGCATACAGCGTATCCTGGTCACCGATAATGCGGCAGTTCTCAAACACACAGCGGTCGGCCTCCACGTGCAGCGCAACGGCCTGCCCTACTCTGCCGGCATTGTTCTCGAAGGTAATGTTCTTTGCCCTGAAGTCGTTTCCCTGCACCAATACAGTATAAGAGGTAAAGGTGTTGATGTCACCTTTGCCGGAATAATCATCCCACTGTATAATCGTATTGTCTTTGCTCTCGCCGATAAAGGAGATGCTTGTTTTCCAGGAGGGCACCACAATTTTCTCGCGGTACACGCCATTCCGGATAAATATCTCGACCCGCTCCAGGGGGAAAGCCCGCACCGCATCCACGGCTGCCTGTATGGTGGCATAATCACCGCTGCCGTCCTGGGCTACCACCAGCCGCTGCTGTTGCGCCTGCACAGCAAGAACGCTCAGAAAAAAAAGCAAAGCGGTGAGTAACTTCTTCATATTTTCTCTTTTTTACTGACCAGGCTGTTCAGGTATACTTCGATGTTGGTGTACTGCTTGTCAAGTGTATAGGCCACTGCATCGGCAGCGTCCGCTGGATTCAGCTCTTGCTTCTTTTCCCACTCATCCGGCATTCCGTCCTGGTCTTTGTCGGCCGGGGCAGTTCCTGCATGCAGTTCCGGCCAGCCGCCCACATCCTGCTGCGAGTCGATGATGCCGTTTTTATTTTTACCGTTTGCCGGGTTGTTCGCCCGCACTTCCTGCACTACACGCTCGTCCACCTTATCGCGCTTGTAGCTTGCGCCCGCGTTTGCCAGCACCAGTTCATAAGCTTCTTTTGCAGCCTGATCGCGTACAGCAGCTGCCTCAAACGGCTTGGCCACCAGCGCCGAGTCCGGATGGTCCAAGCTTACTCCAAGGGCATTGTACTGCGTCACCTCCGGATTGCCTTCCATTACGTTGCCATTCATATAAAACTGCCCGTAAGGCGCATATGGCTCCAGCAGCCTGTCTTTCTTTGATTTTGGTGTGGCAGGACCCGGCTTGTAGTAGTTGTTCACCATGTTGTAGCGCCCTTTTTCGCCGCCATACACATTGTTGCCACCCCAGTTGTAAATCACGTTGTTTCGGAAATCCACCAGTTCGTCCGGGGAGTTGGCTGTGGTTTTAGACCCGCTGAAACGGGGCATCCTGCTCATGTGGTTCGCTATGAGGTTATGATGGAAAGAAGCGCCTACGCCGCCCCATATACCACCGTAACCATGGTCGCCTTTCGCGTGCACCGATTGGTTCAGGCTCTCTGCGATAATGCACCACTGCAGTGTGAAGTTTTTATTTTCATAAAAAGAACCGCTTTCATCTGTGGCCCAGCCCATGGAGCAGTGGTCTACGATGATGTTGCTTTTCCCCTTGTTTGCTCCCAGCGCATCGGCCTGTACGCCCGCTACATCGCCCATCCGGAAACGCATGTAACGCACAATCACGTTATCTGCCTTTATGTTCATCGGGTAATAGCGCAATGTAATGCCGTCTCCGGGTGCCGACTGGCCTGCAAGGGTAATATCGCTGTTGTTAATGTCCAGCGGTGACTTTAAATCAATGTAACCCGAAACGGCAAATACCACGATGCGCGGACCTTTTTTCCGGATAGCTTCCCGCAAACTCCCGGGGCCTTCATCGTTCAGGTTCGTCACCACCACCACCTGTCCGCCGCGCCCGCCTGTGGTATACTTACCGAAGCCTTCGGCTCCCGGAAATGCCAGCGCCTGGGTTGCTTCAGGTTCCTGTTTAGCAGCCACAGTGGTTGATTCCGCTGTAGTTGTAGTCGCTGGTTGCTGTGAGCAGGCGGCTGTGCCTGCCAGTTGCAGCCCCAGGCAAAATGTGGCAATCCGTGTAATGGTGTTCTTTTTATACATTCTGTTTTATCTGATTCGATTTCACACACGCAGTGTATGTTTACAACTTTGGCTTTGAAGCAAACTGCACCTGTACCGGGTTTTCGAGCTCCTGTGCTGTTTTATTCAGGTATTTAATAAAGTCTGTCTTTGTTTTTATTCCTCCCGGCTCCAGTTCCCAGGCTGCCAGAAAATAATACTCCACCTTGTTTCCGGAAGGCTTTAGCTTTACCACATGGCTGAGCTCGTCTTCTGTAATCTCCAGCAGGTCTTTCATGCGAAACAACACGGCTATACCCAGGTTATCCCCTTCGCCGTTCAGGCTTTGTTTGCCATAGGTGGCTATATAGCCCCAATGCTGGTCGGTGCCTGTTCTGGTCGTGAAGTTAGCCCGTTTGTCTTTGATCAGACCTGTGCTCAGGTTCTGAGGCGTGCCTCCTTTTACTTCTACCTGGTGATGCGTCAGGCGGCTGCCAGCAGGTATGCTCAGTTGGGAGTTTACATCCAGCTTCATGCCTGCTATTTTCCAGCCATAATAGTTCGTGCGGATGGAAGAGTACACGTTTCCGTTTTCGGTAATCACACTGATCATGCTGTCTGTTTCGGCCATGCGCTTTGCCTGTCCCTCGTGGAACATGGCCAGCGTGCCTACGCCCAGGGTTTTGCCTACCTTCAGCACATCCATGCCCCAGGGCTGTTCCTCGTGGTAAGAGTCGAAACCGTCCTGACCTACCTGCTGCAGCACCATGTCCTTTGTTTTCTTACCGAACACGTCGGTGCCGTTGCGCCAGTCGAGGTAAAACCGGTAGCCTACCTTGTCTGATTCCCAACCCGGGCCTTCGTAGCGGATAAAGTAAGAATGATCGGTGTGTTCGTTCGGCACCCGGAGCGAATCTACATTTTGAAAGGTCCCTCCAATGTATTTGCGGTTCTGGAATTCGCCGCCTACTTTGTGAGAGAGCTCGGCCTGTGTGCGCTTGGGGTAATTGCGGACTGCTGTTCCGTTTTCCTTGAAGCGAATGGTCAGGTTGCGGGAGGCTTTGGGAGCAAGCTGGTCGAGCACCACCACAATGCCTTTGTTCTCGCTGTCTTTCATGTTGTACTGGCTGGGTACTTCCTTAGTGCCATCCAGCACCACAAATGCCTGGGGGTTGAAAGCAGCGGCATGCTTTTTTATTTCGTCGCCTTTTACCAACACCATCACATCGTCCCGCTGCTGATCCAGTGGATTAGTGACTGTGATGGTGAAGGACTTTGGAAACTCCTTTTTCAGGTTTTGCGCTAATGCGCTTCCTGCGCTTAGCAGCGAAAGCACTAACAAACCTAATGTTACCCTTACTTTCATGTTTCTTATTGTCTGATATTCTCTTTCTTTTAGCAGCGGTACCTGTTCAGACGCTCGCAGGAGCTGCGCACGCTGCGAGGTCTTTTGCCGCCTCATCCAGCCGCTACGCTTTCTGCACTATTTTACCTGCACTTCTACAATGTCTTTTACCAGGCTGTTAATGTACACTTCAATGTTGTCGTAGGCCGTACTCAGGCTTCTGCCGTTGGCATTGGGTTTCGCCGGGTCCAGCTTCTGTGCTTTCTCCCAGTCATCCGGCATACCGTCGTTGTCAGTATCCGCCGGTGCAGGAAGTGTTGCCAATTCGGGCCAGCCTCCCACATCACTCTGGCTGTCAATGATGCCATTGCTGCTGCCATTTGAGCCTTGCGCGGTGAAAGAACCGTTCCGCACGTTCTCTAGCACGCGGCTGTCTACGGCATCCCGTGTCAGCGATGCGCCACCGTATGCCAGCACCCGCTCGTACGCCTCTTCCGCTGTATGCGTGGTAACATTGTTCTGAATGGGGTTCGGCTCAGAAAGTTTCATGGCAGCTTTATCGGCTTCCGACACTGCTCCGTAACTGCCATGAAACTGGTTGAAGACGCCGTAAGTCCAGTTGTCGGCTGTGGCCCTGGTGCTGCCTTCCACATAGTTTCCGCTGATGTAGAACTTGCCCCACATGTCGTAGACCTCGGTGCCGCTTGTTTTATTTTTGTCTATCGACAAAATACGCTCCTTTTTTGTGGTAACCGGACCAGGTTTGTAGTAGCAGTTCACGATGTTCACGTTCATGGCTTCTCCACCGTAGGCACTGTTGTTTCCCCAGTTGTACACCACATTGTTCCGCAGGTCTACCAGGTCTGTTAAAGCGTAGGCTTTACCGGCCTCCTCGCCTAATCGTGGGTTGCGGCTGTCGTGGTGCGTCAGCAGGTTATGATGGAACGAGGCTTTTTTCCCACCCCATATACCGCCGTAGCCATGCGCTCCTTTGGCGTGCGCGGAATTCCGGAGACTTTCCGAAATAATGCTCCACTGCAGCGTGAAATTCTCGTTTCCGTAGAACGACACACACTCGTCTGTAGACCAGCTCATAGAGCAATGGTCCACGATGATGTTCCTTTGAAAACGACCTCCAAGCGCATCCGCCTCCTGCTGTGTTTCGTCGCCCATCCGGAAGCGCATAAAGCGGATGATGACATTATCAGCATTTACAGTAACAGGATAATCTTTCAGGGTAATGCCATCGCCTGGGGCTGTCTGTCCGGCAATCGTAATGTTGCCGTTGTTTATGTTCAGGTTCGACTTTAAGGCAATGGTGCCTGACACCTCAAACACAATGATGCGCGCACCAGGAGTAGAAACAGCTGCCCGAAGGCTACCGGCTCCGGCATCGTTCAGGTTGGTTACCTTTATCACCTTCCCTCCACGGCCTCCTGTCGCATCCTTGCCAAAGCCTTCAGCGCCCGGAAAGGCCAGCGCCTGTTCATTTACAGGTGTAGGACCATCCTCCAGAGCAGGCTCATCCGTTACCGGCGCCGGCTCGTCCTGCTTGCTCTTACAACTGAGCAGGCTCAAAGACAAAGCTGTTCCAATTACAAGGAGACTGCACCTCAATTTCAGTGGGGATGTTTTCATATTCGGGTTAAAGGAACATGGTGCAGTAGTTCAGGCTGCACCATGTTTATGTGGCTAAATGTTATCTCCAGCGTGGATCGCCGGCACTGCTCTTTCCTGCAAAGTTTGGATCCTTGATAGTGAAGTTCCCGTTTTTGGGATCCTGGAAAAGGTCAGCAGCTGTGCCACTGTACACTGTCAGGTTCGGTATCTGATTTCCGGTTGCATTATAGTCGGAGGTAGCATAGCTGCCGCTGGATGTTATCAGCGTAGAGGATCCTGCCCTGATGCCTTTCACCGCATCGTCTTCCCCTACTTTCTTGCCTCTGCCCACAATGTTGTTTCGGAACGTGATTCCTCCTGAAACATTATTAGAGCTATAGTCAATCAGGTAACGGCCGGCTTCCGGTGCCTCGTTGAAGGTAGAATTCTCTATGATGATGGAGTTCGCCCCGCTCTTGCTGACAATTGGCCTTTCAATCTTGTAGAAAGTGCTGTTGCTGAAGATAATATTGTTTACTGTGGCACCAGAATTGTCCACCGTCAGCACTCCATAGTTTGATAAGCTGTCGATGATACTGTTGGTTACGATGAACTGGTCTACAGTTACGCCACCTGTTTTGATACGGGCGATACCCCTGAATATTTCGGCGCGGCTTGACTCAAACTTAATTTTACCGATTGTAGATGGGTTGTCGATGTTGAACACATACGTTCCGCCATAGTCGTTGCTTCTCATCACTACATCTTTGAAAACAACTGAGTCTATCTGACTTCCTTCTGCAATGTTAAAGTTGCTGGTAAAGAAGATAGTTGCCTTATCAGGGTTCACTGTATTTTCACTCATGATCGTGACAGACCTATCCAGGTCAAGCGTGCTGGAGATGGTGTATGTAACGCCTTTTTTCAAAACAACGATACTACCTGACTCTACCTGCAGCAGCGTGTCTTCCAACACTGAAGGTCTGTCTGTGAAGCTTGTTAAATCAATCACATTGCCCACTACCGGCGCATTAGTTGTGAAGGTCTGGTAACCTACAAGACGGTTTCCGCGGAAAATCTCGGCTCTGTAGGTGGTGCTGGCAGACAGCCCTGTCACCAGTTTCGTTCTGGATGCCAGGTCCTCTTCGGCAAGTTCCACTTCAATCGGCTCCCCTGCTGGCTCTCCTGCTGCATTTTGCGGCGTAAGCACGATTCTGGTTAGCCCCTGCCGTTCCCTCCACTTCAGCAGCACGCCTCTGTCGGTGATGTCGCTGTTCAGGAGCGCCTGGAATATCTGCTCACCCCTGATCGTGAAGCCTGAGCTTACCACCCAGTTCTTAGACTCCGGCCTTTCCCCTAAAGCATTCGCCTTGATGCGGGCGAAATACTTCTGCCTTACTTCCAGCTGCTCATCCGTAAACACAACACCCGCTGTATCTGTCTGAACAGATAAAACAATCGGGGTCTGGAACAGCGTATCGGCAGCCACCTCTACTGTATAGGTCACCCCGCTGTTGTTGGTTGTGTAAAGAGAGGCAGGCCAGGTTAATTTTACCTGGGTTTCCCCGCTCACAGCCCTTACATCTCCGGCAGGAGTGAACATACGCATTGGCTCCAGCTTTTCCACGTCATCTTCGCAGGCAAACGCCAATGCACCGAGCAGGAGAACGGGAACCAGTTTAAGAATTTTGTTTATAGCTACTTTCATATCTTCAAGTTTTTTCTGTGAATCCAGTTGTCTCTGTTAGTACCCGTAGTCTTGCGTCAGCCTGTAGTTCTGATTCAGCACACCGCTGTAAATAGGGAACAGCTCCGACTTGTTTGGCTCGAAGGCCACCGCAAAGCTGGATACATAATTAGCATCTACAGCTGCTGCCCAGTTTACCCTGGTGTAACCAGTAGGGGTTGTTGCGGGAGCAGGCGTGTACATGGCATTCGCCACGGAGCCTCCAAATAAATCAAAGTTCTCCATCTCTGCCGGCACTGTGGCGTTTACCACCGGGCTCGGGTTGTAGTACACGTACCGGGGCACGTTGCTATAGCGTCCTTCGCGGTTCATTAAAGCTGTCAGTTTTTCCCTGGTTTCGGCAATGGTTGGCGTCAGCAGGTTCCAGCGGTACAGGTCATATCTTCGTATTCCTTCCCCTCCGAACTCCAGGAGCCGTTCGTGCACAATCGCATCAAAAAAGCCTTCTTTGTCTGTTGGAGTAGTCCCCATTCTGTCTTCGTTGCCGGTATAGGCTCTCTTCCGAACCTGCTCATAAGCTTCTATCGCCTGTGCTGTTGGTCCGTTCAGTTCATTTTCTGCTTCGGCAAACATCAGCAGCACATCAGCATAGCGCAGCACGGGCCAGTTGATGCTTAAGTTTTGTGCCGTGCCGTCAATGCTGGTCCAGTACTTTCTGAACTTGCCATCCCGCATCAGTGTCAGACGGGTGAGGTCCTTCTGATCGTCTTTGTTAATCTGGAAGTAAGCAAGGGTAACATCCCTTCTCACGTCGGCAATAGAGTCGAACTCATAGAAGTAAGTTGGTATTGCCTCTAACTGGCCGTTTGCCTGGCCAAAGGAGGAGCTTCTGTCTATGCGGAGGCCATTACTATAGCCCAGCTTACTATCAGTCTTAGAGTTACCCCCGAAGGCACCTATCTCAAATATCATCTCGTTTGTAGCGCCGCCACTTGTACCTACGTGCAGGTCTTTGAATACCTGCTCATAACTCGGGTGCAGACTGTGTCTGCCACTCTGGATGATATCCAAAGTTTCCTGACGGGCTATCTGGTAGTACTGCTGATAGTCTGCACGACGCTCCATCTGGCGGGAGTCTCTTCGGAGGGCATATCCCCCACGCGCCAGGGCTATTCTGGCTCTAAGCCCTTTCACAGCTGACTTTGTGATGCGGGTGCTTGGGTCACCTGACTCCGCCTTCCAGGGCACCAGTTCCGAAGCAAGCGCCAGGTCTTCCAGCAGGCGGTCATAAATCTCATCCTGGTTTGTCTTACTCATGTAAAGATCTTCCTGATCAGAAGATGGCTCGAACGGTGCGGGCACATCGCCCCAGTTGCGGATGAGTTCGTGATAGAAAATAGCCCGCAGTGTCAGGGCCTCGCCATGCAGCTTGCGCATGGTAGCCTTTTCAGCAGCCGAGCCGTTGTTGTACAGATCAGAGGCCGGCATGTTTTTAATAACGATGTTGGCACGCTCTATTCCTTCATACAGCTGCAGGAAAGGCCTGTTCAATTCGGTGTTGTCGGGGCTTACACCGAAGCCGCTGATGCCTCTTCTGTCGAGGGGGTTGTAAGTACCACCGATTCTGAAATCGTCGGCGGCGTTCGGGTACAACGTGGAGATGCGGCTACCGTAGGCGTTGTCGCCCATCAGGCTGTTATAAACACCTGTTACGGCGGAGTTGGCATACCCTACACTGGTAAATACAGCATTCTGCGATATGGTTGACGGGTTCTCTACATCAAGGAATCCTTCGCATGAAGAGAAAGTCACAAGGCCACCTAGCGCCAATGGTAAAAAGAGCGATTTAATATATTTCTTATTCATCTTCATCACCTTAAATAATTAGAAAGTAACATTAACACCACCAAGTACAAAGCGGCTGCGCGGATAAGCCGCATAATCAACACCCGGGGTTAACGGGTTGCTTCTTCTGGTGCTGGCCTCCGGGTCGTAACCGGTGTAGTTTGTGAAAGTGTGCAGGTTGTTCACTGTTGCGTAGATTCTGAAATTGGAGAACACTTTTGTTCGCTCTACCAGTCTTTTCGGCAGCGAATAACCAAGCGTCACGTTGCTGATGCGCAGGAAAGAACCATCTTCGATGGCGAAAGAGTGCAGGAAGTACTGTCCCAGTGGTGGTGTCCAGTACTGCGCGTTAGCGTTCAGCGCTGCCAGTTCCTCGGGGTTTGTTACCTGCTGGCCATTGTCATCAAACCTTCTCCATCTGTCGTTCATCAGCGACAGCATGTTGTTGTCGCGGTACAGGTACTGTGTAGTGAACTCTATCTTGTTGGCGTTGTACACTTTGTTGCCATAAGAGAAGTTCATGAACACGCTCAGGTCGAAGTTTTTGTAAGTAAACTGCTGGTTGAAACCGCCGATGAATTTAGGCTGCGGCGTACCGAGCACTGTTCTGTCTGCGGGAGTAATCATGTCACCGTCTTCGTCAGAAAGCTTCTTCAGTTTTAGGTCACCCGGCTGCGGGTCTCTGTTTCCGAGAGCAACGTCTTTGGTGTTAGGCACACCTTCTTTCAGCGTGTAGGTCCAGGTACCGTTTGCTTCATTGAAGGTAGCGTTAAAATCATCTACTGTATAGAAGCCGTCGGTTACGTAGCCATAGAACTGGCCCATTGGCTGGCCAACCTCCACCAGGAAGTCCTGCAGGTTATTCACCCAGCCAGACTCTACCAGGTAGGACTTGAGCGGGTTTCCTTCAGAATCCACCCCAAGGCTCACGATTTTGTTTCTGTTAAAGGCAATGTTAAAGTTTGCATTCCAGCTAAAATCATCGGTGTCGAAAATCACCCCGTTCAACTGCACTTCCAATCCTTTGTTTTCTGTTTCACCTATGTTCTGCAACTGGTTTGAATAACCACTGGTCTGCGGAACCTGTGCCAGCAGCAGCAGGTCGCGGGTGCTGTTCCTGTAAACATCCACCGAACCGCTTATCCTGTTATTAAGCAGCGAGAAGTCGAGGCCCAGGTTACGGGAGACAGTTGTTTCCCACTTCAGGTTCGGGTTTGCCAGGTAATCTGCCACAAAGCCCGGTGTAATAGACTCTGAAAATGCATAACCATAGTCTGACGAGTTGGTGAGGGTGGTTGTCCAGCGATCCAGCGGAATTCTGTTGTTACCCACCTCGCCCACGCTCACGCGCAGCTTCAGGTCAGAAAGCCAGCTGTCTGTGCCGCTCAGGAAGTTCTCATCAGCAATATGCCAGGCAAGGGAAGCCGAAGGGAAATAACCTACACGGCTTTGGGGGGAGAACAGAGAGGAAGCATCGCGGCGCAAGTTCACCACAGCACGGTACTTCCCTTTGTAGCTGTAAGAGGCACTACCAAAGAACGACAGCAGTCTTTGCATAGACTCACTCGTGCTTGGTGCATCCTGAATAAGGCCTGAAGGAGGCGTAGCTTTGTCTATACCTGCCCATGCCTGCCGTGCGGTAATATCTACCGGAAGGTACTTTGTGATGACAGTGCTGGACTTGTCATTTCTCTGCCAAATCTCGTGACCAACCAGTACATTCATTTTGTGGTCGTCACCAAGGTTCAGCTTATAGTTGAGGGTGTTTGAGTTTGTGAGGGCCAGGGACTCCCCGGAACGGATATCAGACACAGGCATGCCTGCATTCTGCCTTGCAAGGCTTGTAAAAGGACCGTCAAAATCGTAACGGTCTCTGTTGGTGCTGGTGATACCCAGCACTGTCTTGTACGCAAGGTTCTTAAGCAGTTCGTAGCTGAACCAGCCATTCACCAGCACATCATTTCTGTAATCTTCTCTCAATTCCTGGTTAGCCAGCAGCACCGGGCTGGTCAGGTTTGTCAGGTTAGCAAACTCAGGGTCGAATTCATCAATTGTGCTTTCCATGCCCGGCGCAACAAATGGCCTGAAGCGCACGGCGTTTCTCAACCTGTTATTACCCTGTGAACCAGTATTGGAAGTACCTACGCCATCTACCCGCTGGCGGCTGTAGCGGGTGCTTAATCCTACTCTTAACCTATCGGTGGCCCTGTGGTCAAACTTAAAGGAAGCCAGTGTTCGCTGGAAACCGGAGTTCAACATGATACCTTCCTCATCGGTGTGGTTCAGGGTAAAGTTAAAGGATGTTTTATCACTGCCTCCTGTCACACCTAATATGTGTGTCTGGCTGGTAGCATCACGGCCAAAAACTTCCTCCTGCCAATCTGTGAAAGGCATATTTTGATAGATATCCAGGTCCTCGTACAGGCCATAACGGTTTGTGAACGACCTTCTGGTATCTTCGTCTGTGTTATAGTTATAGATTTCATGCTGGTAATTCACAAATTCGTACGGGTTCATCACATCCAGCTTGTTCACGATACTTCTCACTCCTGCAAAGCCGTTGTAAGTAACCTGCGTCGGCATCGCCACGCCACCCTTGGTCGTAATCACCACCACGCCGTTTGCACCACGTGCTCCATAAATAGCCGTAGACGCAGCGTCTTTCAGCACGTCTATCGACTGGATTTCCTGCGGAGAAAGGACAGACAGCGCATTTTCCATCTGGATACCGTCCACTATATATAAAGGAGAGTTGTCCTGCGTGATGGAACCGCCGCCGCGCACCCTGATTTGGATTTCGGCACCCGGTTGGCCTTCAGAGGTTGTAACCTGCACACCGGCCAGGCGGCCCGCAAGCGCCTCTGCTGCGGTACTCACAGGAATATCTTTCAGTTGCTTGGCTCCTACCGAAGAAACAGAGCTTGTCAACTCGCTTCTGGATACCTCCTGGTAACCGACAACAACTACTTCTTCCAGCGCCTTCTGGTCAGGGGCCATAGACACATTGATAGTTGAGCGGCCATTGATGGGCACATCCTGCGGCTGATAACCGATAAAAGTAAAGCTTAAAGTACCTTCTCCGCCAGGCACTGAAATCTGGTAACTGCCATCAGCACCTGTTGGAGCAGCTGTTGATGTTCCTTTAAGCAGCACAGTTACACCTGGCAGGCCGGCACCATTCTCATCCACCACTCTTCCTGTTACAGTAGGGCTTTGAGCAAGCGCCCCTACAATTGCGGTAAAGACAAGAGCAAAAGTCAGCAAGTACTTTGTCCTTTTAAGTAAAGCATGTCGCATAGGTAACTTATTAAGTATGAAAATTATAGTTTAAATAGTATATAACCACTTTGATTAGCGACAACCCTTCTTTAAGCAACCCCGTCGCCATGCCTGGAAGCCTGCCCTGCTGCAGCGGGCTTAATCCTGCCACCGTCTTTTCCGTCAGCAGGTAAGCAATTACTCTTTACCTGCTACTTAAGTCAATTAACCACTTTTTCAACTACACCCACCAACAAATAATGATTAATCACTTACTATTATCAGCGCAGTAAGTTGCGCAACCGATTGCATATTATTAATTATTTAAGATTTAAGCAAGCTTACACTCCTAAATATTCATAAAAACCACCAAAACAGCTTATTGAGGGCTTAATTAAGTTTATTTTCAAATGTCAGCACTTACTCACTTTTCTATAAAAATCCATCTTGCAAGTCAAAAAAGCTTGGTGAGACTAGTATAAATGAAAAAAAATAGTAATTTGCGCAAACGTTTACACAAACCGACACACCAAACTATGAGCATATCTTATACTATCAGGCACGCCACTCACCCTGCAGACAGCAAGACGTATGACACGGCGAGGCTTCGTAAAACATTCCTTATAGAGAACCTCTTTCAGGAGAATTCAATACAGGCAGTGTACTCGATGCATGACCGCCTGATAGTAGGAGGCGCACAACCAGCAGAGCACCCCCTGAAACTGGAGACGTTCCCGACACTGCGGTCAGAGCACTTCCTGGACAGAAGGGAACTTGGCATTATTAACATAGGAGCGGAAAGCAAAGTATCTGTTGACGGTGACATGATCACGCTGGCCAACAAGGAAGCGCTTTATGTTGGCAAAGGTGTAAAGGATGTGATCTTTCACCCGGCAGCATCCGGCAAGACACTCTTTTATTTTAACTCGGCACCGGCGCACCACGCCTACCCTACCAAGAAAGTTTCGCTGGACGAGGCCGAGACAGTGGAACTGGGTTCGCTGGAAAACTCCAACCACCGCCTTATCAGAAAATTACTCATCAACTCTGTTGTGGAAACCTGCCAGTTGCAGATGGGTCTCACTGAGCTGCAGAAAGGCAGCGTGTGGAACACCATGCCAGCCCATACCCACGACAGGAGAATGGAGGCTTACCTGTATTTCGACCTGCCGGAGGATCAGGTGGTATCGCATTTTATAGGTGAGCCACAGGAAACGCGTCATCTGTTTGTGAAGAACAACCAGGCAGTTATTTCACCACCCTGGTCCATCCATAGCGGTGCCGGCACCTATAATTACTCCTTTATCTGGGGTATGGCCGGAGAAAACCTGGACTACAACGACATGGACAAAGTGCAACCTGTAGATATGAAGTAATGGCACAAGGCTTATTTGATTTAACAGGACAGGTAGCGCTGATAACAGGTGCCACGCACGGTCTGGGCATGGCGATGGCCAAAGGCTTGGGCAAGGCTGGCGCCACGCTGGTGGTAGACGGGAATACGCCTGCAAAAATGGAAAAGGCGCTCGAAAACTACAGGCAGGAAGGCTACAAAGTCCACGGCTTCCTGTTCGACGTGACAGACGAGGCACAGGTCAGAGAGAATATTATGCAAATAGAGCAGCAGGTAGGTCCTATAGACATCCTGGTGAACAATGCCGGCATGATAAAACGTGTACCCGCACTGGAAATGGAGGTTGCAGAATTCCGAAAAGTGCTGGATGTGGATGTAACAGGCCCTTTTATTATGAGCAAGCATGTGGCCCGCCACATGGTAGAGAGGAGAAGAGGCAAAATCATCAACATCTGCTCCATGATGAGCGAACTGGGCCGCGACACCGTTTCGGCTTATGCTGCGGCAAAAGGAGGCTTGAAAATGCTGACGCGCAACCTCGCTACAGAATGGGCGAAGTACAACATACAGGTAAACGGCATCGGGCCGGGATATTTTGCAACAGACCAGACTGCTCCCATTCGGGTAGACGGGCACCCTTTTAATGAGTTTATCATTAACCGCACGCCGGCAGGCCGCTGGGGGGATCCGGACGATCTGGAAGGAACGGCTATCTTTTTAGCAAGTAAAGCAAGTAACTTCATCAACGGGCAAATCATTTATGTGGATGGCGGCATACTGGCCACCATTGGGAAGCCTGCCAATGAATAAAAGCAAAACAGCGTGGCTGCTTTATATTATAGAAAAGAAGGGAAATGGAAACAAAGTCGAAAGTAACGATTCATGACATCGCAGAGAAGCTTAACATCACGGCTTCTACCGTATCGCGTGCCTTGAACAATAACCCGAGAATCAGTGAACTGACGAGAAAGGCAGTACTGAAGACAGCTAAGCAGCTAAATTACCAGCCAAACAACATTGCCGCCGCCCTGCGCCACGGCAAGAGCCATATCATTGGCATTATCGTGCCTACCGCCGACAGAGCCTTCTTTTCTTCTGTGGTTAGAGGCATTGAAGACATGGCCAATAACCTGAACTACAAGGTCATCATCTGCCAGTCTTACGACAATTACGAAAAGGAAATACAGACCATCGATGCGCTGCTTAGCGCCCGTGTGGATGGCATCATTGCTTCCATAGGTAAGAATACGGAGAACTTCGATCACTTTAAGCGCATACAGGCGGAAGGAATACCGCTGGTGCTGTTCGACCGCACGACCGATGCCCTGGAAGTGAGCCAGGTTATGATAGACGATTACCTAGGTGCCTACAAAGTGGTGGAGCATTTAATACAGCAGGGGTGCCGCCGGATTGCCCACTTTACAAGCCCCAAGAAAGTCAGCATTTTTAAAGAGCGCCTGCGGGGATACATGGATGCGCTCAGCGATTACGGTATTCCTTATGACGAGGAACTTGTCGTGAAAAGCAACTTGCAACTCGTTGACGGGCGCGAAAGCATGGAGCAGCTCCTGAAGCTGAAAGAGCGGCCTGATGCCGTTTTCTCCGCCAGCGACTATGGTGCCATGGGCGCCATGCAGGTGCTGAAAGAAAACAAATTCAGGATTCCGCAGGAGGTTGCTTTGGCGGGGTTCAGTAATGACCCATTCACCTCTTTCACCGATCCGGCACTCACCACCGTTGACCAGTTCAGCATGACGATGGGAAAAAAAACAGCTGAGATTTTCTTTGAGCAACTAAAATCCGGTAACAAGACGGCTGTGCCACAAAAAATAGTGCTAAAACCTGAGTTAGTTGTCCGGGAATCTTCTCTGAAAAAGGGAGCCTGAGCTCAATCTGAGCATAGCTAAAGAAATAAATCAGCTGCTTCCTGTCTAAAGGAAGGTAAAATTGGATCTATGATAGCAGTGGTTTGCCAGCATTATAACAAGCGCACCCAGCCTGCAGAAACTTATACTTATGAAGCCTCTAAACAGACAAACAGCCAGTATCACAACACAGCGGCCGGTAAAGGTGCTACAGTATGGCGAAGGCAACTTTCTTCGTGGCTATATAGACTGGATGATTGATGTACTGAACGAAAAAACAGATTTCAACGGTAACGTTGACGTGGTACAGCCAAGAGACCGGCACCGGACGACCATCAAAGCCCTGAAACAGCAGGATGGACTGTTCCACGTGCTGCTGAATGGTATACAGGGCGGCAAACCTACCCAGGAAAAAAGACTGATCAGCTGCATTGCCAGCGCCTTAAACCCATACGACGACTACGCCGCCTACCTGAAGCGCGGCGAAAACCCGGACCTGCAGTTTGTCTTTTCCAATACCACGGAGGCAGGCATTGCCTACGATGAAAACGATAAAAGTGCCAGCACCATTTCTACCAGCTTTCCGGGCAAACTGACTGCACTGTTGCATCACCGGTTCCAGCACTTTAAAGGAGCACCGGACAAAGGCCTGATTGTGATACCCACCGAATTAATCGAGAAAAACGGGGAAGCCCTCAAGCATATCGTGCTGCGGTATGCTCAGGAGTGGCAACTTTCAGAAGAGTTTAGCAACTGGGTAAACGACAGCAATACCTTTTGCAATACGCTGGTAGACCGCATCGTGCCCGGCTTCCCACACGAAACCATTAAAGAAATACAGCAAGAACTGGGCTACGAAGACCAACTGGTCGTAACGGCAGAACCTTACCACCTCCTGGTGATAGAGGCCCCTGAATCCGTGAAGAAAGCATTTCCTACAGAGGAAGCGGGCTTACAGGTAAAGTTTGTCCCGGACCTCACCCCCTACCGCACCACCAAAGTGCGCATACTCAATGGCGCGCATACTGCTTTAGTACCTGTTGCTTACCTGCACGGTCTGCGAACAGTGCGCGAAGCGGTAGAAAACGAACATACCGGCACCTTTATCAGGGAGGCCATTGCGGAAGAAATTATCCCCACGCTAGATTTACCGGAGGAAGAACTGCAGCAGTTTGCCAACGATGTAATAGAGCGTTTCCAGAACCCGTTTATCCGGCACGAACTGCTCTCTATTGCGCTGAATGCTGTCTCCAAGTATAAAGTACGCGTGCTGCCTTCGGTGCTGGAATACCACAAGCGCACCGGAAAGCTTCCGGAGAGGCTGCTGCACTCGCTGGCTGCCCTGATCCTGTTTTACAAGGGCGAGTGGAACGGGAAAAACATCCTGCTGAACGATGCCCCGGAAGTGCTGAGCTTTTTCAGAAATACCTGGCTACAGCACAAAGCGCCGGATGTGGTACAGGCTGTGCTTTCAAACACCAGTCTCTGGGATACTGACTTAACAAAGATTGACGGCTTAACGGCCATGGTTACAGAACAGGTAAAACAACTGCAGCAATCAGAACACACGGTGTCTTCTAATTGATTTGTCAGAAATAGAATTTATATTGTCAATTCACAATAAACCATCATG
Organism: Pontibacter brevis; assembly: GCF_054779655.1. Lineage (NCBI taxonomy): Bacteria > Pseudomonadati > Bacteroidota > Cytophagia > Cytophagales > Hymenobacteraceae > Pontibacter > Pontibacter brevis. Next base: position 32,633 of record NZ_BAAGXV010000031.1, read on the forward strand.
ATGTCTTTTTTAGACGAGAATTTTCTTCTACAGACAAAAACAGCACAACGATTATACCATGAGCATGCTAAAAACATGCCCATCATTGACTACCATTGCCACCTCTCACCGGAGGCCATTGCCTCCGACAGGAAATTCGATAACCTGACCCAGATCTGGCTCGAAGGCGACCATTATAAATGGCGCGCCATGCGCACCAACGGTATTCCAGAGCGTTACTGCACCGGCGATGCCAACGACTACGCCAAATTTGAGAAGTGGGCCGAGACCGTTCCTTACACGGTGCGCAACCCGCTGTACCACTGGACCCATATGGAACTGAAAAGGCCGTTTGGGGTAGAGAAAATCCTGAAGCCCCAAACGGCGCGGGAAATCTACAATACCTGCACCGACATGCTGCAGTCAGACGAGTATAGTGTGCGGGGCATTCTGCGCCAGATGAACGTGGAGGTTATCTGCACCACCGACGACCCAATTGATTCACTGGAGCATCATCAGAAAATAAAAGCCGATGACTTCGGTATCCAAGTGCTTCCAACGTTCAGAGCTGACAAGGTACTGGCTATCGAAAACCAAGAGGTTTTCCTGCCTTACCTGCAGCAACTGGAAGCGGCATCCGGTGTTTCTATCAGCAGTTTCCAAGACCTGCTGGATGCACTGAAACAGCGGCATGACTATTTCCATGCACAAGGCTGCCGCCTCTCCGACCATGGTCTGAATACCATGTATGCAGAAGATTATACGGAGGAAGAAATAAAGAACATCTTCCAGAAGGCCCTGCAGAAGCAGGAACTGACGGAGGCCGAAGCGCTGAAGTTCAAGTCAGCGATGCTGGTGCACCTAACCCTGCTCGACCACTCCAAAAACTGGACACAGCAGTTTCACCTGGGCGCGCTCCGCAACAACAATACCCGCATGATGCGCGAACTAGGCCCCGACACAGGCTTCGACTCTATCGGTGATTTTGGTGTGGCCGAACCACTCTCCAGGTTTTTAGATAAACTGGACAATTCAGACCAACTGGCCAAGACTATCCTGTATAACCTGAACCCCAGCCAGAACGAGCTTTTCGCCACCATGATCGGGAACTTCAACGACGGCAGCACACCGGGTAAGATACAGTTCGGGTCTGCCTGGTGGTTCCTGGATCAGAAAGATGGCATGGAGAAGCAGATGAATGCCCTTTCTAACATGGGCTTGCTGAGTCGCTTTGTGGGTATGCTCACCGACTCCAGAAGCTTTTTATCTTACCCTCGGCACGAGTACTTCAGAAGGATATTGTGTAACCTGATTGGCAACGACGTGGAAAACGGCGAGCTGCCTGCCAGCGAGATGGATTGGCTTGGCCAGCTAGTAGAAAACATTTCCTACCACAACGCTAAATCATACTTCGGTTTCTGATATGAATAAAAAGGTCATCACCTTCGGAGAAATCATGCTCAGGCTGAGCACACCGGATTACGCACGCATCATACAATCCACCCATTTTGATGCCACCTATGGCGGCGGCGAGGCAAATGTGGCGGTATCGCTGGCGCAGTTAGGCATCAGCGCCGGTCACATTACCCGCTTCCCGGACAATGAACTGGGCAAGGCTGCCACCAACCTACTCCGGAAGTACGGCGTGGACACGCAGCACATCATCTATGGCGGCGATAGAATCGGTATTTATTTCCTGGAAACAGGCGCCAGTGTGCGCCCCAGTAAGGTAGTATACGATCGCGGTTACTCCTCCTTTGCCAGGCTGGAGCCGGATATGATTGACTGGGACGAAGTGTTTGCCGATGCAGGCTGGTTCCATTGGACGGGCATTACGCCTGCCATCTCTGCCGGTGCCGCAGTCTGCTGCAAAAAAGCCATTGAAGTTGCTAACCAGAAAGGCCTCACTGTTTCAGCAGACATCAACTACAGGAAGAACCTGTGGCAGTACGGCAAAACAGCGTCTGACGTCATGCCTGAATTAATTGCGGGCTGCGACATCATTGTATCCGGCAAGGGCGATGCCAAAGACATTCTGAACATCAAGCCAGAAGAGACAGGTGGCAACGAGCTGGCCTCTGTGTTCACACAAATCATGGAGCGCTTCCCGAAAATAAAGAAGATTGTGAACACCACCCGCGGCTCTCTGAGCGCGTCTCACAACACGCTTTCAGGCATGCTCTGGGATGGCGCACAGATGCTGGAGACACAGACCTACGACATCAATCCAATCATTGACAGAATCGGTGGCGGAGATGCTTTTATGGCTGGATTCATTTACGGTCAGCTGGCTTACCAGGATGACCAGAAAGCCCTGGAGTTTGGCGTGGCGGCATCGGTGCTGAAGCATACCATCAAAGAAGATGCAAACCTCGCCACTGTAGAGGAGGTAGAGGCGCTGCTGGGTGGCGACACCTCCGGCAGGCTGGTACGCTAGCCTGTTATTTGACTTATAACCTAATTGAACAATCCATCATGGCTAAATTTAGCAGAATAGAAGTAGCATTAAAAATGGCAGAAACCGGCATGGTGCCTGTGTTTTACCATCCTGATATAGAAGTGTGCAAGCAGGTGATGGAAGCCTGCTATAAAGCTGGTGTCCGGGTATTCGAGTTCACCAATCGGGGCGACTTTGCCCATGAAATATTTGCACAGATGGTAAAGTATGCCCGTGCTTCTTTCCCTGAAATGATGCTGGGAGCCGGTTCCGTGGTAGACGGACCTACAGCCGGTTTATATATCCAGTCCGGTGCTGACTTTATCGTGTCGCCGGTGCTGAACCCGGATGTGGCCATTGTCTGCAACAGGCGCAAAATTATGTGGGCTCCCGGATGTGCTACGCTATCCGAAATTTCGAAAGCAGAGGAACTGGGTGCAGAGGTAGTGAAGATATTCCCTGCCCAGCAGGTAGGTGGCCCGGACTACGTGGCGGCTATTAAAGGCCCCTGCCCATGGTCCAGCATTATGCCGACAGGCGGCGTAGAGCCGAAAGAAGAGAACCTGAGAGCCTGGTTTGCTGCCGGTGTGCATTGCGTGGGCATGGGCTCGCAGCTTATCAGCAAAGACCTTATCGCCTCCGGGAACTATGCGAAACTGGAAGAACTGACACGTGACGCCCTGGAAACCATCAGAAAAGTAAGGAAGAAATAATGCAGTACCACCACCTTTACCCCCTATTAAAAAGACAGCTGTTTTTGAGCGTTGCAGCGCTTCTGCTGCTGTGCACAGCCCCCGCCTGCCAGAAAGTATCCCAGACCAAGGAGATTAAACTGGCGCACAGCCTGGAGGTGACGCACCCGGTGCACATAGCCATGCTGTACATGGCCGAAAAGGTAAAGGAAAAATCCGGTGGCAAAATGACGATTGACATTTACCCGAACTCGCAGCTTGGCAGCGAGCGGGAGTCGGTGGAACTGCTGCAGATAGGCAGCCTGGGCATGACGAAAGTGTCTGCCGCTACCATGGAAAGCTTCTCTCCTAACTTCAAGGTGCTGAGCCTCCCTTATATTTTCGAGGACAAAGCACATTACTACAATGTCCTGGACGGCAAGATCGGGGAAGACCTTCTCACAGAGGGAGAGCAATACTGGCTCCGTGGCCTCACCTATTATGATGCCGGAAGCCGCAGCTTTTATGCCAACAAACCTATCAACACGCCCAGCGACCTGAAAGGCATGAAGATACGGGTGCAGGCCAGTAACACGGCCATTGCCATGATCAATGCTTTTGGTGGTGCCGCTACCCCTATCTCCACCGGCGAGATTTACACGGCACTGCAGCAAGGTGTTGTGGACGGCGCCGAAAACAACCACCCTACCTTTTACCTCTCGCGCCACTACGAAGTAGCTAAAAACTACTCTATAAACGAGCACACCATGGTGCCTGACATCCTGCTCATCAGCACGAGAGTGTGGGAAGATTTGACGCCACAGGAGCAGCAATGGCTGCAGGAGGCAGCAGATGAGTCGGCGGTGGTGCAGCGGAAGCTATGGCAGGAAGCAGAGGAAGAAGCGCTTGCAGAAGTAAAAAAAGCAGGTGTAACAGTTACTTATCCTGACAAAGAGCCCTTCGCGAAAATGGTAGAGCCTATGTTTGAAACCTACAAAAGCGAGCCGGAGGTATACACCCTCATCCAGAGAATACGTGCTGCCGGAGAGCAAACAGCAGAGCAAGTAAAGAATTAGACTGACAAATAAAAATACATGAAGTTTAGAGAAAGGCTTGACAGCACCCTGTATTGGTTATTGGTTGGATTGATGGCATTTATGGTGCTGAACGTACTCTGGCAGGTAGGCTCAAGGTTTATCCTGCGGTCGCCGAGTTCGTTTACCGATGAACTGGCCAGGTTCCTCCTCATATGGGTGAGTTTGTTGGGAGCCAGCTATGTAACAGGCAAAAAAATGCACCTGGCCATCGACATCCTTCCTGCAAAACTGGAGGGCAAAAAGCAACGCAACCTGAATGTACTGATAAATGTGCTGGTGGCTCTTTTTGCTTTTTTTGGGATGGTTTGGGGCGGCATAAACCTGGTATACATCACGCTCACACTCAACCAAACATCCGCGGCCCTGAATGTTCCGCTCGGCTATGTGTACCTGGTGGTGCCACTGAGTGGGATTATTATCATTTACTACAGCATCATGAACCTCTTTGAAAAACCAGAAGACCCGGTCGAACTTGGCAAAGAGATAGCGTAGCCTCTCTTTACGGCTTTACCATACATCATACTTTCAAACATCCGGCCGGCAGGCTTCCCAACACATACAGGCATACATGGAAATCATTGAGATACTCGTACTGGTTATCAGCTTTATTGTTTTACTTTCCCTTGGGGTGCCGATTGCCTTTTCCATCGGTATCTCTGCCCTCCTGACCATGCTGGTAAGCATCTCCCCGGAGCCTGCCTTCACCACACTTTCCCAGCGCATGGCAACTGGTCTCGACAGCTTTGGCCTGCTCGCTATTCCGTTTTTCATACTGGCGGGGCAAATGATGAACCGGGGCGGGATTGCCTCCCGCCTGATTGACCTTGCCAAAAGCCTGGTGGGTACTTTACCCGGCGGATTGGCTTATGTGAACATTGTAGCCTGTATGCTGTTCGGTGCCATTTCAGGCTCTGCCGTAGCTGCAGCCTCTGCTATTGGCGGCATCATGAATCCCCGGATGGTAAAGGAAGGCTATTCGAGGCCTTTTAGTGCGGCCGTGAATATTACGTCTGCCACAACGGGTATGATTATTCCTCCCAGCAACATCCTGATTGTGTACTCGCTGGCCAGCGGGGGGGTTTCCATCGCGGCACTGTTTGTGGCGGGGTACGTTCCGGGGCTCATGCTAGGCTTGGCTCTAATGATTGTGGCGGGCGTTATTGCCTATAAAAACAAATATCCGGTAGGTGACAGAACTTCTCTGAAGGAAGTAATTATAAAGTTCCTGAATGCTGTTCCAAGCTTATTGCTCCTGATTGTGGTTATCGGCGGTATTATAGCGGGTATTTTTACAGCCACCGAGGCCTCAGCCGTAGCAGTGCTCTATACTATTATCCTCTCCATGGTGGTTTACCGCCAGGTAAGAGTAAGCGACCTCCCCGACATCCTGATTCAGACTGTGATGACCACGGCCATTGTGATGCTGCTGATTGGCACTTCCATGGGAATGTCCTGGGTAATGTCTTATGCCAATATCCCGCAGGCTTTCAGTGATGCCCTCCTGGGTATCAGCGACAACAAAATCATAATACTCATCATCATTAACCTGATACTCCTGTTTGTGGGAATATTCATGGACATGACGCCGGCCGTTCTGATTTTCACGCCAATATTTCTGCCGGTTGTCACAGCGCTTGGCGTGGACCCGGTTCACTTCGGCATCATCATGGTGCTGAACCTGTGCATCGGTTTATGTACACCGCCTGTTGGTGCTGTTCTGTTTGTGGGATGTGGCGTGGCTGATATCAGTATCAGCAAAGTGATTAAGCCTTTAGTGCCGTTGTTCCTGGCCATGATAGCAGCCCTCCTCCTGATAACGTATGTGCCGGAACTCAGCCTTTGGCTGCCAAGAGCGTTCGGCTTATAACTGGCACACGGCTCCAGGCATCTCTTCTTCTATACTTCCAGGCTCTAGAATCATAGAAGAAGAGACAATAACAGAAGAAAGCCTCCCGGTTTACATCAGGAGGCTTTCCAATATTTTATGTTGCACGCCCGGAAATCAGCAAACCATGTTTACTGTTTGTGATTGCAAAGTTACCTTCTTAGCAGGATGATACACATGCAACGTAAAGTGGACGGGCCGCCACAGCATATTCTACCGCTTATACTTTGCCTTAATCAGGTCAAGCATCTTGATAAAATGCCCTTTATCCTCATTTGTAAGGTAAAGCCTCCAGAGGCCTTCAACTAAGAGCATCAGGATTTCAGTCTCTAACTCAGGTTCCTCGTAGCCTAGCTTTTTAAAAGCTCCTACTAATTTCTGCATCACGGAGTGAGAGTAACGCATGTGGTGCTTCTGAGAAATCTCTTCGTCTACCAGGCGAAACTGCATGCGCCAGAAATTGCGTTCCTCTTCCACAAGCTTCAGAGGCATGTCCAGCACGTTCCCAATCAACTTAATCGGGTCGTCCTCTACCACCAAGCCTTTGCTTCTGTCAGTAATACGTCTGTAACCGGCTTTAACAACCGCCTCCAGTAAGTTCTCCTTGCTGACGTAATGTTTAAAAATCAGTCCTTCTGATACTCCTGCCTCTCTTGCAATTAAGCTAGTGGGCGTAGCATCATACCCTTTATCAGCGAAAAGGGTTAAGGCTGTGTCCAAAATGATTTCTTTCTTTGTTTTAAGCATTTTAATAAAAATATTTAGCTGCCTCTCCCCTTATGATCAGATCAGACACTGCTGCACCTGGCCCAGGTTTGAAAACTTAACACCAGATTCCTGCAAAAAAGATTGCAGAGAAAATGATGCGCTGTCTCCCTTCTGCAACTCCAGGGAATAGCCCTTTATCTGGTATATCGAACAGAGAACAAGTCTATGTTTTGTATATACAAACAATCGCTCAAAATTACACACTAAGAGCGTAACAATTGCACAAATAACCTTAATAATATGGAAGGGATTTGTGGCTTTTATTGGCATCCAGTATCAAAACAACCCCTGTTCTTTTCAACGATTACATTAAAAAGCAGGATTTTCTTATTGCTTTGAAAACGTTGAACTTTTGTAAAGTGAATGATGCCGAACCTATACAAAAGTAAAATCAACGGGTTTACCCGATGTAAATTCAAATAATTTTAAAATAATGAGCCAAAAAGTAAAGAATACCCAGTATTTTCCTTTGGCTATTAAAAAAATCATTATATTAGATCATCAGTATTACCGCACTACATAAGAAGTGTGGCTTTTACCTGATCCCAGATTAACCCACTGTTTCTATGGTGGGTCTGCTTCCAGAGGTTTGCCAAAATCACGCCAAACCTTTGGGATTCAAAGTTACAACAAATAATTAAATATATAAGGAAGCGGTGAGGCCTGAAAGTGGAAAATAACTTCAGGGCAGCCCTCCTGCTCATGCATGCAAGGAAGTGATTAATCAAGCTCCTGCCAGCTTTAAGAGGCATTTTCCACTCCATCTGTTGCCCTGGTAGCTTCTATCCTGTCAACCTCAATCAAGAATATTTTAGGTCACACTTAATAAAGTTAAAATTGAACTTAGCAGTACTCAAAGAGAGCAAACCATCTGAAAGAAGAGTAGCTCTTACACCAGATGTAGTAAAGACACTGACCAAAGCTGGTTTTAAATGTGGCATAGAAAGCGGAGCTGGCGTGGCATCAGGCTTTTATGACAAAGTTTATGAAGACGCGGGCGGAATTATCTTTCCTGACAGAGCCGCCCTGCTAGGAGATGCCGATGTGCTCCTGAAGGTGAATGCGCCGACGGCTGAAGAGATTCAACTCCTGCGCGACGGCAGTGTCCTGATATCCTTCCTGTATGCCTACACAGTGCCGGAACTGGTAGACCTGTGCCTTAGCAAGAAAATAAGCGCTTTCGCCATGGATGCTGTTCCCCGTATTTCCCGGGCGCAGAAGATGGATGCCCTCAGTTCACAGGCAAACCTGGGCGGCTACAAAGCAGTGCTTTTGGGAGCCAACGCCTTGGGAAAAATCTTCCCGCTCATGATGACAGCGGCCGGCACCATTACCCCTGCCCGCGTGCTCATTTTTGGCGCAGGTGTGGCAGGCCTGCAGGCTGTTGCCACTGCCAAACGCCTGGGCGCTGTAGTAGAGGTAACCGATGTGCGCCCCGAAACAAAAGAACAGGTAGAGTCTTTGGGAGGGCGTTTTTTAGAGGTGCAGGCAGAAGGCGTGAAAACAGAAGGCGGCTATGCCAGCGAAGTATCGGCTGAGTACCTGCAAAAGCAGAAAGAACTTGTGTCGAGGCATGTGGCCGATGCAGACATTGTCATCACCACGGCACTTGTTATTGGCAAGAAGGCCCCGCTCCTGGTAACAGAAGAAATGGTAGAGAGCATGAAGCCAGGCTCTGTGATTGTGGACATGGCAGTAGAATCTGGTGGTAACTGTGCGCTGAGCGAGTTCAATAAAACGGTGGTGAAGCACGGCGTCACCATTATCGGTGAATCTAATTTACCTGCCATGGTGCCGGTTAACGCGAGTGAGCTTTACGCCAAAAACATCAGCACCCTCCTCCTCCACCTGGCTACCAAAGATGGCTTGAAATGGGAGATGGAAGAAGAAATCACTAGGGGTTCCCTCATCACGCACCAGGGAGAGTTGGTACATCAGTTTACAAAAGAAATATTAGCAAAAACGGTATGAATGCAGAAAATTTAATTGTACTTCTTTATGTGCTGGTACTGGCCAGCTTTATAGGCTTCGAGCTTATCTCGAAAGTGCCCCCTACCCTACACACCCCGCTGATGTCCGGGTCTAACGCCATATCCGGTATCACCATTGTGGGTGCCATTGTAGCAGCCGGCCCTGAAACAATGTCGGTGAGCAAGTGGCTGGGAATTGCCGCGCTGCTGCTGGCCACGCTCAATGTGGTGGGAGGCTATGTGGTGACAGACAGAATGTTGCAGATGTTCAAGAAGAAAAAGAAGTAAGCAAATGGAGAAAGATTTAATTATCAGAGTAGCTTACTTAATTGCCTCTGTGCTCTTTATTGTAGGCATTAAAATGCTGGGCAAGACGTCTACGGCACGCCGCGGTAACTTTATCTCTGCGGTAGCCATGCTTATTGCCATACTCGTGACCCTGCTCGACAACCAGGTGCTGAGCTTTACAGAGATTTTTGTAACTATCTTGGTTGGCTCCGTGATAGGTACTGTGATTGCGCAGCGCGTAGAGATGACGTCGATGCCGGAAATGGTGGCCATCTTCAATGGGTTTGGTGGTGCTGCCTCTGTGCTGGTGGCTACGTCCGAATATTGGCGCATGGCCCATGATGCAGGTTACAGTATGGAAGTGGTGGTGGGTGTCACCATCGTTATCAGCGTTATTATTGGTTGCGTAACCCTGACGGGCTCCCTGGTGGCATTTGGTAAGCTGAAAGGCCTGATTAACGGCAGAGCGATTATGTTTACGGGGCAGCATGCCTTGAATGCCATTCTGTTCCTGGGTGCACTGGCCTTGTCGGTGCTGGTGGTGCTGGAGCCAAATGTGGAACTCTGGATGATGGGAGTTTTATTCATAGCCCTGTTACTGGGTGTTCTTACCGTTATCCCGATTGGCGGGGCTGATATGCCGGTGGTGATTTCCCTGCTGAACTCCTATTCCGGTATTGCCGCCTGTGCCACGGGCTTTGTACTGAACAACCAGGTGCTGATTATTGCAGGTGCCCTGGTAGGTGCTTCGGGTATTATCCTCACCCAGATTATGTGCAAGGCCATGAACCGCTCGCTGGTGAATGTACTACTCGGTGGTTTCGGCCAGACTAGCTCTTCGGCAAGTGCTGAAGGCGGCGAGGAAATTGTTGTAAAAGAGGTGGGTGTGGAAGAAACAGCCATGCTGTTCGACTCTGCTTCGTCTGTGATCATTGTGCCGGGTTACGGTATGGCCGTAGCACAGGCGCAGCACATCGTGCGCGAGCTATCTGACATGCTGGAACGCAGAGGCACCTCAGTGAAGTTTGCCATACACCCGGTAGCGGGCCGTATGCCAGGGCACATGAACGTGCTGCTGGCAGAAGCCAATGTCCCTTACGACAAGCTGATTGAGATGGACCAGATCAACGATGAGTTCGCTAACACGGATATCGCCCTCATTATTGGTGCTAACGACGTGGTGAACCCTGCCGCCCGCACTAACCCTGGCAGCCCGATTTATGGTATGCCGGTGCTGAATGCAGATAAAGCCCGCACCGTGATTGTATGCAAGCGCGGTATGAGTGCAGGTTATGCCGGTATTGAGAACGAGTTGTTTGGCTATCCGAACTGCCTGATGCTGTTTGGCGACGCCAAAGCTTCTATGACCAAAGTAGTAAGCGAACTAAAGGAAATGGTACCTGCATAGCAGTTGAACAAAAGACTTTAATAAGAACAGCCTCATGACTACCTGCAGTCGTGAGGCTGTTCTCTTTTTGTGGCTATTTGTAAAACAGTATGTGCTAATATTACATCACACGAAGTCAATTCCACAGAGTACCGGGTCAAACCACCCCTACCCCTCAGAGCTACGCTCGTTAGCTCAAAACTCTCGTTTTGGCTAATTCAAGGAGGGGAGCCTGCTAATTCATTTGGCGAGGGCTTTTTCCATAGTCAAGACTGTACTTTTTTTAGGAATTTGCTAGCACGAAGTGAATGTGTTTCCAGTCTTTGGGTTGAGCGCCTTGTATTTGATGTGGTGCTGAACGTAGTGAGGCAGCCCGTAGCGGAGCGAGGGCAACTTCAAATGCACAGTGCGATGCCCGAAGACGAGGCCTCTCGGCCTTGAGAGCACAGAGCAAAAGAATTAAAATATTAGGTCTGATGTCACTGGATAAGCCCTAGCTACGGCAGCTTAGACAAAACAGAAAGAGCTTGAGCAATAATGGCATAAATAAGGTTCCAAGTGTTAAAACACATGGCAGTTACCTAATGTGCAGTCAGAAAAAACAATCCAACCAACGTGCTGTTCCGTATCAGAGAAACAAACTTTATATATTATGGATCCTTTTAAGATAATGAAGCTTTTGGCAATTCCGGCGGCCGTTGTTGTACTAGGTTATCGGGTTGTACTTCTAATAAAAGAGTCAAATAGCTAATAAAAGTAAAGGCGGGAGTAGTTAAACTCCCGCCTTTACTTTTAGATAATTTTAAAACGATAAACTTAAGAAAGAAGGTTTACCGATTAGGAAGCAAAGGTACCCAGTGAGGCTACATAGTCCTTGCTGCCATCTGTTACCCATGAATCCAGCTGCGCAGGGTCTTTCATTTGCTGGCCCCTGTATCGTGGCACAGCAATGTAGCCGCACTTTACATCGGCCAGCGCCGACATATCACTCCACAGCTTTTCGATTTGTGCTACTGGGTAAATATCCTCCTGCCCATGGCCCCAGCGGTATTTCACATCTTTGATGGTCACGTAAGTTGGTATTCGCTGTGCCACGCTTCTAACCGCTTTTGCCAGCTGCGCCTCATCCCCTTTCTGTAAATCAGCACGCGTCAGGCCGAAGAGTTTCAGCAGCGGGTCCACCTGTATCCAGGTGGTCATGGAGTTGTAGTAACTCAGGTTCAGCTCGTCTTCCTCGCGTGGTTGCGCCAGGCCTTCCAACAAGCGTACATGCCCGTTCACAAGCGCGAGCCCTCCTCCCCTGTCCTCGATGCGGCGGGGCACCACTTCAAAAGTCAGCGCATTCCCCGACTCCAGGTGGTATCCCAGGGCTGCCGGGTTCACATCGGCCCCCAACGTGTCGATGTTGTGCAGCATAATGGTTTCTACCTGCGGTTGCTCCTGCAGGAGCTGCGCCAGGGTTCCGTTGCGCAGCAGGTTCGAAACTTCGTACCAGTGGCCGAGTGGCGAAAAGCGTTGCGCGGCAATATTATCCACATAATCTGTTCCTTCGCCTTTTGATTTGGCCCAGTTGATCATGCTCTGCCGTACGGCATCCCGCACCTTCTGCTTGTTCTCATCCAGCGTTTCCTGCGGCATCTCTTCCCACATAAAGCGCAGGTCGCGCTCCATCGGCACAAAGCGCTGCCCGATAGAACGGCCTTCAGACAAGTAGATAGATCCGTCATAACCGAAGTTCTGCGTCTTCTCAAGCTGCTTGCGGATAGGGGCCTGTGTCAGGTAAGAGGTAGCCACGATATGTGGCATCTTTACACCATATTTCTCTGAAACCTTACGGGTTTTGGCCATGTGAATTTCAAGGAAGCTGCGGTGTTTTCCTTCTATTTCCACGAAAGGGTTCAGCGCTTTTATCACACCGGCCCCTTTTGTCCAGCGGCTGCCCACACCAGCTGCCAGGCTCATCACAGCTACTTTGCCTGCTGTGATGGCTTCTTCACCCGTTTTCTCCGTAGCAGCCAGTTCCTCCAGTTGAAGAATATCCTCTGCCAGTACATCTTCTATGGTAGTTTCAGCGGCCAACCGGTTACGCGACAAGCCAATGCGACCTTTCTGCAGCTCTTCCCGGATGTCTTCGTGCTGAATGTAATCGAAGCCGTTTTCTTTTTTAATCCGTTCCGCTTTCTCGTTTTCCACGCTGCGGTTGCCCTGCGAGGAGGGGTCGGACACCTTGAACAGGTTGCTCACGATGGTGCGCAGCAGCGGGTACGCCAGGTTGTTCTTTTCGCAGTAGGTTGTAAAGAAGTCTATCTCGGCACGGCGGATGTACGAGACGCTAGTCGGGTCTTTCCGCACCAGCTCTGATACGTGTATGGCATAATACTGCTCCGGCATCAGTGCCTCGTTTCCTTCGTGCAACGTCGCCCAGGTCCCCTTTGGATTGATGCTCCAGTTATACACCACCGGCTCCATGGCAAACGGCAGGGAGTCAGATAACTCATTCTTGGTTTGCCGAAGAATGTCCAGCACACCTGTTTTATATTCCTCGTGCCGTTCCGGGTTTACAAACATTCCCATGCCGCCGCCGGACATACCTCCCAGCATCAGGAACCCGTAATAGTCCTCCCCAAAAGCCTTCTTGGCTTTGGCGATGATCTGTTCTGTGAAGTAAGTGGAAGCCCACGGAATGATGGTTTTGATGGGCTGCTCCCAGTTGCGGGCCGTGTTGGCACCTAACTTTCGTATGTCTCCCTCCCGGATGGCTCCCAGGATGTTGTCGAAGATCTGGTTCGTCTGCTGCCGTGCCGCCCACTCCTTCTCTCCTCTCAGCAGGTATTTTTCCGTCACCATTTCCAGGATAGGTCCTACGTTGGAGGCCATACCGCCGTGCATCAGCACCAGCGAGTTGATGATTTTCTCCGCAATCTCCGGGTGCACCTCTTCGCCCTGCAGCACCCGGTGACGCGGCAGCAGCGTCCCGCGGCTGATGCCGTACTCCGGATCGCCTTCCTGTGCAAACGTGCCCTGAATGGCTTTTATACCCGGCCAGACCCCGCCGGAATCCTGCCAGCCGCCACCGGACCCGCCAATCCATTCGCCTAGAATCGCACGCGAAGCGACCAGGCGTCTTTCACTCTCCTCCAGGCCACCCTCCAGCTTCTGTGTCTGGCAGGTAGCGCGCATCAGCAGGCTGATAATGGAACCGAGCAGGTTCGTTGAAACGGCAAAGCGGGAGCCCTTCGGTATATCGTTTACTTTCGTCACCAGCTCAATGCCCATCCCCGGGGCCACTATCCGCGACAGGATCTCGGGCAGCGACTGATTTGTTCCCTCAAACGAAGGCGGAATCAATCCGGACGCAATAACACCCGCTTTTACCAGGCTCAGGTAGTCGTTTCCGAAGTTGAACAGGTCTGCCAGGTCGTGTACATCCTTGGACGTGTTCAGGTCAATGCTGGTGAGGCGCAGCACCGGCTCCGGAATCACGCGCACATAACTGTGCAGCGGCGGCCGGATCTCTTTGTCACGCCCAAATACACCTAAGTCGATGGATACGTTGATGACGCGTGCCCCTTCCGGGTAATCCATCCCCAGGAAAAAGATATCTGACCAGCCGCTGTGGGTCAGGTCCATGCGCACGGAGGTGTGCTCGTGCAGGATAGGGTAAAAGAGCGAATTATCCTGCCGCTCCAGCAGCTTTGGATGAATGCGAATCGGGTGCTCCTCCTGGTGCCCCACCCGGAACATCCACTGGTTTCCTTTGCTGGAACGCACGCTTTTCCGCACCTGGTCTGCCAGGATCTGGAACGACAGCTGGTGGTAGGCATCTGCCAGGGCGCTGAACAGAGCAGCATTTGGCCCGTGCCTGTCCAGTTCCTGCAGGAAAGTGCTAATAGCATGCTCAAAACGGCGGGAAAGCAGGTCCTCGAAGCCGGCATAGGAGATTTTACCAACGGCAGGTGTTTCTTTCGCCTCCATCAGAAAAAACCGGTAGCCAGCATACAGAAAGAGAATGGCTCTTACCTTTTCATACAGGTTAGGAGTTGTTTTCCGGAAAGTATCCAGCTCACGCAGCGCCGCCAGCAGTTCCTTTGCCGACAGCTTCCGACTTATCTCGAAAAAGGAACGGTTGCGCTCTGCAGCATCCGAAGAAGTAATGGTTTGAATAAAGATGTTCATGTTGCTTTTTTCTCGCAGCACTATAGAGCCCGCTGGTGAAGATAGCAGCAGGCGATTATTTTCTTGACTTACTGCGGCTCTCATTGGTTGTTGCTAGTAAACTTCAACCCACCCCTACCCCCTCCGGGGAGGGAAACTGAAATAGCTCTAGAGTACTCCCCTCCCCGGAGGGGGTAGGTTCTTTTACCCGCAGTTACTTCTTATGTAGCTTAACTAGACTTCCGGCTGTTGGCTTCGGCAAGCAGATCCACCATGGAAGTCAGCGTCTCGTCATGCGCCTGGCCTGCCAGGCCCAGGGCAATCTGCGCCTGCAGCCAGCCCAGTTTTTTGCTCAGGTCATAGCGGTTTCCCTTTACTTCCAGTGCCAGGTATTTATCTGTCTCGGCAAGCTCCTGCAGGGCAGGTGTCAGCAGGATGTTGCTGCCGTCGCGGGCCACATGCTTCTCCAGTATATCGAAGATAGCAGGCGTGAAAACGTGCATCCCAAAAAAGCACAGGTAGTAGCCTACCCGCAGCCCCGGTGTCTGCAACTCCAGTTCTGCCACGCTCAGCGAAGGTTTTTCCATGATTTTGTCTATCTGGTATACGCCAGCATTACCGGGCAACTGCTTACCGGTTAGTGTACCGTAGCGGCCAATCTGGTGCTCAATGGTAGGATTCACTGCAGACACCGAGCAATTCTCCTGCGAGGCAAGCTCTATCAACTGCGCAGCGCAGCGCTTCTGCAGCAGGTTCGATACGTAAAGGTAATCGCCTAGCAGCAGCAGGAAAGGCTCGTTGTTAACAAATTCGCGGGCGCAGTACACGGCATGGCCATAGCCCAGCGGCTCCTCCTGCTCTGCAAACTGAACACGGCTCAGAAGCTGATCAACTTTCTCAGCCTCTTCCTTCGCCCAGTCCACCCCTTTAAACGACTTCACCAGGTTATCCCGCAAAGAAGCAAATGCACTGATGTAGCGTTCTCCGTCTCCCGGAGCACAAATCACACATAGTTCTTCAATACCGCTGGCGAAGGCCTCTTCTGCAATAATCTGAATAACTGGTTTATGCAGCCCGTCGATGTCTATGATCGGAAGCATGGCTTTTTGAATGGTATCGGCAACAGGGTATAACCTCTCGCCACGGGCAGCCGCGGTGATGACAGCTTTTTTGATTCTCATTGTTTATAGGTGATGTTCCAGAACTTAAATATATTCTTAATTTAGAGAAGAAGCGTACGTGGCAGCAGTGTTCTCTTAAAAATTACATTTGTTAAACAGTTGGTACCACTGCAGCGCGCTGCCTGCCAAAACCGACACAAGCCGTGAATGTGCGGTTTGCCGCTTTCCCCCGACAATGATTTTTGCCAGACAAAGCCAATGAACGAACAGCTTCCATTAATGTTTCGAACGTATATATAAGGAGTGGATCGGCTTCTTCTATTGCCCTTAAAGACTTTTGCCCGATGTATAGCTATTGTGGTGTTTGTTTGAATTTGTCGTCTTTGTTGCCCGGCCTGAAATTATGAGTTGCAGTGGCACACATTTTCATTTGCAAACTTTATAACTATCTTGTACTTTCTTTACTATAAATGAATTGCTCTGCAAGCAGAGCACACATCATTCTAAACCTGAATATTATTCTTTGCAAAAACTTTATACATGATTAAATATTTAGGCCAGACAAGAGTACTGGTCGCCGTCGATTGCATCATTTTCGGGTTCGACGGCGAGAACTACAAACTTTTACTTATACAAAGGGGCTTTGCGCCAGAAAAAAAGCACTGGAGCCTGATGGGTGGCTTTGTTCAGCCCAATGAGAGCCTTAATGCTGCCGCCGACCGAATCCTGAAACAGCTGACAGGACTGGAAAACGTGTACATGGAACAGCTGCATACCTTTGGGGAGCCCAATCGCGACCCGGTTGAAAGGACAATAGCTGTCACATACTTTGCTTTAGTTGACATCCAAAAGTACGAGAAACAACTAAGCAAGGAGTATCATGCAGAATGGTTTCCTTTAAAGGAGATGCCTGAACTTATATTTGACCACAACGAGATGGTGGAAATGGCCAAAAACAGGCTCCGCTACAAAGCAGCCCTGCACCCCATCCTGTTTGAGTTACTACCCGAAAAATTCACGTTCCCCCAACTGCAGGCCCTGTACGAAGGGCTGTACGACACCAACTTTGACAAACGCAACTTCAACCGCAAGCTTCTGTCTACCGGTTTGTTTGTGAAGCAACAGGAGAAAGACAAGGAGAACTCTAAAAAAGGAGCTTTCTATTACAAGCTAGACCAGAACAAATACTTGGATGATTTCCAGGCTTTCCTGAAGTTCATTCCCAACCCGGAGAAGTTCCTGGCTAATTAACAGGCCTGAAGTAAACAGAAAGGTGGAGAAATTTTTTATTTTGCTATAATAAGTGTTAATTTGACACAGATATAAATAACACCTTGCATCGTGAATAAAGACTTATATGTTATTGGGGTAGACTACGGCTCAGATTCTGTACGCTCCGTTCTCGTAAACGCCCTCAACGGGCAGGAAATTTCCTCTTCTGTTTACTATTATCCACGCTGGAAAGAAGGGCGCTTCTGTGTAGCTGAGAACCAGCAGTTCCGCCAGCACCCGCTCGACTACGTGGAGGGCCTGGAGCACACTGTTAAAGAGTGTCTTGCCAAAGCAGGAGACAAAGTACCGGCTTCCGCGGTAAAAGGTATTTCCGTCGACACAACAGGCTCCACTCCTGTTGCGGTGGATAAGACAGGTACGCCGCTTGCTTTGCTGCCGGAGTTCGAAAGCAACCCTAACGCCATGTTTATCCTCTGGAAAGACCATACCTCTGTGAAAGAGGCAGAGCAGATAAACGAGCACGCCACTAAATTCGACACCAATTATTTGCAGTACGTAGGAGGAATTTACTCTTCTGAGTGGTTCTGGGCAAAACTGCTGCACATTCTGCGTGTGGATGAGCAGGTACGTAACGCCTGCTACTCCTGGGTAGAGCACTGCGATTGGATGACGTTCCTGCTGACAGGCGGCAACGATGTAACACAAATGAAGCGCAGCGTGTGTGCTGCCGGCCATAAAGCCCTTTGGGCAAAAGAATTTGGGGGGCTGCCACCGCAGGAGTTCTTCTCTTCCCTGGACCCGCTGCTGGATGGATTCACCGACAGGCTTTTCACTGATGCTTACCCCTCTGACCAGGCTGCCGGCAAACTGAGCCAGGAATGGGCAGACCGACTTGGCCTTACCACAGATGTAGTGGTAGGCGTAGGTGCGTTTGATGCGCATATGGGCGCTGTGGGCGGACAGATAGAGCCTTACTACCTCAGCAAGGTAATGGGTACCTCTACCTGCGACATGCTCGTAGCCCCGACAGAAGAAATGGAAGACACGCTGGTACGTGGCATCTGCGGACAGGTTCCAGGTTCGGTTATCCCGGGTATGATGGGCCTTGAGGCAGGCCAGTCCGCATTTGGTGATACCTATGCCTGGTTCAGGAAACTACTGCTTTGGCCGGTTCAGAACCTTCTTTCCCAGTCACAGACTATTTCTCCTGAAACAGCCGAAGCATTGGTACAGGAGCTCTCCGATAAAATCATACCTGAGCTAACGAAACAGGCAGAGCAACTGCCATTTTCAGAAGAAGGTGAATTTGCCATCGACTGGTTCAACGGGCGCCGCACACCGGATGCCAACCAGGTATTGAAAGGCGCCATCTTCGGCTTAGGCCTGGGCAGCGATGCACCGCGGGTATTCAGAGCGTTGGTAGAGGCTACCTGCTTTGGTGCAAAAAGCATAGTAGAGCGCTTCCAGGAGCAGGGAGTACCTGTAAAAGGATTGATTGGTCTGGGCGGTGTAGCCCGTAAGTCACCGTTTATTATGCAGATGATGGCAGACGTGATGGACATGCCAATTCGCATCCACCGCTCCGAGCAAACCTGCGCGATTGGTGCAGCCATGTTCGCCGCTACTGCAGCTGGTATTCATCCGCGCGTAGAGGATGCCATGACGGCTATGGGTCAGGGCTTTGATGCAGAGTATACTCCAAATCCGGAGCGCACAAAGGTATATGCCAAGCGCTACCGCCAGTACAAAACGCACGGTGCCCTGGTAGAGCAGGAGACCAAATCAGAGAAGCCAGCGCCAACTGATGTCCAGGAAAAAGTAGTCAGACAAAATCCTTCATAGAGAATGAGCAAATACACACATATACAAGAGGAAGCATACGAGGCAAACATGCAGCTCCCAAAGCTGGGGCTCGTGCTCTTCACATTCGGAAACGTGAGCGCCGCCGACAGAGACCTGGGCGTGTTCGCCATCAAACCGAGCGGCGTGCCTTACGAGGACCTTACCGTAGACAGCATGGTGATTGTCGATTTTGACGGAAATACGGTGCAGGGGAACCTGCGCCCTTCCTCCGACACCAAAACCCATGCCGTGCTTTACAAGCACTGGGAGAACATTGGCGGCATTGTGCACACCCACTCCACTTATGCCACTGCCTGGGCACAGGCGCAGCGCGACATCCCGATTTACGGCACCACGCACGCCGACCACAACACCGTAGATATTCCCTGTGCCCCGCCGATGAGCGACGAGATGATACAGGGCAACTATGAGTATGAGACGGGCTTCCAGATAATGAACTACCTGCAGGAAAAAGGCATGAGTTATGAGGAGGTGGAGATGGTGCTGGTAGGCAACCACGCACCTTTTACCTGGGGCAAAACGGCAAAGAAGGCGGTTTACAATAGTGCGGTAGTCGAAGAAATAGCCCGCATGGCTTACCTGACGGAACAAATCAGGAGAGATGTGCCGCGCTTACAGGATTCGCTTATTAAGAAGCACTACGAGCGCAAACACGGCCCTGACTCCTACTACGGCCAATAGTGGGTTTCTTCTATAATATATAGCACAATTATATTCCTGAAAATATAATTCCATTATATTAAGGGTTCTAAACTAAATCATTATTAAATGACCGCCGGATTCTCTACACTTGATTATGTAATTTTCGTCGCGTACGCCATCGTCATACTCTTTATGGGACTATGGGTATCGAGGACAAAAGAAGGTACTGAAAAAACAGCCCAGGAGTACTTCCTGGCAGATAAGTCCCTCACCTGGTGGGCTGTGGGTGCCTCTCTTATTGCCGCCAACATTTCTGCTGAGCACTTTATTGGAACCTCTGGCTCCGGTTATGCCATCGGTCTGGCCATCTCTGCTTACGAGTGGCTGGCAGCCGTTGCGCTGATTATCGTGGCCAAATACTTCCTGCCTGTTTTCATCGACAAAGGCATTTACACCATGCCGCAGTTCCTGAACGAGCGCTTTAACCGTGGCGTAAGTACGGCATTCGCTGTTTTCTGGCTGCTGGTATACGTATTCGTGAACCTTACTTCCGTGAGTTACCTGGGTGCACTGGCACTCGAGCAGATTATGGGTATCCCGCTTATTTACGGTATTATCGGGGTGCTGCTTTTCTCTGGTATTTACTCTATTTACGGCGGTCTGGAGGCAGTAGCCTGGACAGACGTAGTACAGGTGGTGGTGCTGATAGGAGGTGGACTTTTCACCACTTTCCTGGCACTGGATGCCGTGGGAGACGGTGAGGGTGTTTTTGCCGGACTGAGCAACCTTTATGCAAGCGCCCGTGAGCACTTTACCCTTGTTGTTCCTGAGGGACACATTATGGTGCCAGATGGACAGGGAGGAACAAGAGATGCTTTCAAGGACCTTCCGGGTGTAGCTGTTATCGTGGGAGCCATGTGGGCAACCAACCTCGGTTACTGGGGCTTTAACCAGTATATCATCCAGAAAGGTCTTGCTGCCAAAAGCATCAACGAGGCAAAAAGAGGCCTTCTCTTTGCCGGTTACCTGAAGATTCTGATGCCTTTTATCGTGGTTATTCCGGGTATCGCTGCTTACGTGTTGATCAATGAATATCCTGCGGAACAACTCGCTGCCATACTTGGCTCGACTGTAGAGGAAGTGGGCAGTATCCAGAAATCAGACCAGGCTTACCCTTGGTTGTTGAAGAACTTTGTGCCATCCGGTATCAGAGGACTGGCTTTTGCCGCACTGGCAGCAGCTATTGTTTCCTCGCTGGCTTCTATGGTGAACAGTACCTCTACCATTTTCACCATGGATATTTACCGCCCTTACTTTAAGCCGGATGCAACAGGCCGTCAGCTGGTAGGTGCAGGACGGATTGTAGCGATTGTTGCCCTTCTGATTGCCATGGTTGTGGCGCCGCAGCTAAGCTCCCTCGACCAGGTGTTCCAGTACATTCAGGAATACACAGGTTATATTTACCCGGGTGTGCTGGTGGTGTTTGCCATGGGTCTGTTCTGGACGCAGATTACACCGAACGCTGCTCTCTGGACAGCTATTGCCACCATCCCGGCTGGTATCATCTTCAAGATTACAGCTCCTGATATGCCGTTCCTGATGCGTATGGGTTATGTATTCATCGTTCTGTGTGTAATTGCCTCTGTTATCTCCTTTATGGAGAAAGGCCATAAAGTAAGCGTAGCACTTCCTGAGCCTGCGAGGCAGCGTAAGATTGCCGGCTACGGTTACTTCTTCTTAGCACTTGGCGTCATCACCTTAATAGGAACTGCAATACTTTCAGGTGAGTACGCTTACCTGGGAATAGAGTCCGCCTACTTCCTAGGTGTTCTCTTCATCATGCTGGGCATTATCCTGTACACAAACGCGAAAATGACAGTAGCCGACAAAAAGGCCATTGTTTCAGACCCTGTACTGTTTAATACCGGAACACCATTCAACTTAGGCGCAGCCGGCATCTTACTTATTATCGGCTTGCTTTACTACTTCTTCTGGTATTAAGTAAATAAACTTCTGAAGGCGTTGCACGTTTCTGTAGCAACGCCTTCTTTTTCTTTTTTTTGATTATTGTTAAAAACACACTTAATTATATGGTAGATCTTAAAAAATTTGAAATCTGGTTTGTAACAGGCAGCCAGCATCTATATGGGGAAGAAACGCTGCGCCAGGTGGCAGAGCACTCGCAGCAGATTGCCAATGGTCTGGATCAGGCAGGCCAGGTTCCGGTAAGGGTTGTGTTTAAGCCGGTGGTAAAATCAACGGAAGAAATTTACAGCATCTGCCAGGATGCCAACGTAGCGGAAAATTGCGTGGGTGTTGTAGCCTGGATGCACACCTTCTCCCCTGCCAAAATGTGGATTGGCGGTCTGAAAATATTGAAGAAGCCACTGCTGCACCTGCATACACAGTTTAACCGCGATATTCCGTGGAACTCTATCGACATGGACTTCATGAATCTTAACCAGAGCGCGCACGGCGACCGCGAATTTGGTTTTATGGTATCCAGAATGCGTATCAACCGCAAGGTGGTAGTAGGGCACTGGGAAGAAGCCGCAGTGCAGGAGCAGATTGGTGCCTGGAGCCGTGTAGCCTGTGGCTGGCACGACTGGCAAGGCGCTAAGTTCGCTCGTATCGGCGACAACATGCGTTATGTGGCTGTAACCGAAGGCGACAAAGTAGAGGCTGAAATGAAGTTCGGTTTCTCTGTGAACACCTACGGTGTTGGCGACCTTGTAAAAATCATCAATGAAATCAGCGACCAGTCTGTTGATGCCCTGACACAGGAGTATGAGGAGCGTTATGCGGTAATGGAGTCGCTGCGCAAAGGCGGAGAGCAGTACCAGTCGCTTCGTGAGGCAGCTAAAATAGAGATTGGCCTGCGTACGTTCCTGGAAGAAGGTAACTTCAAAGGCTTCTCTGATACATTCGAAGACCTGCACGGCATGGTGCAGTTGCCTGGTATAGCTGCTCAGCGCCTGATGGGCCAGGGCTATGGTTTCGCCGGCGAAGGCGACTGGAAAACGGCTTCCTTGGTACGCGCTATGAAAGTAATGGGAAGCGGCCTGAAAGGCGGCAACGCGTTTATGGAAGACTATACCTACCATTTCGACCCTAACAACCAACTGGTACTGGGCTCGCACATGCTAGAGATAGATGAGTCTATCGCTAACGGAAAGCCTTCCTGCGAAGTACACCCGCTGGGCATTGGCGGCAAAGCTGATCCGGTGCGCCTGGTGTTTAACGTAGCAGGTGGCCCTGCACTGAATGCCTCTATTGTGGATATGGGCAACCGCTTCCGCTTACTTGTAAACGAGGTAGAAGCCGTAGAGCCGCAGCACGACTTGCCAAACCTGCCGGTAGCACGTGTGCTCTGGAAGCCTTACCCGGACATGAAAACAGGCTGCGCTGCCTGGATTCTGGCCGGAGGTGCACACCACACCTGCTACAGCCAAAACCTGAGCACAGAGCAGCTGCAGGACTTTGCTGACATAGCCGGTATAGAGTGTGTGACGATTGATAAGGAGACACGCCTGCGCCAGTTACAGAACGAACTGCGCTGGAGCGAAGTATACTACCAGCTTAACAAGAGCTAATACAAACTCCTATAAAAGAAGAAAGCAGGCCCCACAGCCTGCTTTCTTCTTTTATAAGCGTATCTGAGCTTATTTTAACAATAGGCGCTGCATATCAGGCCTCATCTTTGAAAAAGTCTTTTGTCAAAGCATCCTCATAGTCCTTGATAAAGCCTACCACGTTATCGTATTGCTCGAAGTCTTCTTTGGGATGTGCCGTTGTTATGACGATGCACCTCATGCCGGCGTTCTGCGCAGCCTCTACCCCTTTGGGCGCATCTTCAAACACAATGCAGTTTTCCGGCGCAATCTCCAGCTTTTCGGCAGCCTTCAGAAAGGTCTCCGGGTCAGGCTTGCTGTTGTCCACGTCGTCTGCGCTAACGAAAGCGTTAAAATACTGACGTATACCGGTGTTATCCACAATAAAGTCAATGTTACCGGTGATGGCAGCCGATGCAATGGCCATTTTGATGTTATGCGCAGCAGCTTCAGCTAAAAATTTCTCTAAGCCGTTGATTAGTTCCATGTGCGGCTTGTAAGCCTCCTGGTAATACTTTTCCTTCGCTACAGACAGTTTATCGACTTTCTCGTCTGAGAAGTGGTTCTCCCCAAAGATGCGGGCCAGCACCTCTTCGTTTTTGCCATACATCTGCACCTTCACTTCATCCCAGGTCAGGTCGGCACCTAAGTCTTTTGTCAGAATCTGATGCCAGGCTTTGGCATGGTAATGCATATCATCAATAATAGTCCCGTTCAAATCAAACAAAAATGCTTTCGTAGTTTCTTTCATTATGTAATTTTTTAACTGTAATGGCAGCAGGTAACATTTCCTTTACAAAAGCACAACAATAGTTTAACATACCCAGTAAAGGAAATACCATACTACAACACGATATTATACAAATATTACTATGTTCTAATATTAATCAGAATCAGCAGCGAAAACAACAATATTATAAAAATACGCTAACTGTTTCAGCAGCCGAACAGCCTGTTTGTATAACGTCAACACGACCTTATTCGAAAATTGCACACTTTAGTTTCTGATAGCATCTAAAGCTTGAAGAAATTTTAGTTTAAGAATTCTTTATGGAGAAAAGCTTCAAAATTAACCTTAGAGTTAACATTCCTTTGATAATTCGTTTTTTAGGTGCTGTTATCCTGCTGTGTGTTTTCATGGCTTTTGTAAGAGGACTTTATATTTACTTAACAGGCAACAATGCGGAAGACAGTTTATTGACAAAGTTCAACATGGATTTAGAGCAGACACTGCCAACTTATGTTTCTGCCATCAATTTATTTATAGCATCTGCTTTTTTAGCACTGATAGCTAAGTCTAAATGGGGTATGGAAGACAGGTACCGGAAGCATTGGGGTGCGTTGGCCTTGGGGTTTCTGCTGTTGTCCGTTGATGAAAGCATCAGTCTGCATGAAGTTGTGGTAGCCAACTTTATGATGCAGTTGTCAGCTATTTCAGGGCCAAATCATTTTGGCGCTGGCGTTCTGATACTACTTTGTGCAGCCCTCAGCAGTATGCTTTTTCTTAAGTTCATTCTACACCTGCCTGCAAGAACAAAAGTCCGCATGATAAGTTCAGGTGTCGTATTTGTGCTTGGAGCAGCAGGAATGGAGGCTATAGGAGGTTATTTTGTATCTGATGGGTACGAAAAGGTAGCTTATAATATAAGTGTCATCATCGAAGAGTCTCTGGAAATGGCGGGCATTCTTCTCTTTATTAGATCCTTGCTATACTATATACAGGAAAACTTATTGAACGCATCTCCCCTGTTTAAAGCGGAAGCGCCAGGGGTGGCTAATGAGTTACCGGGCAGCAGTGTAAACAGCAAGCTAGCACAGAAAGAAGAGCTAATGCAGGATTTTTAAACTAAGTAAAATTCCTGACACTGCCCTTCTTAAACGTCACCACTCCCCCTTTAGGACTAAGCCAGCAAATCAAATAAACTGGTTTGCTTTCCGTACTGCTCTGTCACTTTTGCAGGAGCACCTTCAGAGTACACAATGTTATAAACCGGTGTTTCCTCAAACCGGGACGCCACAATAACCTCCGTTTCATCGGCGTGCGTGGTGAAGAGCTCTTTCACCAGGTCAGGGCAGTTGTTATCCTTCGACAGGTGAGCGAGCAGCACATGGCTCATAAAGGAAGGTTTATAGGCCGCGAAAAGCGACAGGGCCTGCCTGTTGGAAAGGTGCCCCCTGCCTCCCCTGATGCGGTTCTTCAGGTAGTATGGGTAATGCCCCCTGTCCAGCATCTCCTCGTCATAGTTGGCCTCCAGGAAAGCCGCATGGCACTGCCCGAAGTGTGAAATGAGTTGATCACATGGTGCGCCAATGTCTGTAAACACCCCTACTTTGATACCCTGACACTCCACCACAAAACTATGCGGGTCTGCGGCATCATGTAGTTTACGGAAAGCTGTAACAGTAAGGTCGCCAACCTGCACCGGCTCATGGGCCTGAAAAGGATGAATTAAAACACCATTGAAATCAAGCCTGGCTCCTTGCAGCGTGCCGGGCGTCATGTAAACCGGCAGCTGGTATTTTTTCGCCAGCACAGGTATGCCCTTGATGTGATCGGAGTGCTCATGGGATACAAAAATTGCCTTCACTTTACTCATAGACACCCCCAGGCGCTTCATGCGCTTTTCTGTTTCGCGGCAGGAGATGCCTGCATCTACTAAGACCGCCTCTCTACCGTTCCCGATGTAATAGCAGTTCCCGTTGCTCCCGGAGTTTAATGATGTGATGGACAAATGCATAAGGCTACAAAGGTACCCCATTCTCTCCTGTTAAACAACCTGCTGTAATGCTTTATGTTAACCGGATATCATTTAACGTGCTGCAGCCGTTCCACGGGAAAACTCCTACAGCAGATGTTATCATAAGCTTAGACAGCATAGTGAAACACCGTTACTTCCGATCTGGCGTCAAAGCGCAAAGGAATGGTAGAGGTACCAAAGCCCTTCGACACATAGAGGTAGGGGGCGCTGTGGTTATACCAGCCGTTCACATAACCGCCTGACTTCCCGGGTAACTTTGGAACATAACCGGGCAGCCTTATCTGGCCACCGTGGGTGTGCCCTGCAAAGGCATACCGGATATTTAATTGCGATTCAGTACTTCGCTCCTTATTAAGCGCTGCCATCTTCTTTTTAACAGTTTCCAGCTGGAGCGGACTGTGAATGAGCAGCAGGTGATTTTCTTCTCTTCCTACATCCTGCACAGCAGCTTTAAAATGGCTCTCACTCTCGATAAAATCGTCTAAACCCGTCACCATGATGCGGGTACCCCGGAGCGTATAGGCTTTTGACTGATTTATCAGGAAATCGCAGTTATGCGCCTCATAAATCTTCTTCATGCTGTTCAGGTTTACGTCCGATTTGTAATCGTTATTTCCTGGTATGGCTACCTTTTTTATGTGCCGGTCCAGGAGCCCGAAAAACTTATCCATAGGCTTCGCTTTCCCAGTAGAATCAAGGGTGTCGCCTGTAATCAAAAGCAGGTCTGGCTGAAGCCGGTTTATTTTTGCAGCCAGCTTGCGGTACTGAGGAAACAAAAGCTGCCGGATGTGCAAATCCGCCAGCAGGACCAGCTTTAGCTTCTTGCTGCTGCCCTTATTCCCGATATCATAAACTTTCACTTTGAAAAAGTACTTTTCCAGAATCAGTGCGTCCAGCAGCACCCCTGCTGCCGCCACAGCCAGCGCTCCCAGCACCCAGTTTATTTTCTTTCGCTTCATTTGTGTCTCCTCATAATTACCGTAAGCTTATACACCTCCACGGAGTAACATGTTTTTGTATTCAAATAAAGCCTTGAAAGAAATCTGCCTGTGTGGCAGTATTAAATCAGGGGAAAGTTACGGGCATAGCGCTTATTGAGAAGCTTTCAGGTAAAGTGATATGTATTGTTTTGTTAAGCCAGCTCTCACAAATGTCTGCTACACAGCGGGTCGCTCTTTCTTGAAGAGAAACAATATTCAACTTTTTATATAAAGCAAACGTATACTATCACTCTGAATCCTCAGGGCAGTGAGACGTGCGCCTGGCCCCAGGTTCTCCTCAACATGAGTAGCAGGAATACAGCAGCTTACCCTTACGAAATACAATTTAACACTTACATAATAGCTTAAGCTTTTGATTTTCAGGTAGCTTTTTAACCTTTAATGTATTGGAACTATAAGTAATTCGCTGTCATGGACCTATATGACTTCCATTTCATGACCTCAGACGTAAGAGCAGAAGCAGTCTGGGTGTACGGAACCTTTCTGGCTATCCGATCAGAGGCAGGTCGGTATGTTGCCCTCTACCACATGGGGAATTTCTTTGTTGAAGTATGGTATTGCCCTGAAGCTGGTAAAATAGTGAACACTGTTGGCTTTAGAAGACATGAACATCTGGAACCTTATCTGCAGATGATAGACATCTCAGAGGCTGCAGTAGCCTGACTTCTCCCGTATGCGTGCAGTTTTGTTCCGCAACACCCTCTGCTTCTTATTGGCCTGGCAACACTGGCTAGTGGATTCTCTATGTTCTGCAAGCAACCACCTACAGCAGGTAATAGCTGCAGCCCCCAGGTAAGCTTGCATGAAACTTGCAGAGAACCCCCTCCTGTAAAAGAATGGCCTGGCTGCTGCATTTCTACAGCATCTTTGTTAATTTGTCGTAAAATAAAGCCACCTAACCATGTGGCCCGATGCAGAAATTCCATATTCTCTTACTCCTGTTCATGACACTTTCCGAAGCGCAGTGCCAAACCATGCCCCATACCGAAGTTGCACAGCAAGCCTATAAACAACATTCCGCTTATAAAGAACCCAAGCTCCAACACCGGCGGTTTAAGCACCAGGACATTGTCCCGCTTCTGGAAAAACTGAAGCGGGCCCCACAGTTCGAGGTGCAGGTAACCGGAAAGTCAGTGGAAGGCAGGGACATTTACCTGGTAAAAGCCGGTACGGGAAAGACGAAGGTGATGCTTTGGTCGCAGATGCACGGCGACGAGTCCACCGCTACCATGGCGCTGTTTGACCTGTTCAATTTTCTGCAGCAGTCTGACCAGCTGGACCCGGTACGGCAGCAAATCCTGCAAAACACTACGCTTTACATTGTGCCCATGCTGAACCCGGACGGTGCAGAGCAGTTCAAGCGCCGGAACGCCTTCGAAATTGACCTGAACCGGGACGCCCTGCGGCTCCAAAGTCCGGAAGCGCAGTTACTCAAAAGCCTGCGCGACAGCCTGAACCCGGAATTCGGTTTTAACCTGCACGACCAGAGCCGCCACTATACCGTTGGCATCACCTCAAAACCGGCTACCATTTCCTTTCTGGCTCCCGCTTTTGACCATGCCCAAACTGTGAACACCGTTCGCGACAGGGCTATGCGCACCATTGTCGGCATGAATGAGGCACTGCAGCCGCTGATTCCGGGGCAGGTGGCCAAGTACTCAGACGAGCACGAGCCACGGGCTTTTGGGGATAACATCCAGAAATGGGGCACCAGTGTTATCCTTATTGAGTCCGGCGGGTACCAGGACGACCCGGAAAAGCAGGTAATCCGTCAGCTTAATTTTGCCTCCATCGTTTCCGCGCTGCACCTGATTGGCAGCAACGGCTACACCAATTATCAACTGGAGGACTATTATAAGATACCGGAAAACGAGCGCTACCTCTATGACCTGGTGGTTCGGAATGTGCGATACGAAGACAACGACAGGAACATTCTGCTGGATATAGGTATTATCCGCGATGAAGTGCCTGCGCCGAGCGACAAAGGGTTTTATCACCGCAGCAGTGTGCAGGAAATCGGGGACATGAGCGTTTTCCACGGCTACGAAGACCTAAACGGCGAAGGCCTGACATTGGTGTCAGGCAAAGTATACAGCAAGCCATTTAAGAACCTGTCGGCTCTGACGCCTGCGCGAACGCGGGAATTGCTTGCTGAAGGTTACACCACCGTTCGGGTGGAGCAGCTTTCTTCCGCTAAAGTTGTTCCATCAGCTTTGCCATTAAATGTGACCAGCCTGAACAGCACGATCAGCCATACACTTCGCATGGAGGGCGGCGTAAACTTTGTGCTGAAAGACGCAGCCGGGAAAGTGCGGTATGCTATTGTGAATGGCTTTGTGTATGATATGCAAGGCGCCAGGCCAGCCCTGTTCCACGGCTTGGTGCTCTAAGGAGTAAAATATACAGCATACTTTATCACCTGAACCCACAGAGCAGAATAGAACTGATAAAAGTAAATGAACCACTGGCAATACTTCTAAAGCCAGTGGTTTTTTTATGATGGAGGGCTTTGTATCTTACAGGCTCATTCCATACCGATTTAAATTTGCATGGTTCTTAATTACCTCTGGGCAGGCTTCTTCCTGATTGCCTTCTGCATCGCATTGTTTCAGCTTATCTTTTTCCAGAACACCGGCATTTTCCAGGAGCTTGTCACCAGCACTTTTGACAATGCCAAGCTTGGCTTTGAAATTTCGCTGGGCCTGACGGGGGTGATGACGCTCTGGCTGGGGCTGATGAAGGTGGGTGAGCGCGGCGGCATCATCGCTGTTTTCGCCAAAGTAGTAGGTCCGTTCTTCAACCGCCTGTTCCCTGACATCCCGAAAAACCACCCGGTGTTTGGCTCCATCCTGATGAACTTCTCTGCCAACATGCTGGGCCTGGACAACGCCGCCACGCCACTGGGCCTGAAGGCCATGAAGGAGATGCAGGAACTGAATCCCAGCGAGGATACCGCTTCCAACCCGCAGATTATGTTCCTGGTGCTCAACACCTCCGGCCTGACCATCATCCCTATCAGCATCATGGTGTTCCGGGCCCAGTTGGGAGCCGCCGACCCTTCTGATATTTTCATCCCTATTCTGCTGGCCACCTTCTTCTCTACCATGACAGGCCTCATAGCCGTGGCGCTTTACCAGCGCATCAACCTGTTTAACCCGGTTATCCTGGCTTACCTGGGCACGCTGGGGCTGCTGATTGGCGGGCTTATCTACTATTTCAGTACGATTCCGCAGGAGCAGATTAGTGTCATTTCGATGGTTGCCAGCAATGTTATCCTGTTTTCCATCATCATCTCCTTTATTACATTGGCTCTAATCCGGAAGGTGAACGTGTACGAGGCCTTTATTGAGGGTGCTAAAGAAGGCTTCTCCGTAGCCATCACCATCATTCCTTATTTAGTAGCTATACTAGTGGCTATCGGCGTGTTCAGGGCTTCCGGCGCACTGGATATGCTGGTGGATGGTTTAGGCTACCTCATTGCCGCAGCAGGACTGGATACTGATTTTGTTCCGGCATTGCCGGTTGCGTTTATGAAGCCTTTGAGTGGTAGTGGCGCGCGGGGGATGATGGTGGAAGCCATGAACACCTATGGCGTAGACTCCTTTGTGGGCCGCCTGGCTTCCTCTATCCAGGGTTCTACGGAAACCACTTTCTATGTGCTGGCCGTCTACTTCGGCTCTGTCGGTATCCGTAAAACCCGATATGCCCTGACCTGCGGTCTTATAGCGGATTTAGCGGGCGTTATCGCCGCCATCTTCATCGCTTACCTTTTCTTCCATTAAGAGCGGAATTTGTCGCCTTGGCGCGGGAACCTTGCTGCTTAGTGAACGCGAGCCTCCAGACCCGCCTGGTGATAGCTGAATGTTGTATGTTTTTAGCAGGAAGAGAGGTAGACATTGGGACTGTTATACCACTTTCCTAAAGCTACTTTCATCGCATATACTTTTTGAAGTTTTGCCTAAGTTGCCGTAGCAACAGCTCATCCAGTGACTCATTAGCAGCCCTTTCCATTTTGTCTTCCTGTGCTCCCTAGGCCGAGAGGCCTCGTCTTTGGGCATCGCGCTGTGCATTCGAAGCTGCCATCGCTCCGCTGTAGGCTGCCTCACTGCGTTCGGCACCGCATCAAATACAAGGCGCTCAACCCAAAGACTGGAAACACATTCACTTCGTGCTGACAAATTTTGAAAGCAAAATACTAATACCTTATGGTGTTACAGCTATGATATGATTTGGTATTACTCATTTCTGCCATCTTATAAAGGAACGTGTGCATTAACTATAAGCAACCCACAAGATCCTTTACAGGATGACAGAGGCGAACTGCTTAAAATAAAAGCCTACTCATAAAGCGAGGCGGTGCGTAAGTCCAGTGTCTCTTGTGGGGAGATCCGTTTTGCCCGCAGGAAGCGCTTTAACTCGCTCTCTTCGAAGTTAGGTGCGTTCGGATTCATACTGCTGACGCGCACTTTTCCGGAAGAGTGGATAAATTCCTGATCACCGCCAATCCACATGCCTACATGCACCACGCGCTCTGGCTTGCCGTCTTTGGCAGGCACACCAAAGAAAAGTAAATCGCCCGGGCGCAAGTGCTGCCATCCTGCTGAGGTATCCACCAGTTCGCCTAAATGCACCTGCTGCGAAGCATCACGCGGCAATACCAGCCCGTTCATGAAATAAACCGTCTTTGTAAAGCCACTGCAGTCAACGCCTTTAAAAGAAGTGCCGCCCCATAGGTAAGGTACGCCGAGTAATCCTTTGCTGGTCTGCACCAGGTTTTCTTCTGTTGGCTGTCGGCTGGCTACCCAATCTTTATACATAACTGCACTGCTTTCAGGAACATACCCTGTGCGGTTATCCGGAAAAGCAACCTTGTAAAAGCCCGCTGCCTTTTCCTGCAACAGCATAACATCCCCATACACTAAGTCCGATACGGTAGCACCGGAAGCATCAGGCCCTGCATAGGCAAAGCCATAGGGGCTGGTATATAATAACTTCTGGCCCTGTTGCCAGTTATTAAAATTGCTGCTGTTCATGAGCGTAATACCGCCTCCGTCTACCCAGGCCAGGTACTTATCCGGCGTCTGCACCAGGTACCAGCTGTCGTCCTTTTTCCATACCTGCAGTGGCGTACCCATGGTAGCCTGCGTAGCCAACTCTGCTGAATGCTTTGGCTGTGAGCGCAGGTTTGCTACTGATATGGTGACAATGGCCTGCTGCTCTTCTCCCAGTTCTGCCTCCGGCAGCACCTGTATGCTGTCTACGTAAGCAACATTGGCTGCCTGTAACCGCTCCAGCAAAGCTGCTTTCGCCTCGGGCATATTCGTTTCGCCTCTTAGCACTGCTCCGTTCTGCTCCACCTGAAACAGTGCCACACGTTTGTCCGGGGCATACTGTTGGCGTACAGCATCAACATGAGGCTGTAAAGTAGCAACTTCTGAAGCAGAGGATGATGGCAACGTAGTATTGCCAGCCGTACACGACACAAGGAAGCAGAACAGAAGGAAGAAGGGGCTTTTTTGCATGAGGAACAGGAGTTTGGTATAGTATGTTAACGCATTACAAAGGCTGTGCAGTTCATTCTTCCTTTATGGGGCCACCATTTGCATCAAAAGGCCACAAATGTAGGCGGCGTAGGTGCCGATGGCGTAGCCGAAAATAGCCAGCAACACCCCAACCGGGGCCAGCGCAGGGTGAAAAGCACTGGCAATGATAGGCGCAGATGCCGCTCCGCCAATGTTCGCCTCGCTTCCTACTGCCAGGAAAAAGAAAGGTGCTCTTATCAGCCTGCCCACTATCACCAGGAGCAGCAGATGAATGATAACCCAGATAAAACCAACCAGGAAGAGGCCAGGCTGGCTCACAATGGCGGTGATGTCCATCTGCATGCCAATAGTGGCCACCAGCAGGTAAAGGAAAACAGAGCCGATACGGGAAGCCCCTACTCCTTCCAGTTCACGGGCTTTGGTAAATGACAGCAGCACACCAAATAGGGTGGCGATCACCACCAGCCAGAAAAAGCCGGAGGTAAGGCTGAACTGCTCCAGGTACGGCGCATTCGTTTCAATCCAGGGGGCAATGATATCAGCAAAGAAATGGGAGATACCCGTAATGCCCAGGCCCACTCCTACCACCATCATGGTATCGGGCATAGTAGGGATGCGCATGATGCTGAGCCTATATTTCTCCACTTTTTCCTGTAGCTCGTTCACAGCGGTACTGTCTGCTCTGAAAAACCTGTCCAGCTTTTCTGCTTTACCGGCGCCGAACAGCAGCACCGCCAGCCAGATATTCCCCACGATTACGTCTACGGCAATCATGGCAGAAAAGAGGTTCGGATCAGGCTGAAACACTTCGTACATGGCTAACTGGTTTGCACCACCTCCAATCCAGCTGCCGGCAATGGTAGTTAAGCCGCGCCATACGGCATTGGGTCCTGCGCCTCCCACAATATCAGGCGCAAAGGAAGATCCAATCAGAATCGCCAGCGGACCGCCGATCAGAATACCCATTGTGCCGGTAATAAACATGGCGCCGGCCTTGTGCCGCAGCTTCCAGATTTCTTTTAAATCAAGGCTGACAGTAAATAACACCAAACTGGCTGGCAGCAGGTAGCGCGACGCAACGTGGTACAGCCCCGACTGCTCCCCGGATATAACCCCGAATGAATTTAACAAACTCGGAATCAGGTAGCACATCAGCACAGAGGGTACCACGGAGTAAAACTTTCTGAAAAAAGGATGCTTGCTGGAAGATGTTTTAAAAACGAAAGCCAGTATCAATACTAAAATGCCCAGTACAACGGCATCGTTGGTGATAAGAGGTGTCTGTTCAGAGACTTGCTCCATATAGGTTGGTTTAAAATAGAGTCAGAAGAAGAAATAAATTTCCCCGGCGTTTTGCGAGGGATGTAATTTGGGAAGAGGCAACCCTCGGATTATGTTGGTGCAGCGCAGAACTTGTTAATGAGGTCTGTCAGGCGCTGCAGGTCTTCACGGGTATGCAGGCTGTTCAGGATAACACGCGTAATGGGTTCATGTGCGGGCGTTGGGTAACAGAAGCTGGAAATAAGCACCTTGTGTTGCTGCAGGAACGGGCAAAGATCTTCCCGGTGCGTGCTGAAGACGGGGTAATGGTCAAAGAAGTTAAACATTTCAGGCCGCTCCAGCAGGTTCCGGAAAAAGGCGATGTTGGAAAGTAGCTTTTGCCGGGCCTCCGCAAAAACACCCTTACAGCGGTTAAAAGCATAGAGATAGGCGGGCACAGCAGGCGAAGCTCCACCAAAATACGGGCTCGCTTTCAGTTGCGTTATCAATTGCCTGTTGCCCAGCACAACACCCGCCGGAATGCCAAAAGCTTTCCCAAGTGAGCTGATAACGACAAGGCGCACATGCGGCACTTGCGGCACTTGGCTATAAATACCCGCGCCATCCGCTCCGGTTACGCCAAAGCCGTGGGAGTCGTCGATGAGGAGGGTAAACTGCTTCTCACAGGGTAAAGCGCTTATCCAGCTGAAGGAATAGTTGCGTGCCTGCAGCGGATCAAGGGAGTTGCACACGAGCACGAAGTGTTGCTCCGGCATATTCGGCACCGCTTGTATCAGCCAGTCCGCCCACTCTTCAAACTCCAGTGCTGTATCCGGTGCGTCAGTTGGGTGGCGCCACACGGCTGGGTGCGTATCGGGTGCATACAGAAAACGTCCGCTGCCCTGCAGTGTCTGTATCAGTGTCTGGCCTGCCAGGAAACCGGACGACATGGTCAGCGCTGCTTCCGCGCCGGTGTACGCCGCCAAGTAACTTTCCGTCTCTTCGTACACCTGCAGCTGCAGGTTCGAACGTCTGGAGCTGGAATAGTTGGTGCCGTACCGCCGCATGCCTTCCACCAGACAGTCCCGAAACTCCTCGTTGCAGGAGATGCCGAGGTAAGAGGTGCCGCTGAAATACAGGTACTCCTCCCCCTCTACCAGGAGTGTGCGCCCCGGCAGTTGGTCAGTATGTACACGTTCAGGTTCCGACATCAGGCTAGCAGGGTGGTTCCGGTTCCGTTTTCTGAGCTGTAGCTTACTTTGCCGTAGTCAATGGTCACACCGCTGGCAATATCCTCGCGCAGGAGCAGCGCACCATCCATGTCCACATAGTCGAGCAGTGGCAGCAGCTGTGCAATGGCCGATATACCCACCGAGGACTCCGTCATGCAACCAACCATTACCTTCATGCCCAGCTGCTTGGCTTCAGCAATCATCCGGCGGGCAGGTGTAAGACCGCCGCATTTCACCAGCTTCACGTTCACCCCATGGAAGTGACCCTGGCACTTTTTCACATCGTCTTCGGTGATGCAACTTTCATCGGCAATAAGTGGCAGCGCGGAGTGCTGGTATACTTCTTTCATGCCTTCCATATCGTCGGCCCGCATCGGCTGCTCTATGAACTCCACACCCAATTCCTTCAGCTGATGCGAGTTTTGGATTGTTTCTTCCACACCCCAGGCACAATTAGCGTCTACCCGAAACACAGCATCCGTATGCTTGCGCAGTTCCTTCACAATGGCCACATCATTTGGTGTACCCAGCTTGATTTTATAAAGCGGCCACGGGCACTCCTTCAGCTTTTTCACCATGTTTTCGATGGTGTCGATGCCGATGGTATAGTCGGTGAGGGGCATCTGGTTTGCCTCCAGGCCCCACAACTGGTACAGTGGTTTGCCGTGCATTTTGCCGTACAGATCGTTTGCAGCTATATCGAGGGCACAAAGAGCAAAAGGGTTATCGGCCAGCAAAGGCTGCATCTGCGCCCAGAACTCCTCCGGACTACGAAGCTCCGCCGACTCAATCTGCTCCCGGATATTCTCCAGCGCATTCGTCATATTCTCGATAGTGAAGCCGTAATAGGGATTACTGGTGGCCTCGCCATAGCCTTTGTATGGGCCCTGCTGCAACTCCACAATCAGTGTTTCCTGTACATCGCGTGAGTCGTAGGAGATGGTAAAGGTGTGTTTGAGCGGTAGGTCGAAATTACGAATGGTGAGTTTCATCATAGTTTTGTTTTGGATAGGGAAAATATGCACTTTTATTAATATCTGCCACTTCCCGGGTAGATTTACTTTGAGATACGGTGGTAATGGATGCAGTACCGCTACAGATACTGCAAACAACCTGACACTACATGCCACATCAAAACTCAGTACTTTTCATGCACCTCCGTCATGATACGCACCATCTCTTCGCGGATTTCGGACGTAGGCACGGCGTAGTTGTTGTTCATAAAACTGAAGAGCAGTAGCTTGCCGCTCTTGGTGAGGATATAGCCGCTCTGGTTGTGCACATGCGACAGGGTGCCCGATTTACCGAACACAAACGGAACATCTGCTTGGTAGATGCTGCGGAAAGTCCCTGGTTTCCCTCCTGTTGCCAGCAGGGGCAGCAAACGTGCATCTGGCCGCTCCTGCCGCAGCTTTTGCAGCAGGGCGATGATGCTGCGCGGAGTAAACATGTTCATGGTCGAAAGGCCTGAACCATCTACCCACACCGGCTTATCCGGCAGGTCTGCCAGGTAGTTCTCCAGCGCATGTTTGATGCCACGCTCTACTGACAGGGTATCGGAGATGGTACCGGAGCAAAGCACCATCAGCTGCTCGGCCAGCAGGTTATCGCTTACCTGCAGCATACGCTTGTAAACCGTGTCAGCTGGCAAGCCATACAGCGTCTGCGCATCCTGCGGCACAGGCTGCCTGAGCCACTCCACGGGACGCTTCAGCGTATCGGCCAGCAGTTGCACCGTCATTTCAGGCGAGGTGATAAAAGGCACTTCAACCGAGAAGTCATCCTTGGTGCCCTTCGGGTAAAACGTCAGGTTGTTGGTGCGCCATTCCCGCACAAAGGCACCGCTCCGTGACGTTCCTGCTGTATCCGCTTTTACAAGCGGCTTGAACCATGCAGGAGCAGTGGTATAAGGGTTTGCCTCTGTGCGGGCAAACTTGATGATGTTGCCGTGTATGGGAAAAACACTCCGCTCCGGCTGATAATAGTAGTTGTAGTCATCCCATCCCCAGTTGGTGGCAAAAGGCGTGCTGGCAAAAGGCGCTTCTATGTAATATAGCTTCTCGGGCCGGTTCTTCAGGAAATCATAAGCAACAGTATTCTTCAGGTCCATGTGGGTGAAGGTTGGGTCGCCGGTTCCCCAGAACAGCAGCGAGTCTTCCCGCACCGCATACTTCAGCGCCGGAATAGAGTCGCCCAGCATTTTAAGGCAGGCATAGAAAGTGAACAACTTGGTGTTGGAGGCAGGTACAAAATATTTATTTGCATTATGCTCCACCACCATCTGTTCCAGTTCCGGGTCATACAGCGCAAAACCTACGAAACGCTGCTTCAGCACCTCCGACTCCGCCACCTGCCGTTTGATTTCAGCCGGGCCGTAGGCAGTAGAGGCAACGGGTGCGTTTTTGGAAGTGCTGCAGGATAGCAGCAACAAAGCACTCAGGCATGCGAGAAGGTATGGCCGGAGGCGCGCAGCAAGGGATGTAAGTAATATCATGATTCTTTTGAAGGAAGAATTTAGAGGTACTTTTTATAGAGGTTGTACAGCACAATCTTATCCTGTTCTGTGAGCACAGGCGTGATATCGGTCTGTATAAAATGCAGCTTAAAGGACCGTATGGCCGCTTCCATGTCCTGCGTATCATAGCCAATTATCCGGAGTGCCTCCTGCGGGTTGAAATGCGCCGGGTAAAATTCAGGTACTTCAACAGGAACAGTATCCGCTACAGCCACACTGCCTGCTGTAGCAGTGCTATCCAGTGCCAGCGTCACAACAGCAGAGTCAGGAGTTTGTGTAGCAGCGGTGTGCAGGAAGTAATCGCCCAGTACACCTTCATCATACCACAACCCGTACCCGTTCTCTGCCAGCAGTTTCCACGGAAACGTAGGGTTCGGGTCTACTTTCCGGACCGGCGCGATATCTGAATGGCCTATAAAGTTGGCCGTTGAGATGTGGTGCGTCTTTTTCAGGATAGCCAG
This sequence comes from Pontibacter brevis, assembly GCF_054779655.1. Lineage (NCBI taxonomy): Bacteria > Pseudomonadati > Bacteroidota > Cytophagia > Cytophagales > Hymenobacteraceae > Pontibacter > Pontibacter brevis. Next base: position 70,511 of record NZ_BAAGXV010000031.1, read on the forward strand.
CACTTTCAGCAGGCTGTTGATCTGCGGCTCCGTAAAAGGTTCTTCTCCATTATTGTCAAGTTCAATGCCTATGGAGGAAGAATTCAGGTCTGTGTTATTTCCCCATTTACCTGCGCCAGCATGCCATGCCCGCAAATAATCGTTCAGCATGTGGTATACCTGGCCATTCTTTCCGATCACGTAATGGGCACTTACCTGCGTTGCCGGCTCTGTAAATGTTTTCAGGGTTTGCTCTGTCGAGTTTTGAGCGGTGTGGTGAATAACCACATAGTTTGGCCTGCGCATGCTGAAATTGGTGGTGCCTACCCAGTAATTGCCCTGTTGCAGTGTTTCTTCTTCAGGGTTTAACGCCGGGAACACACGAAGCGCCCGCGTGTATGCTTTCACCTGCTTTTTATGTGCACGGTTTGTTGCGGCATAAGGGTTAGCAGAGCAGGATGCCACCACAACTGCCAGCAGCAGCAAAAGCGAATGGCGTAAGTTCTGTTTCATGTAAAAATGCGTTGTTGTTACTCGAATGTAAGAATTATATTGATGTGCCGCCATCAACCGGTCCTGCTATCATTTTCAAATCTCTTCCCTAAGTAGCTTTCGCTGGAAAAATTCTGTGTGGCATTGCCCACTTTCAGCACATCAGAATGTTCCATCCAATAGAGTGTGTCGTCTGCCAGCACAAGGGCGTTTCTAATATTTTTATTTAGAAGACAAAGCCGCAGCATACAGGAGAAGCTTTGAGTGCTTCATATAAAGCAGCTTTAACGACCAGTTTCGCCTGGCTTTCTTCTTATTTATTAGCCGCACTAAATCAACCAAAGAGATTCTACAGGTACCTGATTTCAAACCGGTTATCCACTTAATTCCGTAAAACATCTCAGCTTACACTGGTAAATACCATATTTTATAAATATATTCATTCCACTTACAGCAGTACACTATAGGCAGCTGTACACTACAGGCTGAAAGCAGCAGGCTATCTGCCTCTTTATTCCTATGGCACCCCCTTACTTCACAGGAGGTAACTCCTGGAACAGAACAAGATAATAAAGCTATATATTACCACTCTTTAATATTGTTTACAGTTTAACCCTATAAATTATGAGAACAGTTTATACTTTTCTACTGCTGCTGTGCTGGACCACCTGTGCCTTAGCACAGGGTAGCATTGTCACCGGCAGGGTCACGGGTGCAGCGGAAGGCACGGGTCTGCCGGGCGTGAGTGTTATTGTGAAAGGAACCACGACAGGTACCGCAACCGATGCAGAGGGTAATTACCAGATCAGGGTTCCGGACAACAACGCGGTACTGGTATTCCGGTTTTTGGGCTACGAAACCAAAGAGGTGCCAGTTGGAAACCAGTCAGTTGTCAACGTCACTCTGGGAACTGACACGAAGCAACTTACTGAAGTAGTGGTAACAGCACTGGGAATTACGCGTGAGAAGAAGGCACTGGGTTACGCCTCCCAGGAAGTGAATGCCGAAGAACTGACGCAGCACCGCCAGCCTAACGTGTTGAATGCCATGCAGGGCAAGGTAGCGGGAGCCGTTATTTCCAGCACAGGAGGTGCCCCCGGCCAGGGTACTAATATACAAATCCGCGGAATCAACTCTATTGATCCCAACCGGCCTAACCAGCCGCTCTTTGTGATTGATGGCATCCTGATGGATAACACCACCTCTACCTTCGGACAGGGTGCAGAGCTTCGGGGCATGAGCAACAGATTGGCGGATTTAAACCCGGATGACATTCAAAGCATTAACGTGCTACGGGGTGGTGCTGCTACTGCATTGTATGGCCTCAGAGGTGCTAACGGCGTGGTGGTTATCACCACAAAAATGGGTTCACAAGGCACCTTGCGCGTTAACCTGACCAGTACGGCTGGTATCGAAGAAGTAAACAAATTCCCGGATGTGCAGGACACGTACACACAGGGGTATTTAGGAGTATATGATCCGGAAAGCTTCTGGCCGTCCTGGGGACCGACGGTGGCAGAGGCCCGTCAGATTGACCCTACCCATCCTGCTGAACTTTACAACCACTTTCGCGACGCTTACGAGAAGGGAAGCCAGTTCAGGAACACACTTTCTTTCTCCGGCGGAACGGAGGCTGTTACTTTTCTTTCTTCTATCTCACATTTCAGACATGAAGGCGTATTGCCCTTTACTGATTATGAGAATGTCTCTGCCCGCCTGAACGCAGATATCAAGGTAAGTGACAAATTTAGGACAGGAGCCAATTTCAATTATATTAACTCCGGAGGAAACCGCTACAACGCAGACCGTTTTAACGAAAGCCTCAGTTATTGGTCTCCGCGTTGGGATGTAACAGACTTCAGAAAGCCGGACGGCACCATGAACACATACCTCAACAATAACCCTATCTATGGCGCTGCCACAAACCAGATGGAAGACGACGTAAACAGGTTTATCGGTGGCTTAAGCTTTGGCTACAAGCCGCTTAACTGGCTGGACCTTAGTTACCGTATTGGTCTGGATACTTATAACGATGACCGCACCGCTACAGCGCCAGGTCCCCGTGGATTTGCCGATGAAAGAGTGTATGAAGACAATGGACAGGGTTTCATAAATGAGTATACCACCAAATTCAGAGCCATCAATTCTACTTTTATTGCATCCCTCAACACCTCCTTCGGCGAAAACTTTAACGCTACCCTGCGGCTTGGCCATGAGTTGTATGACAGGAGGGTAAAGAGTTTTGGTGCAGAAGGCAGAGAACTGGCGGTTTACGATTACTTTAACCTGACAAATGCCCGATTCCTGAACTCGAGGCAACAGTTTGAGGAGTATCGCTTGATGGGTATCTTTGGGGAGGCTTCCGTGGATTATAAGGACTTCCTTTTCCTGACATTAACAGGCCGAAACGACATTACGTCTTCACTGGAGCGCCCTAACAACTCCTTCTTCTACCCTTCTGCCAGCCTGAGCTATGTGTTTAGTGAGCATCTGGACCTTCCTGAGTTCATCAACCAAAGCAAGTTTAGGGTCTCTTATGCACAGATAGGTAAAGATGCCTTGCCTTACGCCACCTCCTCCGGCTATGCTACCTATACAGGCCTTCCGACCGGTTATACTGGCTACACCCGCTCTTCCTTGCTGGGTAACGAGAGTCTGCGTCCGGAATTTACCGACACCTATGAGGCAGGCCTCGAAATGTCTTTCCTTAACAACCGCCTGGGTTTTGATCTGACCTACTACTACTCGCTAAGCAGGGACCAGATCCTGAACATTGATGTGGCCAATACCACAGGTTTTATAAGAGCAGCCGTTAACTCAGGTGAAATGCGCAACACTGGTATAGAACTGGTTCTGAACGCGACTCCGGTAGCCACCAATAACTTTACCTGGGATTCAAGACTTATCTTCTCTGCCAACCGCAACAAAATCCTGAGTATCCGGGAAGGGCTGGAAGAGATAGCCTATGCGTCGCAGTTCGGCTATGTTGGCTCCACCGTTACGATGAAGCTGATACCCGGAGAAGCCTACGGCAACATTTACGGTTCCCACTACCAGCGCTATTATGGCCCTGGCGAAGAACCAGACCCGCTTTTCCTGGATGAATCGAGGCCCATTGTGATTGGGGAGAATGGCTTCCCGGTACGGGCACCGCTTTCGAGCCAGAAAATACTGGGCAACTCACAACCCGATTGGATTGCAGGCTTTACAAACACTTTCACTTACAAAAGCCTGAGCCTGACAAGCTTGTTTGACGCCCGTGTAGGCCACGAAAAATATAACCAGATGGGCAACTTCTTCTCCGCCTTTGGTATTGCGGAGTACACCGAAAACCGCAATAATGTAATTGTGTTTGATGGTGTGCTGGCAGATGGAACGCCCAATACCAAGCCCGTGTGGCTGGGCCAGGGTGTAGGACCTGACGGTGTAAACTACGGCAACGGCTTCTACCGCAACGTACACCGGGGCGTGTCTGAGAACTTTGTGGAAGATGCCTCCTGGGTTCGCCTGCGTTCCCTGACGCTGAACTACCGCCTGCCTGAGCAGTGGTTTAACAGCATCTTTATCCGAAACGCAAATGTTTCCCTGACCGGCAATAACCTTTGGCTGTCCACGAACTACTCCGGATATGACCCGGAAAACAGTTCAACGCCTAGCGGCAGCAACGTAGACGGCTTTGCCGGTTTTACTTATCCGGCGGTTAGAAGCTACCTGTTCACCCTTAACCTTGGATTCTAATCAGAAGCGATATGAAAAAAATATTCAGATATACGTTTGCCTTCCTGATGATGGGGGCACTGTTCAGCTTGCAGAGCTGCGAGGACTATTTTGACCTGGATGAGAATCCGAACCTGGTCAACAATCCTCCTTTGGCCACTATGCTGGCCACCACCACGCAAAAAACCGGCCTCAACAGCCAGCGGGTGGCGAATATAACATCCTATTTTGTACAGTACCTGGCTGGCCCTACCGCCGGAGGATCAACAGACACCTATCAGGTAACAGATTACACCAGCACCTGGGACGCCTTGTACTTGGCCATGGCCGACATTTATGACATGAAGCAGAGGGCTATAGAAGAGGGTGCCAGTGAATATGTTGGCGTAGCCAACGTGCTGATGGCTTATAACCTGAGTCTGGTAACTGACCTATGGGGAGATGCTCCCTACAGTGAAGCCTTTGTTAGCACCACCCTTACGCCAGGCTTCGACTCGCAGCAGGAACTGTACAACACCTCTTTACAATTGCTCAATGAAGCTATAGCGGAGTTATCCAAAACAGACTCACGAGTACTGTTAAATCCGGAAAGCGACCTGATACACGGTGGAGACAAAGAGAATTGGATAAAAACCGCTTACGCACTCAAGGCAAGGTTTCTGAATAAGGTGAGCGAAACCGCTTCCTATGACCCTGAAGCAGTACTAAGCGCTGTTGAAAATGCCTATACCTCCAATGCTGACAATGCCGGCATGGGTGTATTCCAGACACGGAACCCCTGGGCAGCCATTGCACTGAACAACGAGAACCTTGTATTAGGCGGTTGGCTGTCAGAGCAGTTTGTGGAGCACCTGAAAGGCACAACGACCGGCGTTTTTGACCCGCGTATTGAACAGATAACGGACCCCACCATTCATGGAGAATATGTGGGTACCCCCAACGGTGCAGGCAACGTAGGATCAGCCAGTAGCACAGTCAGAGATGAGTCCTACATTTCCCGTAACTCACCTCTGACAGGAGATGAGTCTCCTTTGATCCTTATCTCCTACCCTGAAGTGAAGCTGATTGAAGCAGAGGCGGCTTTGCGCGCCGGACAAACAGAAAGAGCCTATGCGGCCTACCTGGAAGCGATTGAGGCAAGCATGGATTTGCTGGAGGTAGATCCGGCTGCCGCCGAAGAGTACCTGTCTGACCCGGCCGTAGCTGTAGGGGCCTCCAATCCCACACTCGATCGTATCTTTGAGGAGAAATACGTGGTCACCTACCTGAACCCGGAAGCATGGAATGATGCCCGACGGTATGATTATGCTTATGAAGGCTTTGAGCTACCTGTTGATGCAGACTTATCGACATTTATTCGCCGGGTAGCTTATCCGCAGGGAGAGGCATCCAAGAACCCAAACACTCCTGAAAGCCCTGCGCTGTCAGAGACACTTTGGTGGGACCAGTAAAACTCACCCTGCTACAAATAAATATTAGCAAGAAAACAAAAAGCCGCTGCCTCTGCAGCGGCTTTTTGTTTTCTGTATTTTCTATGATGATGCTACCTCCCTGTCAGCGATATGACTCTCCCTTGCCTGCTTCACATTTACGGGCAACTCAACCTTCTTACTGTCCTGGCATTATTTGTATTTCTAACCCAGCAGCTTCTTGTTTCCAGTTAAACAGGAGGCTATTGCAATTTCCTATGTGTTGCGCTAACCGGATGAATGAAGGCAACGGAATGATGCAGAACTCTCTTCCTAACTTGTCAAAAACCATCCTGCAAAACACTCGCTCTGCTGATGCGTTGAACACATATACATTTCTCCGGAAGCCTACTGTATGAAGTACATCTTTATTGTTTCCGGCTGAAAAGGCAAAAACGAATTCGCAATAAAACCAGGTATACATCATTTGCTTAGAGACACCTGGTGCTGATGTTAAGAAAAGGAAATGCAGCACATCAATACAGATACAAAGGCCGGATTATTCGAAACTTACCGCGTAAGCCCTGATTTCCTGGATGAGGTTTGTTCCGGCGACGGTACGGTTAAGCCCGCTTACAAAGAAGTGATAAATTACTTTGGGCAATTCACAGCAGCAGACCTGGGCAGGCTCTATGAACACGCGCACCTTTCATTCTTTCACCAGGGGATAACCTTTAAGCTCCCCTCTGACGAAGGCAAAGTGCGCGAACGGGTTTTTCCTTTCGATCTCTTACCCAGGATCATCACCGGCAAAGAGTGGGAGAAGCTGGAGAAAGGAGTCATCCAACGGAACATGGCCATCAACGCGTTTATTCATGATGTTTATCATCAGAAGCATATTTTCAAAGATCGGGTGGTGCCACAGGACCTGATCATGGGCTCCGTGCACTACACCCGGGCAATGGAAAGCCTCAATCCGCCAGGAGGTATACACAATCATATTTCCGGCACAGACCTCGTTAAACACAGCGACGGCAAATACTATATCCTGGAAGACAACGTTCGCAGCCCCTCGGGCATGAGTTACGTGCTTTCGAACCGACAGGTGATGAAGCAGACTCTGCCGCAACTGTTCGGAAAGTACGCCATCAAACCTGTCAGCAGCTTTACCGACTACTTCCTGAGCATGGTGCGATCGGTGGCGCCAACCGGAGTAGACGACCCCTGCTGTGCCGTGATAACGGATGGCATGCAAGCCTCGGCTTATTTTGAGCATGCTTATATGGCCCGCAGCATGGGGGTTCCGCTGGTGGAGGGCAAGGACCTGTACGTGGAACAGGATACAGTTTATATGAAAACGCTTGCTGGGCCCCGGCGTGTAGACGTGCTGTATAAACGGGTGGATGATGAGTTCTTCGACCCGCTGGTGTTTAAGGCTGACTCAGTTTTTGGGGTACCAGGTATTATGAACGCTTACCGGAAAGGCACTATCTCCCTGCTGAACGCACCGGGCTGCGGAGTTGCTGACGACAAGGCAGTCTACAGCTATGTGCCTGACATGATACAATACTATTTAGGCGAAGACCCTATCCTCAACAACGTCAAAACCTACCGTTGTTCAGAGGACAGCGACTACAAATACGTCATAGAAAATATGGAGAAACTCGCCATCAAACCGGTGGATGCGTACGGAGGCAAAGGCATATTGATTGGCAATGCTGCCACAAAAGAGGAACTGAGCGAATACAGGCAGAAGATTGCGAAAGACCGCAGCAAGTACGTAGCACAACCGATTATGGCCCTTTCAAACCATGCCACCTACATAGAAGAAAACAACGGGTTCGAGCCCCGCCATGTGGATTTGCGCACCTACACCCTGATTGGTAAAGACATGCAGCATGTGCTACAGGGGGGGCTGACGAGAGTGGCACTGACAGAAGGAAACATGATTGTCAACTCCTCACAGGGTGGCGGCTCTAAAGACACCTGGGTGCTGGAGCAGCAGGCAAACACGGCACTGCAGGCTTAATCAACTTAATCAGGCAATAAAACAAAAACATATGCTATCAAGAAGTGGGAAAAAGGTCTACTGGATGGGACGTGACCTGGAATGGGCAGAGTATGTAGCTCTTTACACAAAAGTACACTTTGAGTCCCTGATGGATTTACCGGTAACGCAGCAGAAAGAAACCGTACTGGAAGCTGTACTGCAGGTGGCAGACGAACATGAAAACTACTTTTCTACCCATGCACAGCTAAAGGCGGAGGAGGTGCTTTCTTTCATTACCATGGACAAAGCAAACCCTGATTCCATCCTGGCTTATGTAAACCGGATACGGGAACTCGCAAGAGGCGCCCGCGATACTTATTCTCCTGAATTGTGGGAGCATATTAACGGCTTCTATCACGCAATGAACAGCTATAGCGCTGAAGATATCAGCAGGGAAGGTGTCCATAGCTTTACCGGGAAAATAGCATCAAACAGTTTCCAAATCAAAGGCTACTTATTAGACAGCATGCTCCGGAATGAAGCATGGGTGCTCTTTTCACTTGGTATTTACCTTGAAAGAACCCTGCTGGTCGCACGTACGCTTTTGCATCAGGTATGTGCGACCACAAAACAGGAAGATGCAGGGCAGGACGACCCCGAAAATAACTTTCAGTATGTACTCCTGCTGGAAAGCATGGGAGCCTACGGCATGTTTAAACAGGTGTACCAGAAGAACGCTACCCGAGCGCTTGCGCTTGACTTCCTGGTGTTGAATACAACATTCCCAAAGTCAATTGCATTTAACCTTTCCTCCATACACGCGAAACTAAACAACCTATTTGACCTACAGCATGAAGAAAAACAACAGCTTGAGGCTACCTTACAAAAAATACAGACGCAATGTGAGGCGTTTACCCCTGGGGATGAGGCTGGGAAAATAGCAGATTTTCTGGAAAAGACGGCAGATAACCTGAAGGAGTTTGCCCAGCAGCTAGAACAGACTTACCTGAAGTTCTGATTTACGGGTACCGGATAGCTGAACTACTGGCCATCATGCAGCACTCGCAGCGAGATGGTGCACGCTATCTGCTCTTGCCCTCCTCGTCATGGATCCTGAACTTCTCCAGGTTGGGAAGGTGCTTCTTTTTTCGCTTTAACTCATGCTGGTAAATAGCCTGCCCTAAGTCTTTCATGAAAGGAAAACCTACTTCTTCGTACTCAGACTTATCGTCGTTAAAGATTTCATTCTCATTTACCAGTATAACCGCTGTGAGGAGGAATTCCACCTTATTTTCGAAGTCCACCACGTAGGCATTATCTATCATGAAACCGTAGGCATTGCCTATCTTATTAAATATCCGGATGTTATCGGGTATCCGTTCCTTCGAATTCCCAAACATCAGGAATTTAACATAGCTGTCAGGGTACTCCTGAGGGTCGTAGGCAGGATAATCGCTTTCGCGCGGCAGCATCGACATGTACTTGTACAGAAAAGCGTAGTCATCAGGCGTAAGATTAAACCGCTGCTGCGCCGGCACTGATTCCGGGAACAGTGTTGTTTTAAGAATTTCGTGCAAATTTTCTACGGAGATGTAATTCTTGCCCGAAAAATCCATCGGCTCATTTATAAACCTGTCGTCCTTGTAGTGGCCTTTCCCCAGCAGTGCGGTTTTTAACCGGGCGGGCACAGGTTCAGGGTTCTCCCGGAGTGGCTGCCGGTACAGTACTTTGTCTCCGGCATAAAAGGTAAAAGGGTTGGTGTGGGCATTTTCATCAGGACGCAGGAAAATGGACAGCCGGTGCACCAGCCGCACATCGTGAAAGCCTTTCTGGTGCAACGCCTGGTTTAGTTGCTGCTGCCCTATAAACTCATACAAGCGGTTATAGGCATCATTGTCACTAACCAGCATTACCTTTTTGATATAATGCGCTATACTCGGAAGCCCGTTTTCTGAGCTGCTATCAGCTTTCACGGCACTCTGCCCGGAATACGCACTGTCTATCTGTAAAGCTGTATGCTTGTTCAGGCCTGGTATATTCATCTCATTTAGCTTCTCCAGTGCTACCAGCGCCGCCGGCAGCTTTACGGTACTAGCCGGGTAAAAATACTCCTGCGGGTTGAGCCGATAGTTGTAGGAAGTAAACCGGGGCTGGTTTTGAGCATCCCGGTCTATCTGCGTGTACAGGATCTGCACCCGGTACTTTCCAGAATTATTCAGTATCTCCTGAAACTTGTCCGGTTGTTGCTTCAGTATTTTCTGGATCAGCTTTCTTGACAACATCTTCTGTGCAGCGGCAGGTATTTGAAACAGAAACAAAGTGGCAGACAGAATGAGCAGGCAAAAACTGCTGCGCAGGTAGATTTTATGTATCATGGCCTCGGGTGTTCCAGGCTTAATATACAGACTTTTATGAATCTTCCATATACGCTGCTGAAAGTCAACCCACTCTTTTCCCCTGCCACACGAGCTGTGCAACAATGGTCATACGCTGGAGGCCAGGGCATAATACCCGGTTCTCCACCTCAAGCTTGTTTTTGCCTGTACCATTGCCTTAACCAAGGCAAAAAGAAAAAATATTAAAAGAATATATTCGTTGTAAGGGCACTGTTTCCTTCAGGAAGAGCCTGATTTGGCCTGTTGCTATTTATTTACTGCTGGTTCAGAATATATTAGTGGCAGCGCTCTTTTGCAGTACATCATCCTTTACTAACTTTAAAGTCTTCGCCAAGCCTGAATTTTACGTCTATTTTCCTTTATGAAAAAAAGCATTCTATTTTTTTCTGCATTTTTATCTTTCGTCACAAAAGTATCTGCCCAGGATGAACCGGCAGAAGTACCGGCTCCTACCGTTATAGCCTCTCCCCTGAAACTTAACTTTCCGGAAAAACCGAACTGGAACATCCTGAAAGAAGGGCAAAAACTTGAATTTACAGCAAAAGCCTCAGGTGGTACCGACAGCAGTTTTACCTACACCCTTAACCAGGGACGCGAGGAAGGGATGGTATTTGATTCACTTGGCCGCTTCTCCTGGACCCCCAGCTACGATTTTGTAGACCGGCTGAGTAATGAGCGCACGACGCAGCTTCTTTTTGAGGCAAAAAACAAGAAAGGAGAAAGCGTAAGCCAGGTAGTAGAACTGAAAGTGGAGCATGTAAACAGGCCGCCAGTTGTGGGCGAACTGAAGCCGTTCTATGTCCGGTACAGTACCCAAAACACCTATACCATCGAATCGTCGGCAGTAAAGGACGAAGACAATGACCCTATCGTGTTTGTGCCTGTTACCAACGCCATGCCGCAGGGGGCCAAGCTTTCAGCACAGGGAGAGTTTACCTGGAAGCCCTCCACCAGCCAGTTCAGGCAGCTACAGAAGGAACCGCTTATGCTGGAGTTTTACGTAGAAGACCAGCCGGGAAAAGCGCGCACCAAAGGTTCTTTCAAGATCGCCGCCACCCAGCAGGACCTGCCGCCCAGCATCCAGATGATTCCGTCCCAGAAAAGGTTTGTGTATGATGAGAATGCCACCATCAACATCATGTTTCAGCTGACCGACGAGAACGGGGAGAGCGATATCGCTTCCTTCAGTTTCATTTCTGACAACACCAATGTCCCTGCTTCGGCGCTTGTAAAGAACACCCCCTCCCAGTATGAGTTTATCTGGAAGCCGGGCTATGACTTTGTGAAGGACCCGCAGGATTCCCTTACGTTCAACGTCACCTTTTTTGTATTGGACAGAGCAAACCAGCGGGATACCCGAACAGTGACTTTCTCTATCCGGAACACGGTGAATGAGGAGGAAATGGACCAAAAGCTGTACAGTGAATACCGGGCGTCGCTGGTAAAAGCGTGGGACCTGATGGAGCAGCTGAAGGAGGCTGAAAAGGACCTTAAGAAGAAGTACAACCGGGCTAAAAGAGGGAAAAAAGGCAGGTCACTTACCAACGCCTCTTTAGGAGCTGTAACAGGTATTTCGCCTGTGGTAGTGGAGGAGCCTACTACCTCCAAAAAAATAACAGCCGTAGGAGGCACCATGGTGATGACGATCGGAACACTGGAAGCAACGGAAGTAATCGGCCGCTCTACCAAAGACCTGATAGAACGCCTGAACTACATCATAGAAAAGCGAAATGAGCTGCAGACGAAAGGCGACATATTTGCCCGGAAATATGCCCTTAAATCTTCGCGCCGCAGCCCGGACTTTATGAAGGATGTGGATAATTTTGTGACCGTTATGAGCCTGAAGGGAATGGTGGCCCTGGAACTGGACGCTGGCTGGCAGAACAAGTCTAAACCGACAAATGAAAACGTAGCCAAAACGTTTAAGGACTTCAGCGGTGAGAATTAAAAGCCAGGAGGATTAAGCAAGCCATAGACTATTCTCCTTTTCCTGATTCAGAATTCTGCCCCCTGTTTCTTACAGCATGCTGCCAGGAAACAGGGGGTTTTTATATTTACTCATTCTTAAAATACAGCCTGAAGGTTGTTCCCTTTCCTTCTTCACTTTCCACTTCTATTTTACCGCCGGCGTTATCCATCATGCGCTTTACAATGTAAAGCCCCATGCCCGTACCGTCTACATGCGAGTGGAAGCGCTTAAAGAGCGTAAACATCTTCCCCAAATTCTCCTCGCTTACACCTAAACCGTTATCCGCCACAGTAACCATTACATGCCCCTCTCCCTGCTCTGATTTGATGCTCACCCGGGGTTGCCGGTCCGGAGAACTGTACTTGATGGCATTGGTCACGAGGTTGTACAGAATACTGTAAAGGTTCTTCCTGGAGAAGCTCACATGAGTTGCCTTTTCAAAATCGGTCTCCAGCTGGCCCTGCGCCTGTGTAACTAATTCCTGGATGTTGGCTTCAACATTTTTATACACCTCCTGCAGCTCCACCAGTTCTGCTTCGGCATCAACATCGCGCTGCACTTTGGCAATATCCGTCAGGTCTTTTATAACATCCTTAAACCTGCGGATGGAGTCCTTGGTCATATCGAACAGGGGCTTGGTTGGCTCGCCCGGCAGCGGGTCCGACGACTCTATCTGTTCCTCCAGCAGCAGCAGCAGCCCCTCTATGTTGGCTACCGGTGCTTTCAGGTCGTGTGAAGCCGTATACACAAAGGTATCCAGGTCAGCATTTACCTTGAGCAAGTGCTCGTTGGTGTTTTGCAGGCTTTCCTGTGTCGCCTTCAGGTCCGATAAATCAATAAAGGAGCCCAGCACACGGTACGGTATCTGGTACTCGTTTTGCAGAATGTAGGCCCGGTTCGCTACATAGGCATAAGTGCCGTCTTTTCTGGCAATACGATACTCCCCCGACCACTGGTCCTTGCCGTTATTTACGGCCTGGTTTATTCCCTTTACCATCTGCGCCCTGTCCTCGGGGTGCACCAGGTCGAACCACCCCTGCACACCCGGGTCCATCTCTGTTGTTGCATACCCCAGTATAGTGTGCAGGTTCTCGCTCCACCAAATCTCATTTGTCACCAGGTTCCAGTCCCACACCACGTCATTTGTGGCCATCGATACCAGCCGGAAGCGCTCCTCGCTATCCGCCAGGGCCTGCGTGCGCTCCGCCACCCTTTTCTCCAGCTCATTATTCAGCCTGATCAGGTCTTCCTCTGCCTTTTTGATTTCTTCGTAAGCAAGTAAAACCTTTTCTTCAATAGTTTTCTTCTCCGTGATGTCGGCCATTGTAATGGTTAACCCATCCCCCATTTTCACAGCGGCTATCTCGTACCATGCTTTATGATTGTGGTTCACCTCCAATTGCTGTTCAATGTGCAGCGGCTGGCCGGTTTCCACCACGCTCACATACTTTTTAAACAGGCCGCTCTTTTTCAGAAACGGCAGCACAGTTGATACACTGCTGTTTACTAGCTGGACATTGGTCTTGCCTACCAGTTCTTCTGCCTTTCTGTTCAGCAGGCTCCAGGTAAAGTCTGTTATTACTTGCTGCTCGTTGCGCACAGCCCGGAAAGCCATGATGTTGTTCAGGGAACTGTTAAGTACCCCCTGCACCACATTGCTGAGTTCCTTCAGTGTCGTTACGTCCACAAAGCTGAGAACTACGCCATCTCTATTGCCATTGTGCTTCAGGTACGGAATGATGCGCATGAGGTAGCATTTGCCCTGGTTGGTTTCTACCTCCTGCTCTACCTCTGTGGAGGTGTTATTCACCTGCTGTATGCTCTCAAGTAAACCGGCAGACTTCAGGTTATGCGACAGGTGATGGATAGGCCGCCCCAGGTCACTGTCAATGATGTTGATCAGCTCTTTTATAGAGGGTGTAAACTTGCGGATCACGAGGTGATTATCGAGAAAGAGCTGCCCGATGTTAGAGCTCCGGATATAGTTATCCAAGTCTTCGTTCAGCTCCTGCAGCTCTTTTATCTTTAGCTGGTGCTCTGTGTTGACTGTATGCAGCTCCTCGTTCAGCGACTGCATCTCCTCGTTGGAGCTTTGCAGTTCTTCGTTAGAGGACATCAGCTCCTCGTTGCTGGACTGCAGCTCTTCGTTGGAGGTACTTAGATCCTGCACTGTTAAATGCAGCCCTTCCCGTGCTTCCTTCAGTTCCATCTCCAGAGCAGCGAGCTGCTGGTAATAGTCAGAGTCCGATACCATGGACAAATCAGTGGTCTTCTGCAACTGGCTGGCCTGCCCTATTTCCTGCAGCAGAATCAGAATGACCCTGGGTTGGTTTTTATCGGCATCAATGAGTTTGATCGAGACATTCACAAACCACTCTTTCTTGCCGTTTTTTACGGCCACCTGCCGTGCGTGTACTTTCCTGTTCTGCTTCAGGGCCTTCCGTATTCCCACACTGAAGGTTACTGCCAGCTCTTCGGGCACCATTTTCAGGAGGTTGAAATGCAACCGCTTGTTAGGGAATTTCAGGAAGCGACTGATGTCCCCAATGCCGTGCAGCAGCTGGTAGTTTTCATCCACATAAAGCCCTGTTACTTTAAAGTCCTCGGCTACGGCATCCATAAAAGAGTCGCTATAGCGGTTTAGCTGAGCAACCCTAAACGTGGACTGGCTTTCAGTGGACAAGGCAGGAGCGTAATCTGTGATACCGTAGTTTTGCTGTATGCTCCGGCTTTCCTTTATCTTCTGGTAGAGTTTCCACTTTCGGTTTTCCTCTGAAAAAAAGGACTTCAGCTCCCCAATGTGCTCGCTGGGCCCCAACAGCAGGTAGCCATGCTGGTTCAGGGCATAGGGGAACAGGGAAAGTACTTTCTTCTGCAGGTCCGGATTAAGGTAAATGAGCATGTTCCGGCAACTAATCAGATCTATCCGGCCAAAAGGCGGGTCTTTCTGCAGGTCATGCTGGGCAAACACCACCAGTTTCCGAATCTCCTCATTTACAACAAACCGCTCGCCACGCTGGTGGAAAAAGCGCTGCAGCCTCTCTGCAGAAACATCTTTCTCTATAGAGGCCGGGTAAGAGCCCTTGGAAGCCTGCGTAATGGCGCGCTTGTCGATGTCTGTGGCAAAGAACTTTACAAGGGGCTCTCTTCCTATCTCCTCAAAGCATTCTTTAAAGAGTATGGCCATGGAATACACCTCCTCCCCTGTGCTGCAGGCCGTTACCCATACTTTAACAACCTCACCCTCCGGCTTACTTTCAATTATTTTCGGGATGACGTCCTGCTTCAGCATCTCGAAAGCCTCAGGGTCGCGAAAAAAACGGGTAACACCGATAAAAAAGTCCTGGCAGATATGGGTGATCTCTGCGGGATTCTCATGCAGGTAATTGAGGTAACCGCGCAGGTTTTTCACCTGCAGTGCGTCCATACGCTTCTGGAGCCTCCGCCTGATTGTCGGCTGTTTATAATTAGAGAAATCAGTTTGTGTGTGGGTACAGATCAGGTCCAGTATTTCCTGTAATACCGCATTATCGTCTCCCCCTTCCTGGCTCTTCGCAAGCGCCTGCGCTAGTGGCACTTTGCGGGTATAACCAATTATCTCTTCCGGCATACGCTCCGGCGACAGTACATAGTCTGCAAAACCGGCATCGATGGCGCTTCGGGGCATGCCATCAAACTTGGCGGATTTGGGGTCCTGTACCACCACCATGCCTCCTGCGTCTTTGATGGCTTTGCCGCCTTTTGTTCCATCAGATCCTGTGCCCGACAAAACCACCCCAATGGCATAGCGGCCCAAGTCTTTCGCCATAGACTCAAAGAAAACATCAATGGCAAAGTTTGGCTCCCGGTCCCGCATTTTATCTGTTAGCCGAAGACGGCCTTTTTCCAGCGTCAGTTGCTTGCCACTGGGCAACACATAAACACAGTTCGGCCTGGTGAGCATCCCATCCTCCGCCTCCTGCACCTGCATCTGCGTATGCTTCGAGAGCAGCTCTGCCATCAGGCTCTTGTGGTCCGGCGACAGGTGCTGAATAATAACAAAAGAAAAACTCGAGTTGCTCGGGAAATGGTCAAACAGCTGATGAATGGCCTGTAAACCACCCGCGGAAGCACCAATACCCACCAGATAATGATCTGCGGGGCGGGCTGGTTCAACTCGGGCAGGCGCTTGTGTATTCATGTCAATCATAAAACACTGGCTGTGGAAAGCCAGAACTGGGCATGTTAATTTGATCTCTCTTTAATAATTTTTTCCAGCACAGCGCTTCTCAGTGCCTCCGCGGCGTCAGTTTCCTCAGCCAGCCAGGGCAGCGAGGTATACTTCACCGTTTCCTGATACGTGGCAAAAGAATTTCGGGGGTGATAAGTTTTGCCATCCGGCTCCAGTTGGATAGCATTGTTGGGGTTTCCGCCCCAGTTTACAGTTTGTATCACTTCTGGCCGGAACCCTAAAATATACTCGCCCTGTTCGGCATTGATGGGCAGCGCGATCAGTCCACTGGCCTGGTCCTTGTAGTTTTTACTTTGCACGTATTGCTTAGGCAGGGTGTCTGTAGCGAACACGCCGTCTTTCTTATTCCGGCGGAGCCAGGCTGCCAGCTCTTTTAGCTCCTGGTTGCCGGGGGTGCTTCCGCTCGTCCGGATGCTACCTTCAAACAGAACCGCCACACCTGTGAGGTTTAGCAGCTCCTGCAGGTTAGTGGCACCCGTCAGCAGGCCATCCGCAAAGTCAGGGACGGTATACAGCTGCTCCAGCAGCCGAGCATGTACGCCCCGTAGCTGCGCCTGCAGCATAATGGTTTTCTCCCTTTCCTTTGAGGCAATCTGCGCAGACACAATACCGGAAAGCAGTTCCATGGCCGATCGGAGTTCGTAGCTGGGATTTTTCGGTGACTTGTGGTGGCAGGAGACAAGTCCCCACAGCTTGTTATCAATGATAAGGGGCAGCGACATGGAGGCCATGATGTTCAGGTTTGCCAGGTACTCCAAGTGCACGCCTGCTACGCTGCGCAGGTTACTGTCGCTCAGATCGGTAAAACGTTGTGTCAGCGGGTTGATTACCGGAATGAGGCGCACCGGCACATAATCACGGGTAGGAATAAGCCGGTAAGGGTTGCTAAAGTATAAATCCCTGGCCTGCTTGGGAACATCAGAAGCAGGAAAGCGGAGATCCATGTAATCAGCCATGTCTGCTTCTCTGGCCTGTCCAATCACAATGCCGTTCCACTGTTCGTCGAACTGGTACACCAGCACACGGTCAAAGCGCGTAAACTTCTTTATTTCATCAGCCGCCAGCTGTGCTACTTCCGCAGTGTCGCCAGCCTGTTTGAGTAAAGAAGTAATGTACTTAATCTGCTGGTAAAGCCCCAGGAAAGACTGCTCACCTGATGCTGATATATTCTCTTCCAACTCAATGAGCACATATTCTTCCCGCGGGTGCACCAGTGCAGTGAATGAATGGCCGGGGAGTGTCCTGCACCGTAAGGATAAGCGTTAAGGGAATCTTGGTCTGGCTGTCGTGGTTGGCAATTTTCGCCTGGATATCGGCATACTGCCCGGCCGGCAGATAGGCAGAAATAGGCTGCTCCAGCAATTCATCAACCGGTATTCCCAGAAAAGACGCAGCATTGGCGCTAGCCTGCACAATACGCAAATCCGGTTTATCTACGACCAGCAGCAGGCCGTGCGGCTGTATCAGGTTGACCAGGTGCAGGGGAATACTTCCGCAGAACTCTGAGTCGTAGTTCTTGTCGATGGTAACATTGATGGGTGCCGCTTTTTTTTCCATGTTTTATTTTGGTGGTTCCTGCCAGGCTTTCAAAGCCGTTTGCTAGAGAGTAATATGCCTAACTGGCTTTTTGTTTGGTTCTGCCGCAGATACAGGCTGTTATTTCGTTACCTGGTCGAAGAACCGTACTTTGGTGCTTCCGGGCACGAGTTTTAGCCCCTTGGGGATGTCCTGGTGTGCCTCCTTCATGTGTTCCTTGTACCAAACCTTGTAGCTGCTGTCATCCTCCCAGCAGGTCATCACCCAGATTTCGCTGCCATTGTCCTGCGGCGACAGTACTTTCATTTCCAAGAAGCCGGCTGCATTGTCTACCAGGTGGGGCCTTTTTACAAAAGCCTGCTTCACCTCCTCAGCCATATCATTGGCAACCTCAAATACACTTAACGCTATAAACATGCTGTTCTACTATAATCAGATGAAAGGACGTACTTCCGAGCAGCTATTCCGGCAAGGCAATACCCAAGGTAAATTTAACAGTACTTCCGGAGTAGGACAAAAAATGCCACCAGATTTGCCTTACTTTTCAAGTAGGAATGAAGGCAGATTTCTTCTGCTCGCTTATTACCAGCATTTTATCACAAACCGCGTTCCACCTCCAGGCCTACACCCAAGGCAGTAGAACAGCTTAGCCGTTTGCACCCACACACTCTGAGTTGTATTTCCTTCGCCAGTCAGGCCACTACTATGCCGGAATAGCAACGTGTGCGAAACCAGCCATATATAAAAAAGGCTGCCAATTTTGGCAGCCTTTTTTATATATGGAACGGCAAAAATGTTTATTTCCTGCTCATGGCAACAGCACCATTTGCCTTTAAAATTTTATCGAAGAACAGCATGTGGTAGCCCAATGAGTTTTCCCAGTAGTCCCAGGTGTGGCCACCGGGGCGCTCAGTGTAATCATGCGGTACCCCTTTATAAACCAAACGCCGGTGCAGTTCCCGGTTGGGTTCTATGAGGAAGTCGTCTACGCCACAATCGAAAATCAACTTCACATCGTTTGCCTTCATCTGGTCCGTCATGTTCACCACCGAATTGGCGGCATACGGGTCAGGAGAGGCACCGGCAGGGCCCAGGATGCGCTCAAAGCCCGGCGTTATCTGTTTTGCAAACTCAGGAGGTATACGCCAGGTGCCGATGTTCAGATCCAAGGCCCCGCTCATACTACCGGCGGCACAATAAAGTTCCGGGTGGCGTGTTGCCAGGTAAAAAGCGCCATGCCCTCCCATGCTTAAACCTGTGATAACGCGCCCTTTCCGGTCGCGAATGGTCCGGTAGGAGTTATCAATCTTCTCCACTACCTCTTTGGTGATATAGGTTTCAAACAGGTTGTCTTTCTGCACTTTGCTATCGAGGTAGCCACCGAGTCGCTCCCCCTCCGGCGTCACAATAATCAGGTTGTACTGGTCGGCTAGTTTGTGCAGCAGTTGCTTGTCGGGTGTCTGTTTAAGCCAGTCGCTGAACTGCCCGCCACCGCCGTGCAACAGGTACAACACCGGGTAAGCGGCTTTGCTCCTGGCATAACTATCCGGCAATACCACCGCCGCCCGATAGGTCTTTTGCATGGCAGCGCTCGGTATATCCAGAGAATCTACTTTGGCTCCGAAGGACACAAAGCTCAGGCACGAAAGGCAAACGAGCAGACAGAAACGAAAAGAGTTAATGATCATATTAACAGTCTTTAAGAAGCTTACCTATTTTGCCTGAAGCTTGTCCAATATAATATAACGGCTCCGGTTCTGCTCCGGTCTGGCTGCGGTTTTCACATCTATGTGCATTACCTGCACCTTTTCAGGGTTGTTGGCAGTTGGCCAGGTTGGCAGGCCTTTCCCATTCGGATTTCCGGTTTTAATAAAGTTGGCAAAGTAGTTCTGCATCACCTCCGACACCTGATAATCTTCCGGCGTCCAGGCATACACTTTATTGTAATCCAGGTTACCCATGGCATACTCTATTTCTGCGGCATGCACAGCGCCGCGGGCAGGAGGCATTTTAAAGGCGTTTGGATCTTCCTCTTTCACTACTCCCCCGGCGAGTCCAGAGGAAGCGTTGCCCATTTCAGCTGTCATAGGTGGGCGAGGGCGGGAAAACAGGTACCGGTACACTGGCTTTCCGGATGTCTGGCTGTGCAGGTCCATCCACTTCCAGGTGCTGTAGGCAATAAAGCGGTCGCCCGCCAGGTCAGTGGCAGCCTGTAAGGCTTCTTCGTCTGTGGTTGCTTTGTACGCTTGCAACACCTCGTCAGCTTTTTCGCCATAAAGCCTGCGCGCGGCCTGTTCAAAGTTGGCGACAGTAGGCTGTTCCTGCCCCAGTAGGAACATATAGTTCATCTCTTCTGAGTTCCAGCCAGCCAGCAGTGGTACCTTCGCCTGCTCTCCGGCCGCATAAATGGCGGCAGGTGATTTCGGGAAGAAATACCCATCGATGGTTGAGACAAAGTATCCCATTCCCAGTTTACCTGCAGCCTCCAAAAGCTGCTCTGCCGGCATGGCACGAAGTTCTGCCAAAGAGTTTGCCCCAATGCTGCTGGCAAACTTCATCCCGTTTTCCTCTGCCTTAGCAAGCGGAACAGGATCAAGGCTTGAGTTGACTAATGCACCGCTCTCGCCAATTGCTCTTGCTATCAACCCTTTCGATAAAGGAGAGGCCATCTGTGCACTCACAGAGATGGAGCCCGCCGACTCACCCGCGATGGTTACTTTGGATGGGTCGCCACCGAAAGCAGCAATATTCTGCTGCACCCAACGCAGGGCTGCGTTCTGGTCCATATAACCGTAGTTGCCGGATGAGTTGTGCTGCGACTCTTTTGTTAGTTCCGGATGAGCGAAGAAGCCAAATACGCCAAGTCTGTAATTCACAGTAACAGCCACAATGCCTTTCTTCGCCATGCTCTCGCCGTCGTAACGGGCCTCTGAGCCATCACCGGCCACAAAGCCGCCGCCGTAGAAGTACACCAGCACCGGCAGCCGCTCTTTCCCTGATTTGGCGGGTGTCCAGACGTTCAGGTAAAGGGCATCCTCGCTCATGCCGTTAGAACGAAAGCCCATGTCGCCGAATACGGCCTGTTGCATAGCCCGTGGCCCGAACTGCTTGGCCTGACGCACGCCCTTCCAGTTCTGCACCGGCTGTGGTTCCCGCCATCGCAGTTCGCCTACAGGCGGCGCAGCAAAAGGCACGCCTTTGAAAACACGTATTCCGCTCTGCTCTGTGGTTCCTTCCACAATACCATTCACTGTTCTTACCTGGGGAGCAGACTGCTTACCCTGGCTTGCAGCTGTCTTCTTTGCCTGGGCATAAGCCACCGGAGCTAGCTGAACACCTAGCAACATCCATATTAAAAGCATTCTGAGGGGACGCATCATAAATATATATTAGTTTGTGAAATGACTCAGCTTTATGTTATTTTGACATAATGATATAAAATGTTTTCATTATGTCAAAATAACATATATAACATTTTACCTTATGCCTGACAAAGAAACTCCTGTTACGCAAACAGATGGAAACCAATCGCCCTTGCTACCACAGCTTACGCTGGACTGCATCATTCTGGGTTTTCATGAAGACCAGTTGCGGGTGCTCCTGCTACGCTGGAAAGGCACCCAAGAATGGAGCTTGCCTGGCGGACCAGTCCGAAAAAACGAATCTGTGGATGCGGCTGCTTATCGTATCCTGAAGGAAAGGACTGGTTTAGAACAATTGTTCCTGCAGCAGTTTCATGTCTTTGGCGAGGTGGTTCGCTATGACCGGGAAGAAATAAAAAATAAGCTGAAGCACGTGGTGGACCCTGAGAAATGGTATGATCGGGCAGTGTCGGTAGGTTATTATGCGTTGGTAGATTATTCTAAAGTAAATCCTACACCGGATATTTTTACAGAAGAATGCCAGTGGTGGGACATAAAGGAGATTCCCCAGCTGCTGTTCGACCACAACCATATAATCAATACCGCCCTGCGGGCGCTACGCATGCAGCTAAGCTGGCAGCCTATTGGCTATAACCTGCTGCCAGAGCAATTTACCATGCCTGAGTTACAGCGACTTTATGAAACAATATTGGGCAGGACGCTGGACCCGCGTAACTTCCACAGGAAAATCATGGGACTGGGAATAGTAGAGCGCCTGGAAGCCCGGCGAAAGGGTGGTGCGCATAAAGCCCCATACCTCTACAAATTTAACAGGGCCCAGTATGAGGCGCTGCTCACAGAAGGTAACTTATCGTTTAGCTAAGGCTGTTTTTTTGATAT
Source organism: Pontibacter brevis (assembly GCF_054779655.1). Taxonomy (NCBI): domain Bacteria; kingdom Pseudomonadati; phylum Bacteroidota; class Cytophagia; order Cytophagales; family Hymenobacteraceae; genus Pontibacter; species Pontibacter brevis. The sequence goes on from NZ_BAAGXV010000031.1 coordinate 92,492, forward strand.
GCTGCAAGGTGAAGTACCGGAAGGTAAGATGTTGCTTATTACTCCTGATGATACAGTTTTACCTTTGACTTATTACTTGACACGTTACACAGAACCTCCTGTATTTGTACCACTTCGCAGGCTATCATGTACGGCATGTATAAGTTGTGCCACCGGGTTTATGAAATCCTTGTCCTCCCAGTAGTCTGAATGGCTGAAGGGAGTCCAGCCTGTGTTTATCTCCCGGTCCTGCGTCACGATGCTGTCATAGGCATTGGGGAAGCCTTTACTCAGTGGCTTCAAAGGCCAGCCTAAGATATCGTCCCGGTCATAGAAATTATGCCATTCAAACAAGTCGTTTGGTTTATCGATGGCAACAATTTTCTCCAGACCAGAGACAAAAAGCGGAATGTTACACCCCGAGGTGAGCAGCAGCCTGGTTGTTCCCAGCTTCTGAAATTCTGTCGGCTCATTTTTTTCCCAAATGCCCTTCCTTTGCTGGGCATCCCATATATAATTGGAGATGATCTGGCAACCTAAGGAGTGAGCGATGATGATGATCGGGCAATCCTGGTCTTCAAGCTCTACACGCAGCGCGTTTATCTGCCGCAGGATGATGCGCTGTATCCTCTTATAGGAGCTGTCTTCTTCCCCCGGCCTGAACTCAGAGGTGGCGGCATCGCTCAGGAAGTTGAGAAAGAATTTCCGCAGCCTTTGCTGATCCAGCGGGTTTCCGCTCTGCACCATGTGCTCCCAAACCTTGTCCTGGTGCACCTGGAAATCACTATGGTACCAGATAGACTTAAAGCTGATATCTGCGATGGTTTCCTCCCTGAGCTGTTTGTAGAGATTCTTTTGCAGGGCATTTGCATAATCCGGCCGCTGATTGCCCATTCCGTGAATTGTCAGTACTCCAAACTTCGTTGACATTGCATCCCTTCCCTGTTTAAGTAAACGTTTCTCTCTTCGTTTATTCCTTCCCATCAGTTGAGCGAAGATAACCCTTTCTGTCCTAATACAACAATCTTTACCGCCTGCCATGCCCCTGGCTATAACCCTGGCTGTTTTAGTGCATCCTGTAAAGCAGGCCTGCGTTAAAAAGAGAGCAGCAGAAACTATTGTAATATTTTTGAAATGGACACAGAGGTAGGCGGCACCTGCTTTCTCTCTTCAGAGTGGAATGCCAGTTACAATACAAGGGGTTAACGAGTGGCTGTGGTTAAAACTGGCGCCGGTGCTTTAAAAATTGTCCCGGCCGCTTTGCTATACAGAAGGGCTGAAAATAAAAAAGCACCCTACAAAGTAGAGTGCCTTTCCAAGCTATGAAAACAAACTTAATGTACAAACATACGACTATCTCACCAGTACACCAAATCAATATTTCTTATTACTACATAGAAGAAATTTATAAGGTCGTTCTATTGTGTAACTCCTCACTTATGACATAATATGAGCAAAAAAATAATTTGAATATATTATTTTAATCTATAAATAATTATATTATCTTTTAAAAGATCAAACCAAAGAAGTATCCTAGTATCGTTTTATTTCAGCACATCCAGCACCTGGTACATCTTTTTTACAAGCGCGCCTGAGGAGCCGTTGTAATTATTAACAAGAAAGGCAAAGACATATTCATTTCCGTCTTTCGCTTTGTGGTAACCACAGTATCCTTTTACCCCCCGTATGGTACCGCTTTTCATTTTCATGCCATTGTATAGTGGCAGCGAAGCATAGAACCCATCGAACCAAGGCTGCTTTCTGGCATGCTGCAGAATGCTCACCTGTGCATGCGTGGTCACGCGGTTTTGCGGCGAAAGCCCGGAGCCATCCACAATGTTCAGCTCCGTATCGGGAATCCCCTGTTGCTTCCAGTACCTCTGGATAAGGTCAACCCCTCTGTCGGTAGAACCAGCGCCACCACTTTTAGCTGCAATCGTTTTCACCAGGGCCTCACCATATAGGTTCACGCTCTTCCTGTTAAACCAGTAGATGATGCTGTCCAGGGGAGGTGATGTGACAGTGTAAAACGTAGCATATTTTGCCTGTGGCACGATGCTGCTATTCGCCAGGCTCCTGCCTGGGCTTTTAACTCCTGTTCCGGCTAAGGTTTGCTGCAACATGCTCACAAAATGTTCGGAAGCAGCAGGTATTGCCCCCGATATTTTAAACCTGTTTTCGTTAACGGGTATCGTTCCTCTGATAACGCCGGCGGAGGCATTCAGCGGGAAATAGATGTAGGCATTGTCGCCGGTTCCTGCCGCCGCAGAAGTAAGTTCCGAGCGCAGGGTATAGCCTTTTATTTCGGGTACCATGGCCACAATCGTCACTGGGTCGCCTATTTTGCTTCCGGACTTCAGGAGCACATCATACTGGTTTTCGCGCCAGTTTAATTTGGCAGGTCCCGCCCCGTAGTAATTCCCGATGTCCTGCCACATCCAGCCATCCGGGATGGTTTCTTCATCCCACGCCTCGTTGTCTACTATTACTGAACTGATGGATTTGATACCCTGCTTCTGAATAGCTTGTGTTATTCCCTTCAGCACAACATCTTCTTGGGTGGTCCGCCAGCGCCAGCTTCCGAAAGTCGGGTCTCCGGAAGGTGCAATCAAAAGAGAAGCCTCCTCCCCTGTTTTGTGAAGGGCAAAACTTGTTTTATACTGGAAGCCATCGCCCAGCAGTTCATAGGCACTTGCACTGGTTACCACTTTCAGAGTGGAGGCCGGTGCCATACCGAGCAACCCGTTTTGCTCATAAACTACTTTGCCGGTTTTAGCATCCAGCACATAAAGAGAGGCGATACCATTGCGTAGCTGCGGGTCCTCCTGGAAAGTTTTAAAGGCAGCAGCAAGTTTTCCGGATACAGATTGGGACAGTGCCAGCGTATGCACAAAGGTGCATAATATGAGCAGGGTGATTTTTAACATGGTTCGTAACATCCCCTTAAATTAAGAAAAAACGCGCTTAGTAGCATGAGAGTGGTGACTGTATACAGAAACTCCTGATTCAGTTCTAAACGAAAAGAGGGTGAAAGACCTCAGTCCTTCACCCTCTCCTGTTGTTATACTTCAAGCTGTTATAGCTTCTTCAGGTTTCTCCTGTCTTCGCTGCTTGCCTCTTTGATGCTGATGGCTACACCACCTCCTGCAGCTAATGCTTGTCTCAGCCTGCTTTTAGAAGTAATAAGCACTTTGCGAACAGTATAGCTCTGCGCATTTTTATTCCAGCTCGCATCTTTACCATCTGCATAAATGGTAGCCACATACGTTTTGCCCTGCGGAAGATAGTTGAAAGGAATAACAGCGGTGCGCGGGTTCTCGTCTGTAATGCCGCCCACATACCATTCGTTTTTGCCTTTGGCTTTGCGGGCGATGGTTACATAGTCGCCTGGCTCCGCTTCCTGCACATAAGTATCATCCCAATCCAGCGCCACATCTTTGATAAATTGGAAGGCATCCGGAAAGCGCAGGTAGTTCTCCGGCAAATCAGCAGCCATTTGCAGGGGGCTGTACATGGTCACATAATAGGCCAGCTGCTTTACCAGGGTCGTGTTCACACGCTGGTTGCCCGTTCCGTAGTAAGAAAGGTCTGTCTGCAGCACGCCTGGCGTATAGTCCATTGGGCCACCCATCAGGCGGGTGAAAGGAAGAATGGTGGCATGCTCGGGTGCCAGGCCGCCCATGGCCTCGAACTCGGTACCGCGGGCAGATTCCTGCGCCAGCCAGTTCGGGAACGTACGGTGCAAACCGGTAGGACGAACCGCTTCATGGCTATTGACCATGATTTTATAATCTGCTGCCGTTTTCGCCACATAAATGTAGTGATTCACCATCCACTGCCCGTCGTGGTGCTCACCACGCGGTATGATTTTGCCTACATACCCTGTCTTCACAGAGTTATACCCATTGTCCTTCATAAACTGAAAAGCCTGGTGCAGGCGACGCTCATAATTGGTAGCAGCCCCGGAGGTTTCATGGTGCATCATAATCCGTACTCCTTTTGACAAAGCGTACTTGTAAAGCTCTCTTACATCAAAGTCAGGATAAGGCGTGATGAAATCGAAGACATCTTCTTTCCAGTTGCCGAACCAGTCTTCCCAGCCAACATTCCAGCCTTCTACCAGCACCGCATCAAAGCCATGCGCTGCGGCAAAGTCGATGTGCTTTTTTACATTTTCGTTGGTGGCACCATGGCGCCCGCTCGGCGTCAGTTTGCTGAAGTCGTCGCCCAGTTTTACGTTGGTTTCGGTACCATAGGCCCAGGTGCTTTTACCTGCCACAAAATACTCCCACCATACGCCAATGTATTTAACCGGCTTTATCCACGACACGTCTTCATAAGCCGTAGGCTCGTTCAGGTTCAGGATAAGTTTAGAGGCAAGAATCTCAGTGGCCTTGTCGCTCACGACAATCGTGCGCCAGGGCGTTTTGGTGTCCGTCTGCATATAGCCCTTGTTGCCCACCGCGTCAGGTGTGAGGTGGGAGCTTAATCTGAAGCCCTTGGGATCCAGGTTAAGGTGCATGGCCGGGTAATTTACCAGTGCCGCCTCGTGGATGTTGATGTACAGGCCATCAGCAGACTTCATCATCAAAGGCGTCTGTACCGCCAGGGTATCAATAGGATGCTGTGCGTGCACCTCAATGGTAGCTTTCTCCATCAATTGCGGTACCTCTGACAATTTAGAAGTTGTAATCGCATACTCATTCGTGTCATAGTCTCCCGGAATCCAGAAAGTTTTGTGGTCACCAGTCAGGTTAAACTCTGTGTTTTCCTCCCTGATAACAAAGTAGTTCAGGTTCTGCTGCCTCGGGAATTCATAGCGGAAGCCCAGGCCGTCGTTGAACAAGCGAAAGCGGATGCGAATGGTACGATTCTGCTGCTCTTGCTGTGTAAGGGTAACCAGCAGCTCATTGTAGTTATTGCGGATGGTGCTCTGCTCGCCCCAAACAGGTTGCCAGGTATCATTTACTGAGGCTTGTTCTGTATTGGTTACGGTAAAGCCTTCCATAAACGAACCAGCATCGTTTGTTTCCAAGCCTAACCTACTCGGCTTTATGACCGGCTTCTTTTTATAGCTTAGCTGATAGGTTGGTGCTCCGTTCTGAGCCAACTCAAAAGTTAGCGTCAGGTTTTTATCTGGAGAGGTGATAACCTGTGCATGCAACGGAATGAAGCATGTACAGATAAGGAGTAAGGTGCACAAACCGCGCATCAATCTGCGGGATAGGCTAACACGTTTTGCTGCTGTTTTTATACTCATGTCTTACTTGTGGTTTGTTTGGTTTTACTTCTCTGGATTTCTATCTCTAGAACCCTTCGTGACAGAATGAGCTATAGAAGTACTCACTTACAAAGAAGCAGGACTTTACAGCTAACAGCAATTCACCTATACATAATGTAGAAAAAAATAGCTTTATACAAACATCAAACATCTATTAATCAAACACTTAAATAAAACAAGAAGCCTGAAATGAGTAGCTGAAATGTAGCTGATTTTCAGTTACTACTACCGCTTCTCTTATACAACATTTCATTTTTTCGGAGATAACTACCTTGTCTAAGCTGCCGTAGTGACTGTTCATCCAGTGACTCATTAGCAGCCTTTTCCATCTTGTCTTCCTGTGCTCTCTAGGCTGGGGTAGGGGCCCTATATAAGAGTGGCCTCGTCTTCGGGCATCGCGCTGTGTATATTTCCTGCCAGGGGTAGGGGCCCTTTTTAAGACGGCTGCCACTGGCGTGGCACCGGAAATTTACAATAGAGGGCCCCTTCCCCCAGGCGCTCAACCCAAAGACTGGAAACACTTTCACTTCGTGCTGGATTTTTATGTGTGAAGCCTCAGCAATGGAAAAAGCCTTCGGTGACCTGATAAGCAGACTCCCCTCCTTAGACTCTAAAGGGGCCCCTGCACCCCCAGGAGGGGTAGGGGTGGTTAGACCCGGTACAACAGAAAAAGCAAAGGCAACTATGGAGGAACCTTTAGCAGGTGTATTATAAGAGTGACGAAAAGAGGCTGAACAGGTGTATTCAATCAGAAAAACAGAAACGCTATGACCCCATAACAGGCCATAGCGTTTCTAAAAATGATGTGGCTGAATTAGCTGTCTTTACCTCAGAAGAAGCAACCACCTACAACATGCTTTCTATTTTTTCTCTTTAAAGGAACGGATGAAATTGCGGGTAAAGTCAGATAGAACAAGGGTCCCGCTGATGCCTGCCCGTTCTACCAGCAACTTATCCCAGTGCTCAGTTCCCTGCCAGAACACTTGCTTCATGGCCTTCAGTGCATCGGGGCTGTAGCTTGCCAGTTTAGCCGCAAAGGCCTGTACAGCGGCATCCATTTCTTCCGTTGTTTCATACACATCCGCATACAAGCCTTTTTCTTTGGCCCACTCTGCTGAACGAAACTCTGAGGCATCCAGTGAAAGCTGGGAAAAAGCGGCTAGACCAATCTTCCGTTCTACGGCAGGTCCCACTACAAAAGGGCCGATGCCTAGTGCCAGCTCACTCAGTTTAACAGCCGCATGTTGGGTGGCAAAGCAATAGTCTGTGGAGGCTGCTACGCCCACGCCTCCGCCAATCGCTTTGCCCTGCACCCGGCCGATGATGATTTTGCCGGAGGTGCGGCAAGCGTTAATGACTTTCGCGAAGCCGGAGAAAAATGCCAGGCCCTGCTCTTTGTTCTCTATGGCGATCAACTCGTCAAAGCTGGCTCCGGCGCAGAATGTCCGCTCCCCCCCGCTCTTCAGCACAATCACCTTTGTCTGCTCTTCCTGGCTTGTTATGGTAATTGTATCCGCCAGTTCATCCAGTAGCGCGCCCGGCAAGGAATTATGTGAGGGGTGGAAAAACGTAATAGTGGAAACACCCTGCTCATCTGTTGTTACTTCTACTGTACCTACTGCTGTATCTGTTTTGCTCATCGTTTTGTTTATTAGATACAAGTATCAAGACACAAGACGTTAGACTTTTCTTTACACAATACTTCTTCTAAAAGAGGATTGAATGCTGTAGAGTGATTAAGTTAAAAGTCTTGTGTCCTGATACTAGCGTCTTATGTCTTTTTATGCTTGATTTAACTTTTTTACCATTGTGAGGATAGTGGCAATGGCCACGGTCTCGCCCGTTTCATCCGTTACATCCACCAGCCACTTCACAATGCCTTTTGCCACGTCGTCTTCGCTGCGCTTCTCCTGGCCCACCTTTTCTTTGCAGGTAAGCTTTACGCCGATGGTCATGCCTGGATACACTGGTTTCGTGAAGCGGCACTCTTCCAATCCGTAGTTCAACAGTACAGGCCCTTTCTTCGGATGCACAAACATACCCGCCGCCTTCGACAGGATATAGTATCCGTGCGCCACCTTGCCTTCAAACAGCGTCCCTTCCAGGGAAGTAGCATCTACGTGTGCATAGAAATGGTCGCCTGACACGTTGGCAAAGTTGGCAATGTCCGCCTCCGTCACGGTATGGTTGTGGGTGACGTAGGTTTCCCCTATTTCCAGCTCTTCAAAGTACCGCTGGAAAGGATGCTTGTCGTATTCAACCTGCTTTGCTCCTTTCTGATACACACCGGTGATGGCCGTTACCATAGTGGGAGAACCTTGAATAGCGACGCGCTGCATGAAGTGCTTCACACCCCGTATACCGCCCATTTCTTCGCCGCCTCCGGCTCTGCCCGGCCCGCCATGAATCAGCATCGGCATCGGAGAACCGTGACCGGTGCTTTCTTTTGCACACTCCTGGTTGAGGACCAGAATACGGCCGTGATGTGTGGCGGCACCAATAGCATATTCCTGCGCAATGGCAGGGTCGGCAGTGGCAATAGAAGACACCAGAGAGCCTTTACCCATCTTCGATATTTCGATGGCCTCGTCTAAAGTTCTATAAGGCATGATGGTCGCTACCGGTCCGAAGGCTTCTACTTCATGGGTGTCAGTATAGCGGAACGGCTGCTCATTCAGCATCACGATGGGTGAGATGAACGCGCCTTTTTCAGGATCTGCCCCAATCACATCTACCTTCTCCAAGTCGCCATACACGATAGGCGTCTGCTTGGCCAGTTCCTTTACATTGTTTCGCAGTCGCTCCAGCTGCTCTCTTCCCACAATAGCACCCATGCGTACGCCTTCTGCCTGCGGGTCGCCGATGCCGGTTTTAGAAAGTTCCTTGCCCAGGGCTATCTGCACATCTTCCACCAGCTTCTCCGGTACAATGGCCCGTCGAATGGCCGTACATTTCTGACCTGCTTTAGATGTGATTTCCTTGCGTATTTCTTTGATGAACAAGTCAAATTCTGCCGTTCCGGGAACTGCATCCTCTCCCAGTACGGCACTGTTCAGAGAGTCCGCTTCCATGGTGAAAGGCACCGCTTCCTCTATAAGCCGTGGGTGTGCTTTCAGTTTACGGCCTGTACTGGCCGAACCCGTGAAGGTCACCACGTCCTGGTATGTGACATGGTCCAGGATGCCTTCTCCGGTACCTGTTACTAATTGCAAAGCACCCTCTGGTAAAATTTTAGAGTTGATGATTTCTCTTACAACCGCTTCTGTGAGGAAAGCCGTGATGGGTGCCGGTTTCACGATGGCAGGCATACCTGCCAGCAGGTTCACGGCTATCTTCTCCAGCATGCCCCACACCGGGAAATTATACGCATTAATGTGAATGGCGACCCCTTCTTTCGGCACCAGGATATGGTGTCCCATAAACGTTCCGCCCTTCGACAAACCAATGGGTTCATCTTCTACATAGTGCGGTTTGTCTGGGAATTTACGGCGCAGGGAGGCGTAGGCAAACAGATTCCCGATACCGCCTTCAATGTCTACCCAGCTGTCGGCACGGGTGGCGCCTGTACGGTAGCTGAGTTTATAGAAGGCCTCCTTTCTCTCTATAAGGTGCAGCGCCAGCGCTTTCAGCATCAGGCCGCGCTCCTGGAACGTCATTTTCCGAAGCGCCTTGTTTCCTTTGCTGCGGGCATACTGCATCATTCCTTCAAAATCAAGTCCGCCGCTGTAGGCGGTATAAATATGCTCGCCGGTCACGGCATCCAGTAGCTGGCTTTCCTGCCCTGATCCGGGAGTCCACTCTCCCATGGCGTAGTTTTGCAATGTTGCGCTCATAGTTTCTTTTAGTTTTTGATTCAAAATTGTCATTTCGAACGATAGAGAGAAATCTGCTTCAAGCCTGTAGCTAAAGCTTCTAGTCAATCAGACAAGCTTTTTATCCTATAGTACCTGTATTCCTCAGTCTTGTAAACCCTTTGTTTCAGCTCTTGCTTTGGTGCGCTCACGGCCGCGAGGCCTCGTCCTCAGTCATCGCGCTGCGTAACTGAAGCTGCCTCCGCTCTGCTCCGGCTGCCTCACTCCGTTCGGCACCGCAACATTTACAAGGCGCTCAACCTGAGGACTGGAAACATTTCGATTGCAGACGTTCTTCCTCTGGAACAACTAAATAGCCAAGTATAAAATCACTCCTTACTCAGGTTCAATAATGAGCTAAAAGTCACCTTTTACTCTCGTTCCAGGTCTTGTAACTACTATCCTGCATTTTCCGGTCGGTGGGTACTTCTCTTAGGGGCTCGCAAGGCTTTAGGGTGGCGTGGCAATCGGCGGGAAGCTGCATGTAGACGTGCGTGCCTTTTGTCTTCCAGCTAATCATTTCATCGCTTACCTGCTTTATGATTTTGTGCGGGTTGCCTACCACTAAGCTGCGCGGCGGAATCTTCTCATCTGCTTTGATGAAACTCAAAGCACCTACGATGCTTTCATCACCTAATTCCACCCGGTCCATCACCACGGCATTCATTCCAACAAGTACATTCCGACCAACGGTGGCGCCGTGGATAATTGCGCCATGGCCAATGTGCGCCATCTCTTTCAGCAGCACCGTTACCCCCGGAAACACGTGGATGGTACAGTTCTCCTTCACGTTGCAGTTATCCTCTATCACGATCTGTCCCCAATCGCCGCGGATAGCAGCACCCGGGCCAATGTAGACATTTTTGCCAATGATGACATTGCCTGTCACAGCTGCCTGTGGGTGCACAAAAGCGCTTTCGTGTACGACTGGTTTGTATCCGTTGAACTCGTAAATCATCTCTTATACTTTTTCTATGATAGCCGCATATCCCTGTCCTACGCCCACACACATCGTTACTAAGGCATAGCGCTTGTTTTGCCTGTGCAGCTCGATGGCAGCGGAATTCAGAATTCTGGCACCGCTCATGCCCAGCGGGTGGCCTAAGGCAATAGCACCACCATTGGGATTGATGCGCGGGTCGTTATCTTCCAAACCAAAGCCCCTGATACAGGCCAGGCTTTGCGCGGCAAACGCCTCGTTCAGTTCTATCAGGTCAATGTCATCCAGCGTAAGACCAGCTTTTTTCATTGCAATCTGGCTGGCTGGTACCGGGCCAATCCCCATCACACGCGGCTCCACCCCCGCTACCCCCATCGACACAATGCGTGCCTTTGGCGTGAGGTTGTGCTTCTTAATACCTTCTTCTGACGCGAGCAAAAGTGCTGCAGCGCCATCATTCAGGCCGGAAGCATTGCCTGCGGTTACGGTACCGTTTTTCCGGAAGGCAGGACGCAGTTTCCCCAGTACCTCCAGCGTTGTGTTTGGCTTGATGAACTCGTCCTTGTCGAATATTTTAGAATCGCCTTTGCGCTGCGGAATCTCTACCGGCACTATTTCTTCATCAAAGCGTCCTTTCTTCTGCGCCTCCGCCGCCTTTTGCTGGGACCGGAGGGCGAACTGGTCCTGGTCTTCGCGGTTGATGCTCTCGCGCTCCGCCAGATTCTCAGCCGTTTCGCCCATGCCATCTGTACCGAATAGCTCCTTCATCTTTGGATTCACAAAGCGCCAGCCAAAGCTGGAGTCGTGCATTTCCGAATCCCTGCCGAAAGGGGTACTGGCTTTTGAGATGACCCAGGGACCACGCGTCATGTTCTCTACGCCACCGGCAATAAAGAAATCGCCGTCGCCGCACTGTATGGCTCTGCTGGCCGCAATGGCTGCTGATAAGCCGGAGGCACACAAACGGTTTATTGTTTCCCCGGGCACAGAGAAAGGCAGCCCCGCCAGTAGCAAGGACATACGCGCCACATTGCGGTTGTCTTCCCCCGCCTGATTGGCGCAGCCCAGAATGACATCGGCAATCTCCCCTCCGTCTACAGAAGGATTGCGCTTCATCAGTTCCTTTATCACAAGGGCAGCCATGTCATCGGGCCTTACGGTTGCCAAGGTACCGCCGAAATTGCCAATCGGGGTGCGGATGCCGTCTATGAGGTATGCTTGTTTCATTGTTTTACTTTGTTTGATGGAGGTCGGTAATATTTATTAAACCTGCCCCTCCGAGGAGGGAAATACAGTAATTTATATGTCTTTGCTGGTGCGGTAAGAAGTACCCTTGAACAGCGCCACCAACACATTCTCCTGATTCGTAATCCGAATCTGGTACACCCCTACTTTGTTTTTCAAGCTTTCTTCTTTGGCTTCTACCGTCAGGACATCACCTAATTTACCTGCCTCGAGCTAATCCATGTTGGTGCTAAGCGCGACACTCAGGCGGCCGTGGCTGTTGCAGGCAAAAGCAAAAGCACTGTCGGCGGCAGAATAGGTGACGCCACCGTGCAGGATACCAAAGCCGTTCAGCATGTCTTCCCGCACCTGAAAGTGCAGGCGGCAATAACCCTCTCCCATCTCATCCACCTGCAGCCCGAGCATTTTACTGAAAGCATCTTTCTCCATCATGCGCTGCATGACTTCTTCGGCTTGGCTTGTCGCACGTTTGTCTGGCATACGCTATTGGCCTTTGAAGTTCGGCTTTCTCTTTTCGATAAAGGCCTGCACGCCTTCTTTAAAATCTGCGGTAGCGCCTGCACGGTGCTGGTAAGTTGATTCGTGGCGCAGTTGTCCGTCCAGGCTCAGGTCGAAAGTGCAGTTCAGCAGGGCTTTGGTATAGGCAAGGCCTTTGGTTGGCATCTGGGCCAATCGCTGCACCAGGCTGTTTACTTCGCTTTCGAAAGCATCATCCGGGAAAGCCTTATAAATCATGCCCATTTCCTGCGCCTCTTTCGCAGGCACTTTGTCGCCTGTCATCATTAGGGCAGAGGCTCTTTGCAGCCCTACCAGGCGGGGCAGGAAAAAAGTGCCGCCACTATCCGGTATAAGCCCGATTTTGCTGAATGCCTGAATGAAGCTGGCTGACTCTTTGGCTACCACAATGTCACAGGCCAGGGCCAGGTTGGCACCGGCTCCCGCCGCCACACCATTCACCGCAGCCACCACAGGCTTTTCCAGTTGCCGGAGCAGCAGCACAATCGGGTTATAATGCTGATCTACAATCTCTGATATTTCCATCGCATCTTCCGAAGTGGCCTCCGCCAAATCCTGACCGGCGCAGAAGGCTTTGCCCTCACCCGTTAGCAGCACGGCCCGCACTTCCTCATTTTGCTGAATCTCGCGCAGTCGCTCCTGTAGTGCTAAAGCCATTGCGCGGTTAAAGCTGTTGAATACGTCTGGCCTGTTCAGGGTAATGGTGGCAACGCCAGCCTCAAAAGTGTATTTGATGTAATTGTTTTCTTTCATGTTTTATTTCAGGCATTTAAAATAGTCGAAAGGCTCCAGGCACTCGTTGCACTGGTAAAGCGCCTTGCAGGCTGTGGAGCCGAACTGGCTGACAAGTTTTGTATTCTCTGATTTGCAGAGCGGGCAGCGCACGGTGGTGTCTCTGCCAAACAGGGCGTGTATGTCTCCGCCATCTTCTACAGGAGGGGCAATCCCATATTCCTCCAGCTTTACCTTCCCTTCTTCAGACAGCCAGTCGGTGGTCCAGGCGGGGCTCAGTTGTATGTTGATACGAACAGATTGGAACCCTTCTGCCAACAGCTTCAGCCTGATGTCCGTGGCAATGGTGTTCATGGCGGGGCAGCCGGAATAGGTAGGCGTGATCGTCACCTGCACCTCTTCGTCCTGCACCTGCACGTCGCGCACCACCCCCAAATCCACGACGCTCAGCACCGGAACCTCAGGATCGGAAACATCTTCTAAGTATTGCCAGACTTTTTCTTCTGTATTCAAATCTTGGTATTACGTTTTTCATAACTGTCATATCGAACATTAGTAAGAGTTCTGTTTAATTGAAGGCAGATCTCTCACTAACGTTCGAGATGACAAGAGCGTGCTTAATCTTTACCACTCCAAACCCGGATAAGCTCTTTGCAGGTATTGCAACTCTGTCAGGATAAAGCCTATGTGTTCTGTATGTCTTCCTTCCTTGCCTCCTGACTGCATCCACACGCTCTGTGGCACTTCTAGTGTTGCCTCTTCAAAAACTTTGGCTATATGCGCATCCGAACTTTGCTTTATCAGGTTGTAGTTCGGAATGACACCGAGTTCCAGCAGGGCTTTCTCAGTGGCTGTCATCATGAAAAGCTCCCCGGAAAAAGGCCAGAGGTTTTCGATAGCTTTTTCGATACGCAGCCTGCTTTCTTCGGTACCGTCGCCTAACCGGATGACCCATTCTGAACTCCACTTGATATGGTAGCTGGATTCTTTTAAAGACTTCTCAGCAATAGCGGCCAGGCGGTGGTCGGTGCTGTTTTGAAGTTCTTTCAGGAAGAAGTAATGGAAGGAATCGAAAATAAACTGGCGCATGATGGTATCGCCGAAGTCGCCGTTTGGCTGCTCTACCAGCAGGGGGTTCTTATACTCCACAGCATCGCGCAGGTAAGCCAGGTCATCTTCTGTACGGCCTTTGCCTTCCAGTTCAGCCGCATACTGGTACAGGCTGCGGGTTTCGCCAATCAAATCCAAGGCGATGTTCGACAAAGCCATATCCTGCTCCAGCACCGGCCCGTGCCCGCACCACTCAGAAAGGCGGTGCCCCAGGATAAAGGTGGTATCTGCCAGTTGCAGAGTATAATCCAGCACCAACTGCTTTACCTCCGGAGCATAGTCCTGTACCGGGGTATTAAAGTGCTGCTCGTGCAGGTGCGGGGCGTTTTCGTGGTTGTGCATCATAGCGATTACATGTTTTTAATTTCCGCAGGCACCTCATAAAAGGTCGGGTGGCGGTACACTTTATCGTTGGCCGGCTCATAGAAAGCAGCGGCATCGTCAGGGTTGGAGGCATGTATGTGCTTCGACTCCACCACCCATATGCTGATGCCTTCCATGCGGCGGGTGTATACATCGCGGGCATTCTGGATGGCCATTTCGGCATCCGCAGCATGCAGGCTGCCTACGTGTTTATGGTCAAGGCCTTGTTTGCTTCTGATGAAGACTTCCCAAAGCGGCCATTCTTTTGTGTTCATATGTTTTATCTTCTTGTGATGTCGTAATAATCTGAAGCTTTTCCCCTAAAGTTTGTCATTTCGAAAGCATTGAGAAATCTGCCATATTGCGGGGTCATGAAACAACCCAGATTTCTCACTGCGTTCGAAATGACAAACTTTACATTATTTCCCTTACCAGCAACACTCTATGCTGCCCGCTCTGCTTTTTGGCGCTCCCGCTGTGCTCTTTTTTCGGCGTGGGCGAGAGCGGCTTCACGTACCCAGGCACCTTCTTCGTAAGCTTTCACGCGGGTCTGGATGCGCTGTTTGTTGCAGGGACCGTTACCTTTCACCACGTTCCAGAACTCATCCCAGTCGATTTCGCCATAGTCGTAGCCGTTTTTGGCCTCGTTCCACTTCAGGTCTTTGTCTGGCACGGTCAGGCCAAGGAACTCTGCCTGCGGCACCATCATGTCTACAAAGCGCTGCCGCAGCTCGTCGTTGGTGAAACGCTTGATTCTCCAGCGCATCGACTGTGCCGTGTTCGGCGACTCATCGTCTTTTGGCCCGAACATCATCAGCGTAGGCCACCACCAGCGGTTAAAGGCTTCCTGCGCCATCTTCTTCTGCTCCGGCGCGCCGTTGCACAGCGTCATCATAATCTCGAAGCCCTGGCGCTGGTGGAAGCTTTCTTCTTTACACACCCGCACCATAGCCCGTGCATAAGGGCCGTAGGACGTACGGCAGAGCGGCACCTGGTTCATGATGGCAGCACCATCCACGAGCCAGCCAATGGCCCCAATATCTGCCCAGGAGAGGGTTGGGTAGTTGAAGATGCTGGAGTACTTGGCTTTGCCGGAGTGCAGGTCGGCAATCATCTGGTCGCGGGATGCACCAAGCGTTTCTGCGGCACTGTAGAGGTACAAGCCGTGGCCTGCCTCATCCTGTACCTTGGCGAGGAGGATGGCTTTGCGCTTCAGCGAAGGCGCGCGCGTAATCCAGTTGCCTTCCGGCAGCATGCCTACAATCTCGGAATGGGCGTGCTGCGATATCTGCCGGATAAGCGTTTTCCGATAGGCATCCGGCATCCAGTCCTTCGGCTCTATCCGGATGTCCTTGGCTACCTTTGCTTCAAATTGTTCTTCCAGGTTTACTTCTACCTCTTGCATAGCTTCTATATCTTTAAAAACCTTTATCAGGCTCTATTTTCAAATCATTACTGGTCAAAATCAACAATTACCTTCTCTGTCAGCGGACGAGCCTGGCATGTTAATATATAGCCCGCCTGCACCTCTTCGGGTTCAAGTGAGTAGTTTACGTCCATCTCCACTTGCCCTTCTATCACCATGGCGCGGCAGGTGCTGCAAACGCCGCCTTTGCAGGAATAAGGCAAGTCGGCGCCCATTTCAATGGCAGCGTCCAGAATGGTGTTGCCGTAGTACGACATGTCGAGGTTCATCACCACGCCATCCGTTTTTATAGTTACCTTGCTCTGCTTATCTGCTTCACCGGCAGGTCGGTCTTTCCGGCTTTCCTTCTTCCCACTGTCGCCTGTGGTGAAAAGCTCGAAATGAATCTTTTTGCTATCTACGCCTGCTTCCTGCAGCGCATCCTTCACACCAAAGATCATCTCCTCCGGTCCGCAGATAAAGCACTCGTCAATCTGATCAGGCTCAATGATATGGTCCAGGAAAACTTTGGTCTTCTCTTTATCTATACGGCCAAAGAACAGTTCCGTGTCGCCGTGCTCCCTGCTCAGGATGTGGTACACGCTCAGCCGGTCTATGTACTTGTTCTTCAGTCCTTCTATTTCTTCTTTAAAGATGATGGAGTTGCGGCCCCTGTTTCCATAAATCAGATATACCTGGCTCTTTGGCTCTGTCATCAGGATGGTCTTCATGATGGAAAGCACAGGCGTAATACCGCTGCCAGCTGCGAACATCACGTAAAGCTTCTCGTTCTCCGGATTCAGTTCGGTATAGAATCGCCCCATCGGCGGCATCACCTCCAGCTCCTCCCCTTCGTGCAGGGCCTCGTTGGCATAACTGGAAAAGACACCTTCCGGCACTTTCTTAATGGCCACTTTCCACTCGTTCTCCAGAGGGCTGGAGCAGATGGAATAGGAGCGCCGCAGCTCTTCGTTGTTAAACTGCCGCCTGAAGGTAAGGTACTGCCCCTGGGTATAGCGGAAGGTATCTTTCAGTTCCTCCGGCACATCCAGCGACACGGTCACACAGTCGTGGGTCTCCCGGTTGATGCGTTTAATTTTTACCTTATGGAATTTGCTCATGTATGTTCAGTTCTTGGTCCTGCATCAGACAGCCTCATTTTTACTGGCTCCCGTTTCAGAAAGTATAGCCAATGCTGTTCTAATCAAATATACGGATTTTCATTCAACTAACAAACGTTAGGTAGGCAAATTAGATGCCGCACTACTTTAAATAGTATAGGGCAATTGGCAAAGAAATCAGAAAGCGGATCCTGATGCCATCCGTGCTGCCTGCACCACCATGGCAACACATAAAAAAGAGAAGGGCACAGGAAGCTTCTACTTCCTGTGCCCTTCTCCTCGCCTAACCGCTTCTCCAGGTTAATACTGCCCGCCTACGATGCGTTTGTTCAGCGCAGATCCTTTTGGAAAAGACGGTAATTGTTTAGGCACAGAGGTGGTCGCTGTGGTGTCTGTTAAGGAGTGCATAAACGCCACCAGGTCCTGCTTTTCTTCGGTTGTGAGGTTGAGAGGGCTGGAAGGCAGCGTCTGGCTGGGAACAACCAGGCCTAAGCCGGCACCTCCCCCTGCATCATAGAAGGCAACTACCTCTTCGAGCGTGCTGAAAACCCCGTTGTGCATGTAGGGCGCTGTAAGGGCTGTATTTCGCACCGTCGGCGTTTTAAAAGAATGTAAGAAAGCTGCAGCTCCAATTACTCCGGCACGGCCCGAGTCTGCATCCAGTGTGGCTCTGGTTAAATCAGCCGTTGCGGGCACACCCAATACTTCTGTTTCGCTTTCGAGGAAGCGGGGCGGCACGGTGCCGTTAAATGCCGGTGCAAAATGGCAGGTGCCGCAACCTGCTTTTCCCATAAATAAGTTTGCTCCCCGAATGGCGGCCTCGCTATAATCGCTTGTTTGCCGGCGCATGTAGCGGTCGAAAGGAGAATCGAGCGCCACCAGGTTCTGCACATAAGCGGCGATGGCCCTGTTGACTGTGTTGGAACTTACCTCTGTTTCAGGTTGCCCTTTGAATGCCTTTTTGAACAACTTCCTGTACTCGGTGCTTTGTTGTAGTTTTTCTACTACTTGTTCATAGTTCCCATGCAGTTCATCTGCCTTATTGATTACATCCGGTATCTGGTCCTGCAGATATTGCGCGCGACTGTCCCAGAAATAAGCTGCGCCCAGACTTGCATTGAGCAGCGTAGGAGAATTCCGAAGCGTCTTTCCTTTCGCGTCAAAAGCAAGGCTTCGCACCTGTCCGTCTGTAAAGGCTTTGGCAGGGGCATGGCAACTGGCGCAGGAGCGCTGGTTATTAGAAGAAAGCACGGGGTCAAAAAAGAGCAGCTTTCCTAACTGAACCAGCTCCGGGTTAGCGTTGGCCTGGTCCTGCTTGGCGTAAAAAGCTGGCTGCAGAAAGCGTTCATCGAATAAGCTACTGGCAAGGTCGTTTACGGGTTTTGAGAAATCAGTTGTTGATAGCCGCTGCTGCAAAAGTAAATGCTGCAGCCGGGTAAGCGCACCATAAGCCGGATCGGCCAGCTCCCGGATGAAGTACAGGCGATTGAAGCTGTCAAAATCCTTATGCTGCCCGAGATAGGCAAGAGCACCCTGAACAAGTGCTATACTCTCAGAACACTGCTGCTGCACGGTCCCGGATGTTCCTTCGCGGTAAAGCATCAGGGCAGCCAGCACAGGCTTCAGGGAAGCTACCGTATATTCCAGGCTATGCCCGGCGGCAGGCGCATCAAAACCAGTAACGCCCAAAGTCATGGCCCGAACGAGCTGCTCCCGCAGGCTCTCTAACAGCTGTTTATTTGTAAAGGATTGATTGCGGACGTTGTTACCGAACAGGTTTAGCTTTTCCTCCAGCCGGAATGCCAGCGGCAGGGCTTCCTGCGCGGCCGCTGGACTCATCTCTTCTGCAAAAAGCATTTCTTCCAGCACCTGCAGTCCCTCCGGAGGAAAAGTGACATAAGTTGGGGTTTTAAAGTGGAGGGCGAGGTAAGGCTGCTGCTCCACAACTACTTTTGGCAAAGGCGCTCCATTCAGGCTCTTAGCAAGCTCCGGGTCCAGGTACTCCAGCAGGTATTCCGTTTTCTTATAAGCATACTTCAACTGGCAAAAAGCTTCCTGCGCCTGCTGCAAAGTGGCCTGCCGCTGCTCAAACAAGCGAAGGGTGCTGGTAAACGCACCTGCCTCGTTCTTTAAACCCTCCACATCCAGCAAAAAATTTTGCCTGATGCGCTGCGTGGCTGCAACACCTGCCGGGTCAGTTTTAAAAGAACTGAGCGTAGCACTCAGGAAAAGAAAAGTACATAAAACGAAAAGCACAGAACGGAGCTTTCCTTTCAGGGAGTGACTTTTAAAAACCATCAGCTAAACAGGAAAAATAAATTTTGTTCAGAGCGGTCGTGTACCCAAAACGCCTTAACCAGCCTCTATAATTATTGCATTCAAATTTAATTAGAATTTTTATATAAATCAGAAAATTACAATCAGCTTTTATATTGAATTTTATTTATATATTTCGCATCAGTTGAAATCAGATTAAATTTTCACTTACATGCATACACTCTACAAAGCATTGCTCTTAGCAGCAACCATGCCCCTACACCCTTTCCTGGCTGGCAGCAGTTTTGCACAATCACAACCTTATATTTTCACTAGGAGCGTCTCCTCAGGTGCCGACGATGTGGAAGAAGCAGCGTCTGGCAGTGTGTACACCAATAGCACTGACCTGGAGTTAGTATATGATAATAACAAGACCAAAAATCAAACTATTGGAATTCGCTTCACAAATATTACTATTCCGACTAATGCTGTTATCTCCAAAGCCTATGTCCAGTTCACGACAGATGAGGTAACTAAAAAAACGTGCACCCTCCGCATTGAGGGACAGGCAACAGATCATGCCCTTCCTTTCTCCCAAACTGCTTTCGACGTCTCCTCACGTTCCCGGACAAGTACAAAAATAAACTGGACACCTTCTAATTGGAATACAGTAAATGAAGCCGCTGCCGCCCAAGCTACCCCAGACCTGAAAGCTGTGGTGCAGGAGATTGTAAGCCGCCCAGGTTGGAAAAGCGGCAATGCCATGGCGCTTCTGATAACGGGTAGCGGAAAAAGAACAGCCGCTGCCTTTGAAGGCTCGGCAACTGGTGCACCAAAGCTTGTTGTAGAATACACTGTGCCGGTTGAAGCTCCGGTTGCTACGGCAGGCGCTTTTCCTGTTAAAAAGAACTCGGTGTGGAAGTACCATGACAAAGGCGTGGACCTGGGCACGTCATGGACAGGCACCGGCTACGATGACGCGGCCTGGGCTTCCGGTGCAGCGGTGTTAGGCTACGGTGACCCGGTGAACACCTCCTTAAGCTTTGGCGACAGCACCAACAAATACCCTGCTTACTACCTGCGCCACACCTTTAACGTGGAAGATGCAGCCGTTTACGACACGCTCGTGTTCAATATTCGTCGCGACGATGGTGCAGTAGTTTACCTGAACGGCGTAGAGCAGTTCAGGACCAATATGCCAACGGGCACCATTACCTACAATTCCGCTGCCGTGACGGCCATTGGCTGGAGCGCCGAAACCACCTATTACACCTTTAAAGTGCCTGCAGCCCAGCTGAAGAGCGGGAACAATGTGCTGGCCGTGTCGCTGCACCAGGCAAACGCAACCAGCTCCGATCTTTTGTTTGACATGGAGGTAACAGGCGTATTGAAGACAGTGTCTGCTCCTGCTCCCGAAACAGCAGGCAACATCGGAAACTTCACGTCCATTACACCTATGGCCCAGGGAGAAACTTTTATTTACCCGAGCTCCCACATTTTTCAGAAAATAGCTAAATCAGGAACAACGCGCTATACTTCGGGCAGCACCAGTACCATGCCGAACGGCAACGACTTTACGGCCTATGTGGCACAGAGCGGGAGCAGCAAGGCGGGCTTCCTCTCTGTTAACCATGAAAACAGCCCTGGGGGAGTTTCACTGTTGAACGTGGGTTTAGACGAGCAAACCATGCTGTGGACCGTGAACGGAGTTCATAAAATGGACTTCTCTCCTGTAGTCAAAACAGAACGCAACTGCTCGGGCGGCATTACCCCCTGGGGCACTGTTATCACCTCTGAGGAAACCTATGTGACGGGCGATGTGAACGCTGACGGCTACCAGGACATTGGCTGGAATGTGGAGTTCGACCCGGCCACTAACAAATTGCGCGACTACGACGGCGACGGCAAACCTGATAAACTCTGGGCTATGGGCAGAATGAAGCACGAAAACGTGGCAGTAGGCAAAGACGGCGTTACAGTATACCAGGGAGAAGACGGCGGCACCAGCTGCGTCTATAAATTTGTGGCAAATAAAGCAGGCGATCTCTCTGCCGGCACCCTGTATGTGCTGAAGCGGAATGCCAGCAACCCTTCGCTTGGCGACTGGGTTCAGGTGCCGAACACCACGCAATCAGACCGGAACAATACCAGCACCCTTGCATCCGCACTGGGCGGCACCAACTGGAGCAATGTAGAAGACGTTGAGTTTGGTCCTGACGGCAGAACGTACTTCTCCTCTAAAGTGACGGGCACTGTCTGGCGCTTTACTGATAACGGATCAACGGTTTCAGGCATTGAGGCCTGGGTAACGAACCAGGATTACCCTATCACGCATGAAGGAGGTACACAGCTTGTAAACTTCGGAACAGGCATCGACAACCTTGTATTTGACGGAGAGGGCAACTTGTGGGCTATTCAGGATGGTGGCCGCAATAATATATGGGTGATCCGTAAGGATCATACGCCTGCCAGTCCGAAAGTAGAGATTTTTGCCTCAGTTCCGATTGGTTCAGAAGCAACCGGCCTGACGTTTACACCTGACTTCCGTTATGGCTTTCTTTCCATTCAGAACCCAAGCACCACAAACACGCAGTCACAGCCAGATGCCTCCGGCGAGCAGGTGGTGTTCAACGCCTCTACCACCATTGTGTTTGCCAGAAAGGAATACCTTGGCCAGGCAGCAACTACGCTGGCAGGCAGCACTTCAACCGGTGCTGCGCAGGCAATGCCGGAGTTGTCTGGAAACAACATACAGGTGCAGGTATACCCTAACCCTTTCCAGGCAGGCACACAGGTTAGCGTGACGATGCCTGAGAAAGCACCGGTAACCCTGGAACTGCTTTCGATGGCTGGCAAAAAGGTGCAAACGCTGGTTAACGGCACCTTAGATGCCGGCAACCACAGCTTCCGCATAGACGCCAAGGGACTGGCCTACGGTATGTACATCCTGCGCATCAGCAGCAACAAGCAGGTAACTACCCAGAAAGTAATGCACACAGGTAACTAATCTCATCTGGCGGAGCGGGAACTGCCCCTGGCTTTTCCCGCTCCCACTATTCATCAATCAAAAAGCTTGTCGACACTTTTGTTCTGACAGGACTCCCCCACAAGCAAAGGCGGGAGTCCTGTAAAAGCAGCTTTAGCAGATTTTATAAATGTCCAGGAGTACATGAACATGAAGAACCTTTACCTAATCGGCCTGTTAACCACCTTCCTGTTCTTTCACCAGGAAGTTTACGGGCAGGCCAATTTGCTGACGGCACAGGAACTGGAGAGCAGCCCGGTCTACTACCATGTAGCGGAGGCGCTGCAGCAAAAAGAAAAGGTATTTCACCTGAACATCAGGGAGCAGAACTACTACAGCTTTACACCAGACATATGCCAGCTGGAAAACCTGCAGTACCTCAACGCCATGAAAAACAAGATAGCCGACATCGCCCCGGAAGTAGGCTCCCTGAAGCAGCTGCAGGATGCGAATTTCCAGGAAAACAACATCAAAGGTTTACCGGATTCCTTTTTTGAACTATCCAACCTGAAAGCCCTTAATCTGAACCACAACCAACTCGCTGAGTTGAGTGCGGGTTTTGGTGCGCTGCGGCAGCTTGAAACGCTGCAACTGAGCGAAAACAGGCTCCGGTCCATTTCGTCGCAGGTAAAAACGATGCGCTCCCTGAAAACGCTCAACCTTTCTTATAACCAACTGGAAACCGTTCCGGCGCCTTTAGGGGAGCTGCGCCAGCTCAAAGACCTGTCGCTGTCACAGAACCAGTTGCACACCGTACCGGAAGCGCTCTCCAAATTAAAAAAGCTTGAAAGCCTGGCTCTGGACCACAACCAGATTACTTCAATTCCCGGGCAACTGGGGAAGCTAAAAACATTGAAGGTGCTGCTGCTGGGATACAACCAGTTAAAAAGGGTACCTGAAGAACTGACAGGACTTGAAAACCTGGAACTGCTGGACCTGAGCTACAACCAATTAACGGCAATGCCCGCTGGCCTGCAGCACCTGGAGAAGCTAAGCACCCTGCTGCTCATGGGCAATTCTTTTTCAGAAGAAGAGAAAGCCCGCATTCGGCAGGAGCTTCCGGGGGCAACGGTGGTCTTCTAAACCCGCGCATGCTTCTTTTATCAACTTGCCCCAATACCGGAATTTAATGTCACCAGTTGTAAATGGTACTAAGGATAAATAAGTATTTTTGCGCCCTGGCATAAGGAATACAAATGGTATCAGACACAACGAGAGGGGCAGATATAAAACCATTTCTGAAATGGGCGGGTGGCAAAACGCAGTTACTTCCGGCTATCGAGGCAAAACTGACTTTGCTATTACAGCACAAAAACAGCATCGACTTTATTGAGCCCTTTGCCGGCAGTGGTGCCGTTTTGTTTTTCATGCTCAGGCAGTACGGCAAATATGTAAAGCACGCTGTTATCAACGATATTAACACCACCCTCACCGACTGCTATCTTGCCATCAAGCAATCGCCGGAGCACCTGATAAGAGAACTTGCCGCGCTTGAACAGCAGTATTTCTCTTACACATCAGAAGAGGACAGGAAAAAACTTTTCCTGGAGAAGAGAGCGGAGTTCAACCAACTAGAGGCAAACCCAGTCCTAAAAAGTGCTTTGATGATTTTCCTGAACAAGACCTGCTTTAACGGCTTGTACCGGGTTAACACCAAGGGTGGTTTTAATGTGCCGTTTGGCAAATATGCCAACCCTACCATTTGCAATGCCCCGGTCATTCGGGCCAACAGTGAGGCCCTGCAGAAAGTGGAAATACTGAACACAGACTTTAGGGAAACGGAGAAATACATTCACTCGGATGCTTTCTTTTACTTCGACCCGCCTTACAAACCAATCAGCACCACCGCCTCTTTTAACGCTTATGCCAAAGAGGGATTCGCAGATGAAGACCAAATCAGGCTAAAGGAGTTCTGCGACACGGTGCATGAGGGGCAGGCTTATTTCGTGCAAAGCAACTCTGACACCACCAACAACGACGAGAGCAACAGCTTTTTCCAGGACCTGTACCAGGACTATACTATAGGGCAGGTAAAAGCCAAAAGAGCCATCAATTCGAAAGGCAGTGGCCGCGGTGAAATCTTTGAACTGCTTATCTCCAACGATAGTGTTTTAGAAGGCACCGAACCTGCTCAAAAGGAAGCTTTACGCACTTCTTAATTTCAGGACTTTAACTCCTGCTACCTCCGCAGCAACAAGATACCTTGGTACCAAGCGCCCAACTGTTACATAGTGCTTCCCGCTGCCGACAGGAGTTGATGTTTTCTTTTCTCTGAAGTCTGCCATGCGCTGCTTAAACCAGTCACGTGTGGCCGGCATGGGCAATACGTGCAGTTCCCGCTCCTCCACAAAATAATAGTAGACATAATCTGCTTCAGTATATAGAAAACAACCGGGGGTGCCTTTTCCTTCGTTGCTGCAGGTTTCAAAAAAGTATTTGCCTGTTTTGTACCACCTGTCGCCTTTCACTTCTATCCGGATGGTTTTGATGCTTCCGTCGTCAAGCTTTCTTCTCCACAACAAATCAATATCCTTCTCTCTGTAGGTGGGGTCCCTTTCTACATTGATCACTTCTACTGTGTCGGGTTGCCTCCGCAACAGCGCTTCTATGTCTGCGGCTGCTTTGTCTGCCACTTGTGTAGCACCCTCTATCGAATATTTTCTTAGGTCCGGCATAAGCTAGTGTACAGTTCAAAGCGTCAATAAACTTTTCCGGTGTGACAAAAGCGACTGGCAAGGCAGCATAGAGTAGCGCAGTCTTACCGACTTATGGCTTCATGCCCATTCTCTTTCCGAAACGAAAGAGTTTTCCCTGGGTTATGGAGTGTGCCTGCATCAGCGAAAAAAGAGATAAAACAAGCCTCTTCGTGGTAATTAAACAGGTCTCATACTTACCGCACAACGTTTAAACACCCTTCTTTAACTTTTCCTATAGATGTTCAGACAAAGAGCACCTGTTTTATTTTACTGGATTTTCCATTCACTAACTAAATAAAATCTTTAACCATCAAAAAGAACAACCTAACCACCAAATAAAGCACTGATAGCCAGTTCACCACTATGTGGCCGTAGGTATTTTCAACTAAACAAAAATATAAAATTATGAATATCAAAAATCTATTCCCGGCACCAACAAAATTTATTACGGCGGCAGCCATGGCATTTACCTTCGCTTCCTGCGAACAGTCAGACATCTCTCCTGATGCAAACCTTGCAGCACAGAATGTGGAGGAGGCGCACCAGAAAGGCGTGAACAAAGGCTCTGCTATTGAGCGTATGTTTATGGCTGACCTCATGCCATTGAACAACTCAGGTGTAACAGGTAAAGCCACCATCACTGTGGATGCGAATGTACTTACAGTAGAAGTAATGGCATCAGGGCTGGAGCCAAACCTACCTCACCCGCAGCACATCCACGGATTTATGGAGAACAACAGAAACTCTACCTGCCCTACTCCTGCTGATGACACTAACGGCGATGGCTTTGTTGACCTCGTGGAAGGTCTTCCTTCTTATGGCCCTGTTCTTCTTGAACTGTACGTGCCAATTGATGAGTTTCCTGTAGCGGACGCATCCGGAAACCTATACTACAAGCGCACCTTTAACCTCGGTGAAGTAGAGTTTGAGGAAGAAGGTAAGGTGATTGACTACAAGGATCTAAAGCCGCTTCAGAACAGAGCAATCGTATTACATGGCCTTACTGTGAATGGCACCTACGTGGCAACAATGCCTGTTGCCTGTGGTCAGATTATGCCTCTTAACAAGAAATAAAACTCCTATGATGCAACAGGCTTGGCTAAGCCGCTGAATCTTAGGTTAAATAGAGAATGACCCGGAAAGAGGGAGCGTGGTTTTATTACTGCGCTCCCTCTTTTGCCTTTCAGGCAACTTTCCTGGAGACAGGAGAGTCATCCACCTGCTGCCTCCATCAGAGTAAGTAATCACATTAAAACAGATTCTACTGTTAAATGAAGTATTATTTCTTAACTTAAGATTTGATTGGTAGCAGAATAGCCCTTTACCCTATTGATTTCAGTCACAAAAAGGTTCCTCTCCTGCCCTTTCAAACACTACATTAAGAAACCCAACAGAAACCATTTAAGTCAAATTGATTGCATATCATTTAAAATGAGAAAGGCTGTTTTAGCATCCCTGAGAAAAAACCGCAAAGCGTTCCTGATGTCGGCCCTGTTTCCTGTCGTACTCTTTACAGGATACAAGGCACAGGACCCCGTTGACAGAAGAATCAAGCAAATGGCTCCTGCGGAGGTTGCCCAACTGGCTAAATCCATTGAGGCGCTCGTTACTCCTGAACTGGCTGAAGGCCTTACGCTTCGCTTATGGGGCGTGGACTCCCTGGTGGCAGACCCTATTTCCATCGACATAGATGACCAGGGGCGACTGTATTACACTAGGACCAACAGGCAGAAGAATTCAGAGTTCGATATCCGGGGACACCAGGACTGGGAGATTGGCTCCATTCAGCTAAAAACGGTTGAGGAGAAACGAGCCTTCCTGCACAGGGTACTGGCTCCGGAAAACAGCAAGCAAAACGAATGGCTAGCAGACCTGAACAAAGACGGCTCCCACGACTGGCGGGACATGACGGTTGAAAAGGAGCATGTGTACCGCCTGGAGGATACAGACGGTGATGGCCTGGCAGACAGATCGCAGCTGGTGGTAGAGGATTTTCATGATGAGGTAACCGATGTGGCCGGGGCTATTATGTCGCATGGCGATGACCTTTTTGTAGGCGTGGCTCCTGACTTATGGCGCATAAAAGATAAAAACGGGGATGGCATTGCCGACGAAAAGACCTCTATTTCGCACGGCTACGGCATACACATCGGGTTTGGCGGCCACGGCATGTCCGGCCTGGAAATGGGACCTGACGGCAAAATCTACTGGGGCATTGGCGACATCGGGTTTAACGGAACAGGACCTGACGGACAGAAGTGGGAACACCCGAACGACGGCGTCATTGTAAGGGCTAACCCGGATGGCAGTGATTTTGAAGTATTTGCCCATGGCCTCCGCAATACGCATGAGTTTGTTTTTGACGAATATGGCAACCTCATCAGCGAAGATAATGACGGTGACCATCCCGGAGAAAAGGAACGACTTGTATATATTGTGAACGGCTCCGACACCGGCTGGCGCACCAACTGGCAGTTTGGCAAGTACCGTGACCCGGACAACAACACCTATAAAGTGTGGATGGACGAGAACATGTACAAGCCACGGTTTGAAGGACAGGCTGCCTATATCACACCGGCCATTGCCAACTTTGTGAGCGGCCCGACCGGCATGCTGTATAATCCGGGTACAGCCCTGAGTCCGAAGTACAAGAACACCTTCTTCATTGCTGAGTTTGTGGGCAACCCCGCCCGCTCCGGCATCCATGCTTTTAAGCTGAACCCTAAAGGAGCTTCCTTTGAACTTGGAAAAAGTGAAAAAATTATGAGTGGCGTACTGGCGACCGGTATCGATTTTGGTCCGGATGGCGCGCTGTATGCCGCAGACTGGATTGATGGCTGGAACACAAAAGACCACGGCCGCATCTGGAAACTAGACGACAAAGACGGGGCAGCCTGGCCTGAGCGTCAGCTGACCAAAAAGCTTCTGGCAGAGGATTTCAGCAACAGAAAAGATAACGAGCTGGGTGACTTATTAAAGAACCAGGACATGCGCGTAAGGCAGAAGGCGCAGTTTGAACTGGCAAAGCGCGGTGCAAGCGGTGCGAGTGTGTTTCAGAAAAGCATTAAGCAAAGAGACAATCAGCTAGCCCGTGTGCATGGCATCTGGGGCATCAGCCAGTTAGCCCGTCAAGATAAGAATTACGCAAAAGTGCTGGTGCCTCTCCTGAAGGACAAGGACCCGGAGATAAGAGCACAGGCGGCCAAGTGGCTAGGCGATATCCGGTACAAGGAAGCAGGCAAGCAACTGATGCCACTCTTAAAGGATGAGAACAGCCGTGCCCGTTTCTTTGCGGCAGAAGCGTTGGGTAGAATAGCCCATGAACCGGCAGTTAATCCTATCATTGCTATGTTGAAAGCGAATAACGATAAAGATGCTTATTTACGACATGCCGGAAGTTTAGCCTTAGCCCGCATTGGAAAAGCGGAGCCAATTCTTGCATTAGCCAACGATCCTTCACGGGGTGCACGCATTGCCGCCGTGGTAGCCCTTCGGCGCATGCAGCATCCGGGTGTTGCCAACTTCCTGAAGGATCAAGATGAGTACATTGTAACAGAAGCAGCCCGAGCCATCAACGACGACCTGTCTATTGAAGCGGCACTCCCTGCCCTGGGCAACGTACTGCAGGACCCTCGCTTTAAGAACGAAGCCCTGCTACGGCGCGCGATCAATGCCAACCTACGGGTAGGCACTGAGCAGGCCATGCAAAACCTGATTGACTACTCCTTAAAAGAAGGTGCTCCGGCAGAAATGAGAGCGGAAGCTATCGCAGCACTCAGCACCTGGGCAAAGCCATCTGTGCTGGACCGCGTAGACGGGCGCTACAGAGGCGTTGTTGAAAGAGATCCTGCGATGGTTAAAAGCAAGGCAGCAGATGCCCTTATCCAGGCCACCGGAAGTTCAGAAGCACCTATACGGTTAAGCGCTGTAAAAGCCATTGGCAAACTTAACATCGACAAAGCTTCTCCCCAGCTATTTGCCAGCCTGAAAAATGACAAAAATGCGGAAGTGCGCGTAGAAGCACTTCGTGCACTGGCATCAAATAAAGATCCACAGATAGGAAAAGCCATTGAGCAGGCCATTTCAGATCCGGAGAAAAACGTACGCGTAGCAGGACTTGACATGCTAACAGACATGGACATTTCGAAAGAGCTTATGGTGAAGCTGCTGGCTGATGTGATTGAAAAGAGAACGCCTGAAGAAAAGCAGGCTGCGCTGATGACGCTCGGGGAGCTGCCGGTAGAACACACGCAGCCGGTGTTTGACCAGTTACTGACGAAGTATGCCAATGGAAAGCTTCCGGCGGAAATTCAACTGGAACTGGCCGAGGCAGTTGCCAGCACCCGCTCTGCGAAGTTAATCGCCAGACATAAAGAAATCAGTGCGAAACAATCACCGGATGCTCTGGCGGCCTCTTTTGAAGGCAGCTTGCATGGGGGTGACCCTAATCGTGGAAGAAGAATATTCTTCAGCCATCAGACGGCGCAGTGTATCCGATGCCACTCCTACGATGATTTAGGCGGCAATGCCGGTCCTCGTCTGAATGGTATCTCTAAGAAGCTTACCCGTCCGCAGTTACTGGAGGCCTTGATCAACCCAAGCGCTCGCCTGGCACCAGGCTATGGTGTGGTGACGCTGGAACTGAAAAATGGCCAGACCGTTAGCGGCATCCTCCAGGGAGAGTCTCAGAACAGCGTATCCGTGAAAGTAGGCGGACAACCTGAAACCGTGATCAAGAAGAGTGATATCGCGAAAAGAACGAATGCTGCTTCCAGTATGCCGAACATGCAGTATCTCCTGACGAAAAGAGAGATACGGGATCTGGTGAGCTTTCTTTCTACCCTGGAGGAAGACAGTTGATGATTTAAAATGGATTCCACGTAATATAGCTCACAAAGCTGTGCACATGCATTGAGAATTCATCTGGCAGGGTTTCATAAGGTGATGAACCTGCTGTTTCATACATCTCTGTCCGAAACTAAACTGCCGGAAACATAATTGAAGCACTTTTTACTTATCCCGGCCAAACCTTCCCTCATCTTACGCCATCAACTCAAGAATTACGATTGCCGTTATTGTGTCTTTTGACCAACAACCACTCCTCCTCCAAGACGGAGAATGCAGTATAGCTGCTTTTGATTACTGTGAAACAGCCAATCTTACCTACCAGTATCAGGTAAATTCTTAATTAGCAGCCAAAAAAAACTGTCACATTTATAATTTTTATTGGGTGATTACTTGCTTATCTTGTCATTTATAATAAAATTATATGAATTATGAGTTTGATGATTTCTGTTCTTAGATTCTTTAACGGCGAACTAGTCTTCAACCGGCAGAAAATAACACCTTGACGGAAGCAGCTTATGCAGGGATAGGGCTGCCTTTACAAGCATGTTACAACATGCAGGTGCTCCGGACTAGTGCCGAATGCCTCAGAAGAGCGACCAGAATTTACAGAAAACCTAAAACAGTATCAGAAACAATAACAGCTTGCATGAATATTTCGAAACTGTCTTTTCACCTCTTTATAGCTGGGTTTACCTCTTTCACGCTGATCTCCCACAATGCCCACTCCCAGCAGTCTCCCAAGGAGCCGTACACGCAGGAAATCGCCGGCACGCAACTAAAGTTTGACATGGTGGCTATTCCTGGTGGTGAATTCATGATGGGGAGCCCTGCGGGTGAAAAAGGAAGAGACGAAGACGAAGGGCCACAGCACACGGTCAAACTCTATCCCTTCTGGATGAGCAAACATGAAGTAACGTGGGATATTTTTGAGCCTTTTGTTTACAAAGACTATGAGGTAACCCAAAGCAATGGCAACGTGAGTGCAGAAGTGGATGCTGTCGCGCGGCCAACAAAGCCTTACCTGGACATGACGTTTGGCATGGGCAAAGAAAGCCATCCCGCCGTTGGCATGACCCAGTATTCCGCCATTCAGTTCTGCAAGTGGCTGTACGCCAGAACAGGGGTTTTCTACCGCCTGCCAACTGAGGCGGAATGGGAATACGCCAGCAGGGCAGGCACTACAACAGCCTATTCTTTTGGCGACGATGCCTCCAAACTTGATGAGTACGCGTGGCACCTGGCGAACAGCAAGGAGGAAACACACCCTGTCGGAAGTAAGAAGCCGAATGCCTGGGGGCTGTACGACATGCACGGCAATGTAGCCGAATGGACCGCAGACCAGTACATCCCGGATTACTATAAAAAATCTAAAAGCAAGACCATCAGCAACCCTGTAGCCACTCCAACA
The DNA here is from genome assembly GCF_054779655.1 of Pontibacter brevis. Classification (NCBI taxonomy): domain Bacteria; kingdom Pseudomonadati; phylum Bacteroidota; class Cytophagia; order Cytophagales; family Hymenobacteraceae; genus Pontibacter; species Pontibacter brevis. The sequence goes on from NZ_BAAGXV010000031.1 coordinate 123,268, forward strand.
GAACTATACCCGCATGTAATCAGAGGAGGTTCTTTTGAAGATGAGCCAGCCGCGCTGCGCTCTGCAAACAGGGAGGGCTCAGACCCCAACTGGAAAAGAATTGATCCGCAGATACCGAAAAGCAACTGGTGGTTTCCAGAGGCTCCTTTTGTCGGCCTTCGGTTAGTACGCCCGGTGACCCCGCCCTCAAAAGCGGAGATAGAGGCTTACTACAACCAAGAACCCACTCCTGACTATTAATTTGTATACGTTAAACCTTAATCCCATAATAACAGCATGAAAGATTTCGACTCGAATAAGCGAAGAGAATTCCTGAAGGCATCTGCCATACTGGCCGGTGGCGCAATGTTGAGCAGCCTGCCCCTGGCAGGTGCTTATGCAGCAGGAAAAGGCACCATCAAAATTGCCCTTATCGGCTGCGGCGGCAGAGGTACAGGAGCCGCTTTTCAGGCTCTCACAACAAAGCATGATGTGCAGCTGGTAGCCATGGCAGATGCTTTCCGTGACCGCCTTGACAAAAGCTACGAAAGCCTGTTTGGTAAATTTGGGAAAGCAAAAGTAAATGTTCCGGAGAGCAAGAAATTTGTAGGGTTTGACGGATATAAACAGGCTATCGCTGAAGCAGATGTTGTGCTGCTGGCTACTCCCCCGGGTTTCAGGCCAATCCACTTCGAGGAGGCTGTGAGCAAAAACAAGCACGTGTTCATGGAGAAGCCTGTTGCCACAGACTCTCCGGGTATACGCAAAGTGCTGGCTGCGGCCGAAGAAGCAAAGAAAAAGAAACTGAATGTGGTGGTGGGCTTACAGCGCCGCTACCAGAACAACTACCGCGAAACCATCAAGCGGATAGAGGATGGCGCCATCGGCGACATCGTGTCCGGACAGGTTTACTGGAACAGCGGCGGCGTGTGGGTGCGCCCACGCGAAGCAAACCAAACCGAGATGGAATACCAGATGCGAAACTGGTACTATTTCAACTGGCTTTGCGGCGACCACATTACCGAGCAGCATGTGCATAACATTGATATCGCGAATTGGGTGAAAAACAGCTACCCGGTTTCAGCACAGGGAACGGGAAGCCGTTTCCAGCGAACAGGTAAAGAGTACGGCGAAATCTTCGACAACCACACAGTAGAGTTTTTATATGCCGATGGCTCCGTTATCCAGAGCCAGTGCCGCCATTACGAAGGCACCAAAAACCGGGTGGATGAAAGCTTCCAGGGCACAAAGGGAAAAGTATATCTTTCTGCCAACAACGATGGTAAGCTATGGGATTATAAAGGAAACTCCCTGTACGACCATGCTGGCAAAAACGACCCGAACCCCTACCAGACTGAGCACGATGAGTTGTTTGCCGCTATAGCTGCAGGTCAGTATAAATTTGCAGATGCAGAGCGTTCAGCGCTGAGTACCATGACCTCCCTTATGGGCCGCTACGCAACCTACTCCGGACAGGAAATTAAGTGGGAGGATGCGCTTAACTCCAATATCAACCTGATGCCGGAGACTTTCGCATGGGACGCAAAGCCAAAAGTGTTACCAGATGCCAATGGATTTTACCCTGTTCCGATACCAGGTAAAACAAAAGTAATTTAACCTATTTCTCATTTACTATAACAAGAGATTGCTCCGGGAACCATGGTGTTGCAGAGAAAAGCAACTGGAATGGTGAACGGGGCAATCTTTTTCCACTTAACTGATACTTAGTTTTCCGCCTTCGCCTGAGTTTCTTGCAACCTCTTTCCTGAAACACTTGCCCTTATACCGCTTCTGATTTATGCGATTTTTGTTGCTGTGCCTTGTAGTTCTCTTTCCTCTCATGTTCCCTAACCCAGACCTAAAACAGTATACCATCAGGGGTTTTGCACAGGGAACAAGCTACCAGATAGCGTATTACGCAGAAGACAGCACCATTACAAAAACACAGGTAACCTACCTCCTGGCCCAGCTCGACAGCTCGCTCTCCCTCTACAAGCCATACTCCCTCATCAGCCGGTTCAACCGCTCTGCAAGCGGGCTGGCGGCAGACAGGCACCTGCAGCAGGTGGTGAAAGAGGCGCTGAAGGTTTCAAGTAAAACAGACGGTGCTTTCGATATTACTGTGCAGCCACTGGTGCAGGCATGGGGCTTTGGGGCAGAACGTGTTACCTCCCTTCCCGACTCAACCACTGTACAGGCTATATTGCCTTGTGTGGGTTCCGGCAGAATCAAACTCCGGCAGAACCTTTTAAAAAAAACCGCCCCCTGCGTAAGCATCGATGTAAACGGCATTGCACAGGGCTACAGCGTGGATGTGTTGGCAGATTTCCTGGACAGGAAAGGTATCCGGAATTTCCTGGTAGAACTGGGCGGCGAGATACGGGTAAAGGGCCTGAAACCAGACGGCACAGCCATGGCAATAGGCATAGAGGGCCCGGCCAGTGGTAACCCGGATGACCCATACCCCATTCAGAAAATCATCCGGCTGGAGAAAGGTGCTGTCACCTCTTCCGGCAACTACAGGAAATTTTACCAGAGCGGCTCCCGTAAGTTCTCCCACCTGATAGATCCCAAAACCGGCTACCCCTTAGACAATGAGCTAATCAGCGTAACTGTCTGGGCCGAAAACGCCATGACCGCTGATGCTTATGATAATGCGTTGATGGGAATGGGATTGGAAAAAGCCCTGCATTTTACAAACCGCCAGAAGGGGCTGGAGGCTTATTTTATTTATCGAAAGCCGGATAATTCTGTTGCCGATACTGCCACAGCAGGGTTTTATAAGATGATGAAATAGAAGAGGCTTTTATTCCATCGTCTATGAGCCAGTTTGATGAAGTTGCCATGTGTTTGACTCCTCCAGTGGCAGGATGCCCGCTTATTTCTAGCGCTGCACTACAGGCGTCAAAATATCAATTCCCTCCTGTTGGCTATATTCCAATATTATCTCTGTGGTGGTTAACTTCAGTAGTCCTTCATTCTTAGTGGTAGTGGTATTGAGTTGCAGGGAATACTCTCCATTATCCAGTGCTCCTAAATCAATCTCCGTTGTGGCTGGGCCCATTGCAGTAGCACATTTAGTATCTCCTTCGACTGCCTTGAATGTGATTTCTATGGTCTTTTGAGTAAACCTCTTATTGGTTACGATGGTGTTGTTGTAGCAATTATATTCCTTTTCTGTTTTACCAACAATCACTATTCTTTTGGGGTCAGAGCCCACTTCTTTAACCTCAATCAAGATATCAGAATCAATAGGGATTTGCTCTGATTCCTCCTTTTCGCATGATATCAGAAGTAACATACTTAGAAGGATACCAAGCTTTTTCATAGTTACCAATTTTTAATTTGTAGAGAACTACCTGTTTGCCTGCTAACGCATATAAGGCATTTTCTAAGGGACCCTATCTCCCACCTATTCGTTGCATAAGTCAACTTTATATTATTTACTACCCACAATTAACAGGTACACAAAAATGTACGGCTGAACTGATCCAGCAAAAGTGATTCCTAAACCAGACCTGTCTCACATACATAAGGCTGTAGAAGCTTGTGACATACAGCGGATACACAAGATAAATCAGCCAAAGCACTTATAATAAACGGATAAGGTGGTCTGTTCAAACCACCTTATCCGTTTAAGATTTCCAGGTAAAACCTGCTTTGCGTAATGTTGCTGCTTTTAGGCCTGCATAAAATTATCCACCTCCCGGTAGGCTTTGATAACAGCGGCTTCTCCGGCTTTGCCTTTTCCTGCGTTGCCATGCTCCATGCCCATCACCCCTTTGTAGCCTTTCTCGTGGATGTGCTTGAAGATATTCTTGTAGTTGATTTCCCCTGTAGTAGGCTCCTTTCTTCCCGGATTGTCCCCTATCTGAATATAGGCAATCTCATCCCAGGTCAGGTTCATGTTGTGGATAATGTGCCCCTCGTTTTTCTGCATATGGTAAATATCGAACAGGAGTTTGCAGGACGGGCTGTTCACTCCTTTGCAAATCATGTACGTCTGGTCTGAGTTGCGCAGGAAAAGGTTTGGCGAATCGCTGAGCGGTTCCAGCACCATCACAATGCCATGCGGCTCCAGTATTTCTGCTCCCCGGCGTAAAGCCTCTATTACGTGACCGGTTTGTACCCCTATCGGCAGACTTCGTTCATAATCGCCGGGTACCACGGTTACCCATTTCGCATTCACGCGTTTGGCTACATCCACAGCCCGCTTGCAGCCATCCAGAAATATATCAATGTGCTCCTTTTTTCCTGCCGCCAGCGTGTTTTGGGAGTTACCACCTTTGTCAACAACAAATACGCCCATGGTCATGCCCAAGCGCGCAAGTTCCTTCCCTATTTTTTCCTGGTCACTTACCGGGCGGCCCATCAGGCCATTGTCTTCCAGCGCCGTAAAACCCTGATCCCGCATAAACCGGAGCTGGCTTACCAGGTCGTCACCAGCTGTTTCCTTGAACATCCCAAAGTGGGGGGCATACATCAGGTTAAAGGTTTTTCCTGCTTTACCTTCTGAGGTGGCGCTTTGGCCAAAGGCTGATGCTCCCGTTGTAAGAGCTGCAGCGCCCAAAAGGCTGCTTTTCAAAAACTCACTTCTTCTCATATTTTTAGATGTTAATGGTGCAGTAGTCAGAACTTGGCTTCGTCATGCTGCGGGATTTACACTTCCTTCATTAATTGATTACTGAATGTAAGCCAGCGTATCACCTCCGCCAGTTTAGACGTCACAGATCACAATACTTTCTCGCAGAGAGGTAAGCGGCTCTTTGGAAACAGGAATAAACTCCTGCCCCACGAACCCCTTAAAACCTGTATCCGCGATAGCTTGCATGATAGCCGGGTAATACAACTCCTGGGAGTTATCGATCTCGTGGCGGCCAGGCACACCCGCTGTGTGGTAATGCGAGATGTAAGGATGGTACTCTTTGATCGTGCGGATTACGTCTCCTTCCATAATCTGCATGTGGTAGATATCGTAGAGCAGCTTAAAGCGTTCCGAGCCTATCATCTTCGCCAGTTCAACACCCCATTTGGTATGGTCGCACATGTAGTCTTTGTGATCTATCTTGCTGTTAAGCAGCTCCATGGATAGTGTTACCTTGTGCTTTTCTGCCGTGCTCATCAGGCGTTTGAGGCCCTTGGCGCAGTTTTCCATTCCCTGCTCATCGCTCATCCCGTTGCGGTTTCCAGAAAAGCAGATCAGGTTGTTAAGCCCGGCAGCGGCCACCTTAGGAATCATGGCCTCGTAGCGCGCCACCAGCTCATCATGGTATTTCGGTTCATTAAAACCTTCTGTAAGGCCTTTCTCAGCTCCCCAGGCCATGGCGCAGGTCAGCCCGTATTTTTTCAGCGTTGGCCACTCATTGGGGCCCAGCAACTCTATGGAGGACAAGCCGAGACCTTTGGCTGCTTTGCACAAATCCTCCAGCGGCATGTCGTTGAAGGTCCACTTGCACACGGAGTGGTTGATCTTTCCTTTTAGCTTTGTTTCCTTCAGCTCTGCGGCTTGCAGCGGTTCAGGCAACAGCATGGCAGATGTGAGCACTGCAGCTCCTCCTGCCATATTCCTCAGCATACTGCGCCGGGTATATTGGCTTTTCATTTGATTGTTTCTCCTGAAATTAGTTAGTGTTATTTTAAGTATGGCCACTATGCGTACAGGCACGGGTTATGATTTTGCTCCCGGCTTTTTAAGGGAATACAGATACTCCACCAGGTCCACCAGTTCCTGCTCAGACATGCCCTGCTGCAGATTAGCTGGCATAATGGAGTTTTCCATTTGCTTTCTGGATGCAATTTTTGTCTTATCCAGGCTACTCTTCATGCCTCCCGGGAACACCAACTCTACTTCATCCTCGGTTTCACTGGCAATGATACCGGCTACCTCGCTGCCGTCTTTCATTTTGAACAGGAAGCCCTCATACCCGAAGCTGATACCTGCGTCAGGATGCAGAATAGAGACATATAAGGCGTCTTTGGTGAGTTTGCTGCCAATCTGGCTCAGGGCCGGGCCGAAGTTGGCGCCTTCCTCACCTATTTGGTGGCAAACGCCGCAGGACTGCAGAAACACCTGCTTGCCCTTCAGAGCAGAACCAGGCCGCATAGCTAATTCAGTAATTGGGGGGAGCGGCTTGCCTCCTGTTGTGCTCGCTGCAGCCAGGTACTTCAGCGCCTCATCGCGTATAGGTGCACGCATGGCTCCAGCCAGCGCTACCGAAGCTATTGGCTCCAGTTCTTTCGGCAGCTTGCCGTCTCTTACCACGTTCATCAGGCGCTCCTCACCGCTCCAGCCTGTGCCTAGCGCCTTCACTGCCACTTTGCGCACCGCCAGGTCAGCTGACTTGTCCATCATAACAGACTGAATCAGGTCCATGGACTCCTTTCTGCCCACGCGGCCCAACGCCCGCAGCACCGCCAGGGCTTCGGCTTCCTTTTTACCGTTGATGGTCTTCTGCAGCAGGCTGCCTCCTTCTGAGGCAAGCAGCAACTGGGCCGACTCCACCCCCAGGTTGTTATCCGGATTAGAAAGCACTATTTGTAACAGCGCCTCGTTCTGGTCTTTCAGTTTGTAGCGGCGAACAAGGTTCAAATACTCTTTTGTGCCCTTTTGCTCGGCCAGCGTGCGGTACAGGGCAGCCTTTGCTTTCGGTAAGTTCTCCAGGTTAGCCGGGTTTATATGATTAAGCGCAAGCTTCGATACCTCTGCCTTGTGCGGCCCCTGGTCGTCGAGCAGCGCTAAGAGCGTTTTATCTTTTGTCGGATCGGCGATAAAATCAAAAGCCCTGAAATACTTAGCCCGGTCTGCAGAAGAAGTGCCTGCAGCTGTTATACCCTGGGAGAGGTACGGCAGAGCAAGGGCGGTTCTGGAACGCCATATAATGTCCTGCCCCGCTTTGCCTGTTAGTTGGTCTCCTGCCTTGGCCTGGTAAGCGGTGAAAAAGCTATCCCACTGTTCATCGGCACCGATGCCCAGCGCTTCCAGGTACCAGCGGTTTTGGCCATCGTACTGCTGCGCCAGCTCTGCCCAAAGCGCGGGCGCCTCCGCCGACTTGTTGTGCCGGAGGGCAATGGCAGCTTCGCGGCGCACCTGCGGGCTTGGGTCTTTCACCAGCTGCTTCACATAAGAGATGACATCATCTGTCTCCTGACGGGCAATGCGGAGGCCCGTAATGCGAATGTCTTCGTTTTGATCCTGCAGCGCCTGCTGAATATACTTGTCGCTTTTGCCTTCTATTTTCGCCAGCAGCCACAGTGCCCTGGCCCTCATGGGCTGGTTATCAGACTTCCACAGTTTCTGCAGTGCAGGTTCCGCTTTTGCGCCCCATGTGTGCAGTTTATCCCAGGCCAGGAAACGTGTGGCGAGGTTTGGGTTTTGCAGGGCCTGCACGGCTCCTGCCGGTGAACTCAGGTCCAGTTTCGGGGTTCGGTATGGCGTGGCAGGTGGGGCAATCCGGAAGATGCGCCCCCTGTTCATGTCTGCCATCTGGTGGCCACCCACTCCCGGGTCGTACCAGTCGGACACATAAACAGAGCCGTCCGGAGCCACACTCAGGTCTGAAGGGCGGAACCACTGATCGCGCACTCCTTCAACCAGGGGAACGATTTTAGCTTTAAACCCAGCTCCGTCTTTTGTGACAGGATAGGACCTGACGGTGTTCGGGCCGGCGTCGGTATGAATCATCTGGTTACGATACACCTCCGGCAGCAAATTGCCTTCGTAGAACACCATACCCGTCGGGGAGCCTGCACCTGTCTGCAGCAGGTTCGGGATAGAGCCCGGATCGTTCTGGTGCCAGTGCTGCAGGGGAATTTCCTTCTCCATGTTGGTACGGTTCGCCCGCCACCCGGCACCCGTCATTTCGTCGGTATAGCCATAGTTGCCAAACTCCATTACATAGTTAATGCGCACACCCTGGTTTCCGTCGTCGTCGTTGTCTGACTGCCACAGGGTACCGTAAGAGTCCACGGCGGCCTCGTAGTTGTTGCGGAAGTTATGGGCCAGCACTTCAAACTCTGTTCCGTCGGGGTTCACCCGGAAAATCATTCCCTGGCGATAGGGCTTGCCGGTGTTGTTTACCTCTTTGCCGTCTTTGTCAATTATAGGTTTGCCTTTGGCGTCTAATATCTGCCCTCCTTCATTTCCGAAGTTGAAATACAGTTTTCCGTCCGGTCCGAAGGTGAAGGAGTGAATGGCATGGTCGTGCTGCTCCCCGCCTAAGCCTGAGTACAACACTTCTTTTTTATCCGCCACATCATCCCCGTTGGTGTCTGTAAACAGGAACACATTCGGGCTGCTGGACACAATTACCTTGTTCCCAAGCACCGCTACACCAAGGGCAGCGTCAATGTCTTTGCCCTGGTAAAACACCTTGGCTGTATCGGCGCGGCCATCGTTATTCAGGTCTTCCAGAATGAGGATACGGTCTCCTTCGCCACGCTGCGGGTTTCCCGGGTTAAGGTCCGGCCGGTAGTTGTAGGCTTCACACACCCACACCCGGCCTTTGGCATCCACATCGATGTTCGTAGGATTTCCCATCATGGGCTCGGAGGCGAAAAGCTTTACCTCCAGGCCCTCTGCGGCCTCTAACCCCAGCACAGCATTTTCCGGCAGTCGTTTCTCTTCCTCCGTTAGTTTGCTGTAAAGCTCCTCCCGGGCCTCTTTGCTTAGCTGTTGCTCGTCGGCTTTAGGTTGTACCTGTTGGGCGGTAGTTACTTGTTGTGGGTTATTACAGGATGAGGTGGCCAGCACACTCATCAGAAAAGCTACTGGTAGTACATTTCTTTTCATTCAGGAAGGTAATGTTAAAATGGCTGAACTTTGCTTGTGCCACTGGCAAACTGCCGGTGCGTATTCTTTTAAAAAAGGTCCCCTTCTCCACCGGAAAAGGTAACACTGAAAAGCCCTGCAGCACTAATTAAGTGCGTAGTCACTGACAAAAAAACCTGCTGTTTCCGTGACACAGCTTATGCCGTACTGAACAGCATAACACGTTTACCGATAAAAACGCAGGGCAGAAGGAAGTATTCTGGCAAGCTAAAAGCTTAGCGTATGCCAAAGAAGCAACATAGCCTGTCGCTATGAAAAAAAGCTATTTTAAATATAATTCTTTCTGCCAGAAAAACAAACACTTACCTACGGCTATGCTGCATACTGGCAGTGCTTCTAAAGCTGGCAGCATCGGGTTTGCTCTAAACCAATGCCTGCGCTTTTGTTTCAGGCCCTTACAGCAGCTTTGGCTGCTTCATTTTATAAGCTTTTACAGGTTGCTGGTTCAGGCCAAACAACAGGCTGTTGTTTACCTGCAGGATACTTCTTACATCGCCGTTCACCTTCAGGCCTGACTTAACCTGCGGCACATACGTAAACCCGCCTTTGCCGTTGCCTTCCAGAAGGATGCCGTAGCTGGCGTCGTACTTGCCAAAGCGTAGCCTGGCCTGGCTGATGTTGCCACCAAGCAGCAGGTCTCCGTTTCCGTCGCCATTGTAGTCTAAAGCAGTCATCGCATACACCGGGGAATACTGTACTTCTACCGGAAGCTTTTTCTCTGTAAACGTACCATTCGCATTACTTTCAAAGTAAGCTGTTTGCAGGTAATCGGCCGTTAGCCGCTCTGCACCTGCCAGTTCTTCAGGAGTAAAGATATCCTGCAGCGTGGCATCCGCATAACTCTTATAGTCTGTGAACCGCGTACGCATGATGCTTAGCTGGTCCAGTAACTCGTCACGGGTTACATAGGGATAGCTTTTGCCCTGGATGTAAAAAGTAAGGATGGGGTCTATAGAGCCGTTGTCGTCGAAGTCTTTGTAGTATAACTCCGCCGGCTGCCTTCCTGACACTTTCACCTGGGCGTTCAGCCCCAGGTTTCCAACAACCAGGTCAGCCTTACCGTCCAAGTTAAAGTCATTTACCAGCAGCTTATTCCACCAGCCCCTGTACTCTTTATCGAAATAGGTATCGGTCGCATCGGCCAGGCTGCCGTTGTTGTTTTTGAAAACGGTGACCGGCATCCACTCCCCTACTACCACCAGCTCCTGTTTACCGTCGCCGTTCAGGTCATGCCAGGCAGCGTCGGTTACCATGCCCAGCTTTTGCAGCTGCGGTGCCAGGGCGGCTGTCTTATCCTCAAACTGGCCTTTGCCGTTGTTCAGCAGCACATAACTGGCTGGCATTTCAGGATAGTGGCCCGGTATCACGCGCCCTCCCACAAACAGGTCCATCAGACCGTCGCCATTGATGTCGGATGCGCGGGCGCAACTGGTGCTGGTGCGCATGGTTGGCAGCGCATCGGTGCTCTTTGTGAAATTACCTTTGCCATCGTTCAGGTACAGCCTGTCCTGCAGCAGCACATCATCCGGCATAAAGTCGTGGTAACCGCCGCTCACCACGTACAGGTCCGGGTGCTGGTCGTTATTGGCATCAAAGAACACGGCATCCACGTCATCACTCATTTTGTCGGCTTCGAAGGCTGGCGTCGCTTTAGGCGCAAAGCTGCCATTTCTTTGCTGCAGGTAAAGTACTCCTGCCTGTCCTTTGCCTCCACCGGCAAATATATCCTCCAGCCCGTCTCCGTTCACATCCGCCTTCACAAGGCAGGGCCCGGCAAAGGAGATGGGGTTCACGAGCAGCGGCTGCCGCTTAAAATCGTTGACGGTGCTTTTCTGGTGCGTAAAGGAAACAGGCGCTTTGGCTTCCTCAAAAGCCGGGGCACCTTGCCTTGACGGGCGGTAAAGTGTACCTGCGTCTTTTTCCTGCAGCGTCAGCAGCTGGTTAGCAGACACGTTCTGCAGCACCTGCTGTTTTCCGCTCTGCCATACCACCCGAAGAGAATCAATGGTGTTCTCCTGCCCCAGCCCGAAATGCAGCACTGGCGACACACTGGACTGGTACCCGCGCGAAGGCATCTGCTCCTGGTACTGCTGCTTGCCATTTGTGTACAGCATTACTTTGGCACCAGTTCCGGCTGTGTTTTTTCCGGCTCCCTCCAGCTTCACCTGCAGGTAACGGTGGTCCAGTTGCTTGTTTGCCTCGTTCTGGTAAATAAAAGCGGGCTGGTTGATGTTGTTTACCACCAGGTCCAGGTCGCCGTCGTTGTCCAGGTCGGCATAGGCCGCCCCGTTGCTGTTAGAGGCAACACTCATGCCCCAGTCCCGGCCTTTGTTGCTAAAAGAAAGGTCGCCGTTATTTTTATAGATGTAGTTCGTTACGTTTGAGGAAGGGATTTGATTGACAAGTTCCAGCACGTGTTCCCGCTGCATTCTGCCGCCCCTCTGCTGCACAAAGCCGCCCATGTACTTGATGAAGTCCATGTTGGTGTAATCCCGCAGGTAACCGTTGGTGATAAACATGTCTTTCCAGCCGTCGTTGTCATAGTCGGCCACCAAAGGTGCCCAGCTCCAGTCGGTATTGGAAAGTTTGGCCAGCTGCCCCACCTCACTGAAGGTACCGTTGCCGTTGTTTACCTGCAGCATATTGCGCATGTACTGGTAATGGAAACCAGAGTTAAGGCTGAGGTTGAATTTCTCGTAGTTATCCGGGGCAAACAGCAGCTTCTGCCGGCGGTTATCCTCTGGCAGCATGTCCAGGGTGAAAATGTCCGGAAAACCATCGTTGTTGATATCCGCCACATCACTACCCATAGAGAAGTGAGAGGTGTGCCCCATGCTCGTCTTCAGCTGATCGGTGAAGGTTCCGTTCCTGTTGTTGATGTACAGGAAATCGGGAATATCATAATCGTTCGATACATAAATGTCGGGCCAGCCATCGCCGTTGATATCGGCAACTCCGGCACCCAAGCCATACGTAAGGGTGGAGGATTGAATACCGGCTTTTCTGGTGATATCCTGAAACTTCCCGTTATCATTTCTAAAGAGCCGCACCCCGCGCTGCGCATCCTCCTTTTTAAGCCACTCTGCCGTGGTCACTTCGTCCAGCACAGGCAAAGACTCCGGACTGTGGTTCAGAAGGAACATGTCCAGGTCGCTGTCGCGGTCCATGTCGAAGAAAACGGCATGGGTACTGTTAGAGGAACTTGCCAGGCCATATTGTGCTGCCTGCTCTGAGAATTGGGGGACACCACTGGCATCCGGGCCATTGTTGATAAACAGCTGGTTTTCCCGCTTTTCGGGGCGCAGTTTGCCGGAATAGCAAACGTAAATATCCATCAGGCCATCGCCATTCACATCGGCCATGGTGACCCCGGTAGTCCAGGGGCCTTCTCTCCCGGCCACACCTGCTCCGGTTGTGACATCCTCGAACTGCATGTTGCCCTTGTTCAGGTACAGCCGGTTCGGTGTCATGTTGCCTGTAAAATAAAGATCCTGCAGGCCATCCCCGTTCACATCGCCCACAGCCACGCCGCCTCCGTTATAGAAGTACTCATACATCAGAACGTTGGTATTGAGGCCTTCTGTGAGGTTATTCGCAAAACTGACACCTGTTTTACTTGCAGGAAGCAGTGTAAAAAGGGGATTTGTAACAACAGCCGGAGAAACAGCAGCTTGCTTTTCTTCGACAGAGGCTGTTTCCTGGCAGGCTGAGAAAAACAGGAGGGTGGGTAGTAACAGGGCGGGAAGTGAAAGTCTGAGCGTGCTCATGCTGGTAAGCAATTAAAAACTTGGTAAAAAGAGAAATCTATGCCAGCACAAGACTGGCATAGATTTCTAATGTAATATAAGAAATTTTCTTAATATCCTGGGTTCTGTACTAACTTATCATTCCGGTTAATTTCATCCCGGTGAATCGGCAGGTAATACATTTTATCATCCCAGGCCCTGTTCTCAACACCTTCTCCAAGTTCTATCACATTGTAGGTATAGTTGTAGTTCTCAGGGTTGTATTGGTACACAGAGACTGTTTTACCTGGCTTCAGCGTTCCTTTTACATCGATAATGCGAGGCTGCTGCCCAACTGTTTCTTCAGGAATCATCCAGCGGCGCACATCATGGAAACGCTGTTCTTCGTAGGCCATTTCAACTCTGCGCTCGTTGCGGTAACGTTCCATCAGCGCTTCGCCTGTTTCTGTCACGGCTGGCATACCTGCACGGAAGCGTACTTTGTTCAGCCATTCCTGCGCTTTGTCATATTCTCCCAGTTCGATGCTGGCCTCCACGTAGTTCAACACGGCTTCTGTATAGCGGAAGAACGCCCAAGGCACCTGCTGCCACATGTTCATGTCCCGCAGGTTCGGGTTCGGGTCAATAAACCTGCGCATATAATAACCGGTGCGGGTTCCGTTCCAGTCTTCAATAGAGCTCTGGCGGGTATCCAGCCCGAAATGGGTTGTTTTCTGCCCATTGCTGCCAATTACCTCGTACTGCCCTGTCTGAATCTGGTTGGCAGGATCCGCTGTGGTTGTGAAACGCGGCTTCCAGTCAGAGGCGTCATGCAGGATAGTTGCCTCCAGACGTGGATCACGGTTTTCATAAGGAGATGCCGCATGCGCAGGGTTATCCCAGCTAAACTCGCTGCCGTCCATCATTTCGTAATCATCCACCAAATCCTGCAGCGGCGTATTACCGGCCCAGTTTCGATACCCGTTCGGACCGTTGTACAAGCCAACGCGACCACCACTTTCGTTCTTAGACTGGATAAAGTAACGTCCGAAAATCATTTCACTTTCTGCATTGCTGCGGAACAGCGACATGTCGATGTAATTCTGCTTGCCCTCTTCCGGGCTAACAGGTCCTGCCAAGTTCAACATAAAACCGTACCCTGGCAAATCCAGCACATCTTTGGCTGCAGCCTGTGCTCTCTGCCAACGCGCCGTCTGGTCACCGCTTACATAACCTATCAACTCAGGGTGAGGATAAGATGCGATAACGCTTGATTTTGCGCTGGCAGTAGGAATGTCATGCAGATCGCTCGCAGCATATAAAAGCACACGGGATTTCAGCGCCAATGCCGCCGCTTTATTGGCTCGTCCTCTCGCCATAGATTTACCCTCCAGCAATTGGGCAGACTCTTCTGCATCCTTCACGATAAAATCAACCGTTTCAGCAAAAGTGTTTCGCTCTACAGTATAGTCAGGTTGACCAAGTTCATAAGGGCTATCAATAAGCGGCACACCACCGTAGTAACGCATTAACTGGTGGTACAGGTAGGCGCGCATAAAAAGCGCCTCCCCCAATAACCTGTTCGCCATGGCAGCATCGCTGAACTGTGGCTCCCGCAGGTTTGCAATGGCCAGATTGGCCGCCCTTATCCTGGCGTACATATTCGGCCAGTTAAGCGTGTAGTTAATCCAGCCTGGATCAGCAGGGTTGGATCGCGACTCCGTAATAACATTGATACCCCTGCCCGGGTGCGTAAAAACGGCCTCATCTGTAAGGGAAGCCTGCATCTGCTCATCAAAGCCTCCTTGTCCCAACGCTGTGTAGATGTCGTTCACGAAAGCTTCTGCAAGGGCTGCGTCAGTCCAAACGACTTCGCTTGGAATTGTTGTTAAGGGCTTTGTATCCAGAAAGTCATCATTACAGCCGGCAGAAAGCACCATGGCAGTGATAAGACTCAAGGACAATGATTTTATTTTATACATTCTTTTCATCTCCGATATTACTTAAAATGTTGCTGTAACGCCTGTGTTGATGATTCTGGACTGTGGGTAATACTGACCGTTGGCGTTCACGTTTTCAGGGTCATACACTTTCAATTTATCCCAAGTCGCCAGGTTCAGTGCATTCACATACACACGCAGCACGTCTAAACCTACTTTTTTACCTAGAGTACCCGGAAGCGTATAGCCCAACTCAATGTTCTTCAGTCGGATATAGTCTGTGCTTCTCATCCAGTAGGTATTACCCCATGAGAAGTACTGGTTTCCGCGGTCAGAGATGCGCGGGTGCACTGAGCTAGGATTCTCCACAGTCCAGCGGTTCACATAGATATCCTCCAGGAAGTTACCGATACTACCCATTTCGCCAGTTCCGATTGTTGTTACCGCTCCGGCTGAACCCTGGAACAGCACGCTGAAATCGAAGTTTCTGAAGCTTGCACGGGCATTCAGACCACCCTGGAAAGTAGGAATGTCGTTCCTTGGATCTCTTGTTCTGTCGTCTGGTGTAATTCTGCCATCAGGTACACCGTTCGGGCCAGACACATCCTTATATTTCATATCGCCTGGGCGTAGTGCTCCTACAATCGCGCTATAGTCAATCGGGTTGGCATCAATCTCTGCCTGGTTTAAGAACACGCCGTCATATTCGTATCGGAGCGACGTACCCATTGGCATACCAGTAGAGCGCTGGTGGGCAGGAGCTCCTGGTGCCTCGTCCCAGAAAAGAATCTTGTTTTTAGCGTAGCCACCATTCACACTCACATTGAACACAAAGTCACCAACCTGGCCATTATAACCTACTAAAGCGTCAAAGCCTCGGTTTGCAACTTCGCCTATGTTCTGGCGGGGCAGGGTCATACCAGTAGTCTGAGGAATTGAGCCGTATTTAGCCCATAATATGTTGGTACGCTTATTATAGAACACATCAAACTCGAAGTTTATTTTTCCCTGCAGCAACTGACCTTCTAGTCCGACGTTAGCGTTGTTTGCTACCTCCCAGGTGATTGTTGGATTTGGAACCCGGGTTTCACGCAGCGTCTTTACTTCCTGTCCACCAATTATATAGGTATAGAAGTCATTGGTAGACATATAAGAATAGAACTCTCCTATATCATCGTTACCCATTTGACCCCATGAACCGCGGAGTTTCAGATAGTTAATAAATCCTACGTTATTTTTGAAGAAGTCTTCTTCAGAGATCTGCCATGCAGCCAGCACTCCAGGAAAGAATCCGTAGCGGGTTTCTCTCGGAAACACATCTGAGGCATCGTAGCGCCACAGGAATTCTGCCATGTACTTTTCTTTGTAGTTATAGGCAAAACGGCCGAAGTGGCTAAGGCGTGCTCTTTCATAAGCCCCTCCTCCATTATTTCGCTCTAAGTCTCCACCAACGCTTATTTGGTCAATGGCAGGAGAGATGAAATACCTGCGGAACGCTGAAACAGCTTCCCAATCAATCGTCTCTCTGTTTGTACCCGCCAGCACTGTTACTGCATGATCTCCGAACTTACGATCGTAGGATAATATACCGCCCAGCAAAATATTCAGCTGTTCTTCATCTCCTACATTCAGGTTTGGATCGGCAGGTCCTCTTCGTCCTGAAGTAAGCAAAGGTGTAGTACCATCTGCCTCATAGTCAGTACCGTTCCAGGAGTACAGGAACCACGGAATTTGCCATCTTTTCGTACGACGTGTCATTTTATCAACCGCAGCTGTACCTGTAAACTTTAGCCCTTCAATCCAAGGGTTCGTGATCTCGATTGAACCATTAGACTGAAGATAGGTACGGTTATCACGGTCGTAGCCGGTTTCATTGGTGGTGATAACTACTGGATTTTGTCCGTTTTCAATATCAGGTCCTGGTCTTCCATCTGGCCAACGGGCAGGCATAGTAGGCAGACCACGCATCTGCATTCTGAAAATAGCACCAGCACTCACTGTCGGGAAAAAGCGGTTTTCCTGGCGCGCCAGCATACCTACACTTGTCTTGATGTATTCATTGATATTTGCATCCAAGTTCAGGCGTAAGTCATACTGCTTATAGCCGGTTGCTGAGTTCTTATAGAAGGCATCCTGGTTAACGTAGTTCAGGGAGGTCAGGAACCTCATGTTGTCGTTTCCGCCAGTTAACTGCAGGGTATGCTGGGACTGTGGAGACCAGGTCTTCAGGGTTGCATCATACCAGTCTGTGTTAGGGTGCGTCCATGGGCTAGAACCGTCTCTGAACTTCTGCATATCATCCGGATCGTAGTGTGCATTTACCGTAGAGCCATCTGGCAAGGTGTAGCTTCCTGTATTGCGGAAAGCCTCTGTCGCTTCTCCCCACAGGTGCACCGGCACACGGTTGTAAATCTCCAGGTCGTTACGCATTTCTGCAAACTGCACATTGTTGGCCAGGTCGGGGATAACAGTAGGCTGGGCAAAACCCTGGTTAAAGGAGTAAGACAGCTTTGGTTTTCCTGCTGTACCACGCTTGGTGGTAACCAGGATTACACCGTTGGCCGCTCGCGAACCATAAATGGCTGCAGAAGCGTCTTTCAGTACGGAAATACTTTCGATATCCGCCGGGTTAAGGCGTTCAATACCACCCGCACGGGCAGGAATACCGTCAATTACAACCAGTGCTCCATTGTTGCCTAAGGTATTGGAACCACGAATACGAATTATTGAGCCATCGTAACCAGGCTCGCCGCTTCTGTTAACGGCTACCACACCAGGCATGCGGCCAGCGATAGAGTTAGTGACGTTAACTGCTGGTGATCTTTCAAGTTCTGCACCCTTTACGGCGGAAACAGAACCGGTTACAGTTTCTTTCTTTTGTGTACCATAACCCACAACCACTACTTCTTCCAGTGCTTTCGCATCGGTAGTAAGCTGCACGTTAACAGTGGTTCGGTTATTAATCGGAACTTCCTGCGGTGCGAAACCTATAAAAGAAAAAATAAGGGTTCCGTTACCATTAGGCACGTTCAGGGTGTAAGTGCCGTCTGCACCAGTGGGCGCGGCAGTGGAAGAGCCCTTGAGCAGCACTGTCACGCCAGGCAGGGCTACACCGCTTTCGTCAGTAACTTTCCCCTGCACTGTGAGGCCTTGTGCATAGGCCGCAACAACAGAGAAAAAGAAAAGAGGTAATACAAGCAAGTATCTTACCTCCTTGGGTAAAAGGTGTTGCATAGATTCTGGTTTTAAAGTGAAAAAATATAAATGAAACTCTGTAATATTTTATTCCCTATTGCTTACTAAAGCAGCAAACCCGTCGCAACTGGTCTTGAATTAACTGTAGCCGCAACACTTAACTTTTACTATAAAACTCACCTTTACTACACCCGGTTCAGCATCTGTTCAGGGTTTAGCAAATGAAACTCACGCAAAATGAAACAAGGAAATCTTAAAAAGACAGGCAGCATTATTACCTCTTTAGCACAAACTATTTTTTAAATAATACTAAATCTACAAATATAAGAGGCCATAGTATTCAATTACTCATATCGTTTAGAACACATGAGCAGCAGCAACACTTAACCTCTTATTTCTATTTTATATATCTGGAATGCCTCGAAAGATGAGACACTGTATAGTTCTTGCGAAAGTAAAAAAGCAATGAAGTTATTTTCTTTAATCCAGAATCAGGCACAGCTTAAAACATGTTTTCTTTAAGCCCTTCCTTTTCCGCTTTATTGTTTAGAAGATTAAATATAAGCATCTAATCATAAAACCAAAAGCTTTTCAGCATAAAAGTGACCAATTACTCATAACATGAGGCTTATAAAGTATCTCTAACCATAAGCCAGAACCCATCTCTCCAAAGCCACTAACAATCAGGAAGATTAAGTAAAAAATTAAAGTTTCCATCTATACTGGTTAGCGTATATACCTATCTTATTATATAAAAGTTCTGTTCTGCTTAATTTAAAAGTGAGCAACCCATCACCTCACCTATCTGTAGCATTACATAAGCCCTGAAACTTTCTCGGCAGCACATTACACCTTTCAACCTTATCAGAGGCAGCCGGAAAAGCTACAGCGCCACGTTATTCTTCCCTCCGGCTAATGGAGCTTCGTTCCCATTCCAGACTAAGGTGCCTGTTATACCAGGCGGTAAAGTGATCTCTGCTTTTAACTTGTTTCTCTTATATACCTGGTATTTCACCATTATCTGGCCCTTTGGGTGCGGCATAACGCCACTAGCATTCTTTAAATCCCCCAAGCTTGGTGCAATGCGAACCTTGCTGAACCCGGGCGCGTCGCTGTCGATTCCCAGAACGATACGGTAGAGTTCGATGTTTGGGCTGGATCCCCATGCGTGGCAATCAGAGCGGGATGGCTCTGGTTGCTCGGCCCAGGTGGTTAGTCCCCTGGAAAGCTGCGTGCGCCACTCGTCCAGCAAATAGAGATACCTGTCCCCCAGACCTGCTTTCGCAACTGCCTGATGCAGATAGTATTTGAAGTAAATACTAGCCTGTGTTACGGCCTGATCACTTAAGACTTTTTCCATCAACTGGCGTGCTTCCTCCTCCTCTACAACTCCACCCAGCACTGCTAAGGTGTTCGTGTGCTGCGAGAAGTACCTTTTATCGGGTGTGTCGGCAAACATACCTTTGCCGGCATCCCAATACAGGTTCTTAACCGTTTGCTTCAGCGTATTTATCTTCTGCTCGTACTGCTGCGCAAAAGCAGGCAAACCGACCGCTTTCTCCAAAGACGCAGCCTCCTGGTAGGCAAGCAGGAGTTGCAGGTCCAAAGCTGCAGAACTGCCACCATTTGCCGATTTCGGAGCCATGCCTGCCTTCCAGCCAGGTGCCTCCGCCCAGTCGGTAAAAGTCCAGTAAGGCACCCTGCTAAGTGTGCCACTCTCCTCCTGCTTTGATTCAAAGAAGCTGATAATGACCCTGGATACCGGAAGTTGCTTTTTTACGAAAGCCTCATCCCCGCGGTACTTCCAGTAGTCGTTCACCATTCCAATCCACCACAAAGAGAAAGTAGGAATGTACTGGGGCAAATGGTTGGGATAGCGGCTCTGTGTAATGCCGCTCAGACCATGGGAGTAACGTATCTGGTCAATGGCATTTCGCATCAACCTGTCATCCCCACTGTTGTAAAGGGAAACCAGCGCCTGGATGCGGGTGTCGCCCACGTATTGTAGTTGCTCATAATACGGGCAGTCCATGTAAGTCTCGTGGGCACACAAACGCGCCGTACGCCAGCCGACCTCCAGGATTTTGTTTAACTCCGGACGACCAGCATCAAAGCTTGCCTGCAACTCGAACGGATATCCCGTGTAAAGTCCGTACAAATCATTGATGGTAAGGGGCTGCTCTTTCGTTTCTACCTCCAGTTCAATGTACCGGTATGTGCGCCACCAAAGCGGCATAAATGTACGAGCTTCGCCTCCATCAGAAGTGAATCTGTCCTCATAGCCTATAAACACTTTGCCCTCTACCTTATCGCGGTTGCCTTTGTTCTTTGTCCCGGCAACACTCTTGCCTTCGTCTACAAAGAGCGATTCGGCGTACCGTACAGCAACGGTTGCTCCCTGCCCCGCACTGATGGTTAGTATCGGGAATGCTGTGGTTTCAAAGCCCTGATCCAGTATCAGCGTAGCTTTTGTATGCGCGGGCACTGTAAAGGCTGCTGCTTTCTGAGGGAAATTCTTTGGGGCTGCAATTCCGGTAGCTCTTCTTACACTTGCCAGGCGTTGCGGGCTGAGCTCCATAGCCGGAATGCTGCGAGGCTGCAGGTGCCACCCTTCATACCAGGGCTCGAACAAACCACCTACTAGTCCGGGAGAAATAGTGCTTGCTGCAGGCCACTTGCTGTCATCAAAGGATTCCGTTTCCCAGCCCCAGTCGTAAACAGCAGCATTTAGATTTTCACCGGGGTCAATAACAAAGTAGGTATAGAGGTTCGTTTTGATAGGCGCATAGGCCTTGCTGCGGATACCCTTCCAGGAAGTGCCCGTATCCACAATACGCTCTGCGGGAGAATTACCCTGCATGATAAAGCCGGTGCGTAAGCTCGTTTGCGCTACAGGCGTCTCTTCTCCGTAATTCCACACGACAGCTGCCAGTGTATTTTTACCGGATTTCAGGAAGGGGGCTAAATCAACGGTCTCAAAATTCCAGTGGAAAACATCGCTGCGGGCAGGCCCGAAACACACTTGCTGTCCGTTTACAAAAAGCCTGTACCTGTTGTCGCCGGAAACATGCACCAGAAAAGTGGCAGGCTTAGCTTCCAGTTCTATATTCTTTCGGAAATGGTAGACGCCATACGCCTTTGCCGGTTCACCTGCCACCGCAATCCATTGGGCAGACCACGGCTTGCTCAGCAGTTCCTGAGGGAGAGCCGGATTAGGAATTTGTGCAAAAGCAAGGAAGGGAAATATGGTTACCAGAAGTACAGAAACCAGTTTCTTCATACCTGTTGCTTGTCTATGAGGGTCAAGGTTAAGCAAATAGCATCTTGTTTGTCTGTTTGGTTAAATCTATCAAGTTTTCTAACTATAACAATCCTGCAGTAGCCTGCTTCTGAAGTTAATTATTAGTTTATAACCACAAGTCGCAACATTGAACTTAGTTGCAGGGTCAGAATAGCGCGCTATATCTGAAAGCATAGGACAGAGGGTGCCTGATACCAGCTTATGCCTGTGTGGGGTTGCTGTTTTTCATGCTTGCCCGCCCCATGTGCCACAGCGCAGCGGCACCCAGTACAGCTGCATTCTCTATTTCAGAGCACTCTAAAACTAACTGGTCTGTAACCACACGATAGGGAAAGGAAGCTATACTCCGGTGCATCTCTTCATGAAAGAAGGGATAACTGCGGCTTGCTGATCCTCCCAGGAAGATAGCTTCCGGCGAAAGGGCATACAATACAACTTTAATCGCATTCCCCAGGTGATGCCCAAACTGCCTGAAGATATCGATGGCTTTGGCATCGCCTTCTTCTGCAAGCACCTGCAACTGGTCACCCGACATGCCATGCTTATTCTGAAAGAACTTCCCGCTGCAATAGTCTTCCAGCGTCTGGTCCAGGTAAGGCACACTGCCGAATTCTCCGGCACATGAGAAAGCCCCGCCATACAAACCATGGTTGATGATGATGCCTGTACCCATTCCGGTTCCAAGGGTGATACCCAGCATATTCTTAAACCGCTTCCCTTTTCCGTATACTTTCTCTCCTAATACAAAAGTGTTGGCATCGTTGGTGACACAAACAGGGCGATTGAAGGCATCCTCTAAATATGTTTTCAGGTGCACTTCATCCCAGGAGGGAATGTTCTGCACGTTGTACACGATACCTTTTTCATCATCAACCAGGCCCGGCACTCCTATTCCAATGCCAGTAACGTCAGCATCCATCAGTTGCCTGATACCATCCGTAATATCAGACAGCAGCTGCTCTTTCGCTCCCTGTGCTGCAGTTGTCAGCTTTAGCTCTTTCGTGATTACTCCATTCTGCACGATGCCCATATGCACTTTTGTGCCCCCTATGTCTACCCCTATAACTTTCCGGTCCTCCATATATAAATTTTCAGCAGGCTCGCTCACCTTGTTTTCAGTAAAATCTATTGGGCTGTTTTAAATATTCTCTTCACGTACAAACCTATGCCACTGGGTTGGGAATGCAGCGAGGTGTCCAGGTACCAACCAGAAAGCAAACCCCTGCTCCCGGAAAGAAGAGGCTCGCCAGGCTGTTATTTCACTTTCAGCCCCGGAACGCCTTCCATGGTGATTTTAACGGGGTTGATGTTGCCATTCGCGTCAAAAGTCATTTCATCGATGCAGGTAACCCGGTGGTTGGCATCTGTTTCCCCCAGTGGCCTTCTGTGGTACACGATGAACCATTTCCCCTTATTCTTATTGTGAATAACGGAATGGTGTCCCGCGCCGGTAGCCACTTCCGGGTCCTGCTTCAGGATAGTATCCACGCGCTTGAAAGGTCCCAGCGGCGAATCGCTGATGGCATAGGCCACACGATAATTCGGGCCGCCCCAGCCGCCCTCTGACCACATAAAATAGTACCTGCCCTCCCGCATGAACATGAAAGGCCCTTCTACATATCCTTCGGGCGTTATCTCTTTAAAAGTAGTCCCGTCCTCAAACGGTATAAAGCCTGTAAAATCGCCGTTGAGTCTGGCGATGTTGCAGTGCCTCCACCCGCCATAGATAAGGTAATGCTGCCCGTCTTTGTCCTGGAAAACAAACTGGTCGATAGGCTGCGCTCCGTTGTGAAATTCCCCGATAAGCGGCTTGCCAAGATGGTCTTTAAAAGGCCCCGCCGGGTTGTCCGCCACCGCTACTCCGATACCGCCTAACTCATCGTCACCCTGTATATCGTTGGCACCAAAGAACAGGTAATACTTTTTGCCTTTCCCTATGATGGAAGGTGCCCACATAGCCTTCTGAGCCCACTTAACGCTGGCTGTGTCAATAATGCGGCTGTGCTTGGTCCAGTTCACCAAATCAGGCGACGAGAAGGCATCCATAAATACCTGCTCCTCATAGGGTGCTGAGTAAGTAGGATATACCCAATACTTGTTCCCGAAAATGATACCCTCCGGGTCAGCATACCATCCTGGAAATATCGGGTTGCCGGAGGTTGTGCGGCCAGCCTCCTTTTTTGAGGCAGCAGCCTTACGCGTTGCCTGGCCACATACTTGCAATACAGCAAAAAGCAGGAGGCAAAGAGTTAGGAGTACTCTCATACCCCGGGCTTAGAGTGGCCGAATTTTGATGTTCTTGAACCACACTTTGTCGCCGTGGTCCTGCAGGGCAATGTGCCCACTCTTGTAGCGCCCGTAGTCCGGCATGCTGACAAATTTACTCTCTTGCACCATCCGCTCCCACTCCGGGCTCCAGAGAGTATATTCCACCACTTTCTTGCCATTCAGGTACTGCTCCACGTTCCCGTTGTTCACCACCAGGCGCACCGTGTTGTACTCTCCTGCGGGTTTAACGGCAGGCTCAAAAAGCGGGTGCAAATCGTAGTTTGTGCCCGCCCTGCGGTTGCCGTTCTTTCCCTGCTTTGCGTCGGCGTGTCTTTCATCGTCAATTATCTGCACTTCCGGACCCGATTGAAAGGTGTATTTAAACTTAGAGTCTTCGGAAACATTGAAGAAAATTCCGCTGTTGCCACCCTCCGATATCTTCCAGTCCAGCATCAGTTCAAAGTTCTGGTACTGGTTCCGGGTGATAACGTCTCCCCCTCCTTTACCAACCAGCGCAATGGCGCCGTCCTGCACCTGCCAGGCATCTGGCACATCCTGTTTCTGGAAGCCTTTCCAGTGCGCCATACTCTCCCCGTCAAAAAGCAGCAGCCATCCCTCCGATTGCTCTTTCTTTGTCAGGGTATTGTCGGCCTGAGCCGAATTGCTGCCCGATTTTGAGGCACACGCATACGTGATAAATACAGTTGCAAAAAGTACCAGAAAGGTGTAGGCTTTTCTCATATAAGTCATGGTGAAGTAGGTTTGTAGATGCAGCTATACTGGATAATTTGTTGAAGTATGGATTAGAGCAGACTAATCGGTTACAAAAGCATGCCCCACTCCTCAGGAGGAGCAGGACATACCGCAAAAGCGTCAAAAATATGAATGGGTAATGGCTTGCTTATTTAGCAGAAGCACTTCCGGCCGGTGCAAGCGAATTTATCCATCGGGCAATTTTAAGGGCATCCTCCTTTGGCACCTGCGGCATCGGCGGCATCTCCGTGGCGTAGTCTGGCCAGTTTTTCGGGTCCGGGTTATGGATTAGTTCCACGATTTTCTCAGGAGTGTATCCGCGCTTTGCTACATCCACATAAGCTGGACCTACTTGCCTTTTCTCTGCGTTGTGGCAGGCAAGGCATGTATGCTTCGCCAGCAGGCCTTTCACCTCGTCGTAAGTAGGCGCAGCGGACTTGACCGTAGTGGCTTTGGCTGCAGGTTTAGTTGCGGTGCCCTTTTGAGTTGGCGCTGCTTTCTTAGCTGTTGTGCTGGCAGCAGGCTTTGCCTTGCTTGCTGCTGCGGAAGAGTTAGTGCCGCTCAGCTCGCTCATGGAAAGTTTCGACCCCTGCGGAATGTTATTAAGCGTGTAATAAGCAGTCGGGTGAACCAGCGAGTGTGAGTTGTCGCGCTCCCGCACGCCAGCAAGTGTAATATTATAAATAAAATAACGGCGCAGGTCATCCACCACAAGGCGGGCCCTCATACCGTCCTCCGACACCTTCACACCTCGGATAGGGTTTTCCTCCGTGTCGACAGGCGGGCTGCCGTAAACCGGGTGGTACTTGTAAATGAAACTCGACACAGAATAAGAGGCGATGTCCTCGGCAGACTTTCTGTCGACAGGTTTGGTGAACTCTATCTCGAAGCCGTCCGGCATGGCGCGCACGGCCCGCATCTCAAACGGCACCCGGTTATTCCAAACCAGGCGCTGCAAGCCGTGATTGGCCTCGCCGGCAGAACCCCAGCCGCGGTTTGTCTCCCCCACGAACAAGGAACCGTCTTTTGCCCAGGCCAAACGAAGCACACCCGACTGGAAGCCCGTCCTGAACAGGAAAGAAGCCCCCTGGTACTCCCCGTTTACCTGCTCCAGGAACACGCGCGAAATCAGGCTCATCCCCTGGTCTCCCACCAGCACCTGGCCGCCAAACGGCCCGAAGTTCTCCTCCGGTATCTTGATAGGCTCTGAGTTAGAGATGCCCAGGATGCCGTGCGGCAGCCACACGGCAGGCGTACGCAGCTCCGGGAAAGCCTCCTTCATCTCGTACATCGCCACGTGGTCCTCGCCCACGATATTTTCCGGTTTAATGTAGCGCCCCCGTTCATCTTTCTCCTGGCGCGGGTCCAGTTTAGCATACATCTGCTCCATCGTCAGCTTCACCGGCGAGTTGGGCGTATTGGTCCAGCGCAGGCCGGCGGGGTGGCCAGTGAAGGCGCCTTTCGGTACATGCCAGAGCCCGCCGGAGCCCATCCACTCGCCCTGGTTGTCGGTGTAGAACAGCTCTCCGTCTATCACCCCCGGCCCGGCCGGAGAGCGCATGCCCGTGGCCCAGGGCTCCATTTTGCCGTCCTCGCTGATTTTCATCGTCCAGCCACGCCACGGCACCCGGCTTTCCCCGCGCCACCACTCCTCATCGCCAAAGGCCACATTGCCGGTAACGAAGAAGTCCCCGTCGGGCGCTATCCTGGGGCCGAAGCTGTACTCATGGTAATGCCCGGAGAGTGGCCAGGAGTAGACCGTCTTGTACTTGTCGGCCTTGCCGTCCATGTCGGTATCGACAAGCTTTGTCAGTTCCCCGCGCTGTGCGGCGTACAGGGCACCCTCCTTGTAGGCCAGGCCCAGGATCTCGTGCAGCCCGGAGGCGAACTTGCGGAAGTAAGGCCGCTGGCTGGTAGGGTTCTCCACGATGTACACGTCCCCGCGGCGCGTGGAAACACCCAGGTCGCCTGAAGGAAGCACCGTCAGCCCTCCTACCTCCAGCAGGGCCCCCTCCGGTGAGGGCACGCCCATAATCCGGAAGTAATCCTCCTCCATCGGCGACTCCTGCGCAACGGCGGAGGAACCAAGACCTGTTGCGGCCGCCGCTGTTAGCAGAAAGGCCAGCGCGGCGTTTCGGTATTTCTTATTTGTATATTTCATAAGTAGATAGTCTGAAGTTAGAAAATGATAGAATAGCTCACCTTGCCTCTTACCGGCACTAGCAACTCTTTCTGGCCGCCTGCGTCTCTTACCACGGGCTTCGCACCTGCGGCATCGTCCACTCTGTAATAAGCCTTGCCGTCCACCAGGTAGGTGTTTTTAGACACCGCCTGAATCGTGCTGCCCCCCGCCAGGCGGGCATACAGGTTATCCTCCGGGTTCTGCACCGTCAGCTCCCGGCGCAGGCCCTTGCCGCCTTCCAGTACCCGGATGACGTCCTGCACGGTGGTGCCGTACACCCTGTAGTTGAAGGTTGGCTGGTCTGCCTTGTCCACGTCATAGCCTTCGGGGCGGAAACCGGTGCCTGCCGTGTCGGCTACCCAAGCTGCCTGCGGGGAGGTTAATTTTGCCAGCGCGAAGGCAGGCTGCCCGAAGTGCTGCACAGCCCCGACCGGGCGGGAGGAGCCGTCGCCGCGGCTGTACCACATCGGCGTAGCGTCCAGGAAGCCCCCGCGCCATATCTGCACCATGTTGCCATTGTCCATGTCGTAGGTGTAATGCACCTGGTCAGCGCTTCCCACATTCACCGCATGCACCACCCTGGTGTTTCTTTTGCCCTCCTTGTTTGGCACCGGCAGGTCCATAAAGCTGCGCAGGATGGTATTCACCGGGGCGTCCACCAATATCGGTCCCTGCGAGTTATTGTTGCCCCCGGTAACAGGGTCGCCAATAAGGTACTCCCGGATGCCGGGGCCTACCACAGCAATGCCGATGCCCGGCCTGCCCCACTCCACTACCTTGGAGTACACGAGCTCAAACGGCATGTCGCCCGCGGGCAGGTTTACAGAAGCCCGCAGGTTTCTATCCCCGGGCGGAATAACCACCTTGTTGTTGATTTTCATCAGCGCACCGCCACCGCTGGGGTTCAGGTTAAAGGTGTACTCCCCCGGCTCCGTCACCCGCAGGGTGCCGGTGTAGCGCACCAGGAAGTCGTTGGAAAAGGGGCTGATGTCCGAGGTCAGGGCAACGGAGGTACCCTCCGCCTCCGGCGGGATGCTGTCATAGCGTGGCTCCCCCTCAAACTTTCCTTTGTAGACCTTGTACTGCAGGTTCACCAGCTCTGGTCGGGGCTTGCCGTACTCGGTGACTTTGATGTTGCGGAAGGCCACGGCGCCGTGGTCGCCCTGCAGGCGCAGCGGCCCTATGGCTACCTCGTTGCCCCCCATGGCACCCCGTGTGGGACCGAAGAGCTCCACGTTCTCGTGTATGGTCACGCCGTTGAGCTCGGCGCGCAGGATTTTGGCGTTCTCCGTCTTTTTCCCGCTGGCGTCGAAGCGGGGTGCCTGGAACGAGATTTTCAAGTGTTGCCACAGGCCCGGGGCACGGCTGACATTCTGGCGCGGGGCGTAGCCCTCAAACCCCTTCTGCCCGGACGGACGGCTCTCGTCCCAGCGCTCGTAGACACCGCCGTTGTCACCCGAGGAGGCCGTTTTCGCTCCCCAGCTGTCGTTGAGCTGCACCTCGTAGCGGCCCTGCAGGTAAACTCCGGAGTTAGAGCCCTTTGCCATCATGTAATCCAGCTCCAGGTCCACATCGCCGTGCTCGAAATTAGTTATCAGGTCAGTTCCCTTCTTTCTTCTGCCCGGCTCGTTTACCAGCACGCCGGTACCCTCCGTTGTGTTCAGGACGTTATCCTTGTCAAGCCTGGCCGTCACGTCGCCGGCAATATGCCAGCTCTTGCCCGGGTCCCGGAAGGCCGACAGGTTAGTCAGCGGCAGTTCCTCCGTCTGGGGTGCCGCAGATTGCGCCAGCGAGATGCCTGTGCTGCAGATCAAGGCCAGGCCCGCGAGCAGTATGCCACGAATGGGTGCTTTTTTATTTCTACTCATATAGCGTTATTTATTGGGGGTGCCCATGTTATAAAAAGTATGGTCTCAGTAATGTGTCATTCGGCAACGGCTGTGGAAACGCTCCGCTCACGTGCGTCTTTGCTTGTTTGGACTGACAACAACCATATTAAAACCGATGATTGTCTTATTCTGAAGCTCAGTATGGCTCAGCCCGCTTGCATCGTAAACACTGCCGTGGATGCATGCGCAGTTAATAAATAAGTTCTCCGATGTTTTTCCCGGCGCGTTGAAGATAAGCTGATTAGCCATTTTCAATTGAAGCATATAAGTTGTACTGAGTAGCTTTAACTAACACGATTTATATCTTACTGCTTAAAAATATGCGCTTAAATAAAGCTGTTTGATTTTGATACAATGCTTATTTATCATTTATGCATTCAAATTTAGCAGCATTATTGAAAAACCAAAGGTTTAACACCCTTTTAGTTACAAAGTAAGTGATTAATCAGGTGTAACCTATTGGCTGTAAGGAGGGAGCGTGTACAGATGAGCAAAGCTACTTTTCTAAAACCTCCCGCATCGCTTTTACCTGCAACTCGTCTGCTATCAACTGCTCAAATTCAGACAGGCTTTTGTTGCTGGACATAGGCGGGTAATCCCTCCGGAAAACCATATCGCTCTGCACAGAACGGCGCACGGAGGCATGGACTTCGCTTACACCGGTTTTGGCCACGATTTCCCGGACATTGGCAGGGTTCACCCCACTACCCGGCATTACGATCAGTTTACCGGCTGCTCTTTCATTTAGCTCCTTAATGAGCGCCGCCCCTTGCAGTGCAGTTTCCTGCTGGCCAGATGTGAGCAGGCGGTGTACCTTTAGCTGCAGGAGGTCATCGAGCGCCTTTACCGGGTCAGGTGTCAGGTCAAAGGCTCTGTGAAAGGTGATGCTGAGTAGCCCGGCATGCTCCATCAACTCCTGCGTTCTGGCGGTGTCTATATTTCCGTCTTTGCTTAACAAGCCAATCACCACGCCGTCGGCACCTAATTCCCGGCACAGGGCTATGTCCCTTTTCATGACATCGAACTCCGCGGCGGAATATAAAAAATCGCCTCTGCGGGGGCGTATGAGCACGTGCAGGCCAATATGGATGCTTTTCCGGACCACTTCAATCATGCCGGCGCTGGGCGTGGTGCCGCCACCGGCCAGGTAGTCGCACAGCTCCACGCGCTGGGCACCACCCTGCTCGGCTGCTATAGCAGAGGCGACAGAGTCGATGCAGATTTCCAGCGTCAGCCTGTTATCAGAACTTGCTCTTCCCATCTATCAACTGCTTTCCCGAAGTATCCTGCACGGCATAATTAAAGCCTTTGTGGATGCAGTAGCCGCCATATTCGCCGTTCTTGTTCAGCGCAATAAACCCGATCTGCAGGTCCTTCACGTCTTTTTGTTTTGAGATAATCCGCTCCACCGCCAGCCGGCAGGCGTCTTCCGGGGAATTCCCCTGGCGCATCAGCTCTACTACCAGGTGGCTCCCTACCATCCGCATCACAGCTTCGCCGAGGCCTGTAGCGGTGGCAGCCCCTATTTCATTGTCTACAAAAAGACCGGCCCCGATGATAGGAGAATCGCCCACGCGGCCATGCATTTTGTAGGCGGCTCCACTGGTGGTGCAGGCACCTGCCAGGTCGCCGTTTGCATCCAGGGCCAGCATGCCAATGGTATCGTGGTTCTCGATGTTAATGACCGGCTTATACTTTGATTCTTTCAGCCAGTTCTTCCAGTCTCTTTCAGAAGCAGGTGTTAGCAGGTTTTCTTTTTTGAAACCGCTCTTCAGCGCAAACTGCAGCGCTCCCTCCCCTGTCAGCATCACGTGTGGCGTATCTTCCATTATCCTGCGGGCTACCGATATGGGGTGCTTGATGTGCTGCAAAAAGGCAACGGCACCGCAGTTGCTGTCTTTGTCCATGATGCAGGCGTCGAGGGTTACCTTTCCCTCCCGGTCGGGGAAACCGCCATAGCCTACCGTGCGCACTTCCGGGTCAGCTTCCGGCACCCTCACACCCGCCTCCACCGCATCCAGCGCGCTTCCTTTTTTAGACAAGATTTGCCACGCAGCTGCATTGGCGGGTATCCCATGGTCCCAGGTGGAGATAACGACAGGCCGGTTGCTTTTGGGTGTACCCTTTATCGTTCCGGCAAAAGCTTTCTCAAAATGAAGGCCTCCACCTAATAACGTCGCGCCTAAGGCAGATAACTTAATGAATTTGCGTCTGTTGCTCATTGCGTTTTATACTTAAGGATACTGCTTTCAGAATTTATTCCAGGAAAACGGTTTGGTTAGATTTAGCTGATTCCAGGATTTCCACCACTGTAACATTGATGAGTAATCCATATAGATTATTCTTATCCAGCTTCAGCTCACCTTTCATAACTGCGACCAACACAGAAAATGGTTCGGTATAGGGCTCAGGGCGTGGTTCCAGCTTTAAAACCTTTTCAGGCGACTGCTCTTCCAGGCGCTGACGTACCGTTGTGGCATCTACCGCAACCGCATATCCTTTCGCACCATGAACCTCCATGTCTTTTCGGGAGAAAGGCCAGTTCCGGGAAGCCTGCACAATACACTGTGCTTTGGGGTATTGCAGGATGATGAATGCTTCATCATCAACCTCCTTATAAATAGCAGGCTTGTTTTGATGAACAACTGCGGTGACTGAAACAGGCCTTTCCCCCTTCATCAGCCAGCTCATCAGGTTAGCCCCATAGCACCCATAATCCATTAAGGCTCCTGCTCCGTTTTTTTGAGGATCTGTCAGAATTTCCAGAAACTCTTTGCTCACCCCAATTTCCTAAGGCCCCTGGTGGCCGTCACTTATCACGACCTTCCGTATCTCTCCTAGCTTCCTATCATTCACCAGTTCATTCACATACTGGTTACTTGCATACCACGATGTTTTGAAATTTGTTAATACCTGAATATTAGAAGCTATCTCAAAAATACCTAAGCATTATCTTCATGCACGCGAGCAGCAGGAATGCCAGGTAATTATCAGCCTTCTTTTCCTGTCTGACCAAGGTTCTTC
>NZ_BAAGXV010000032.1:0-159596 GCF_054779655.1 Pontibacter brevis
TGCGGCATCCTGATGATGCCGGTGTTTTCTTCTCACTCACGAAGAGCCTCTTGCTCTTTTGCGGGTCGCAAAGTTCGGCGTTTTCTACTTAAGCACCAAAATTTTCTTCTCTTTTTTTTCAGCGACCTTCTCTTTATCTCAAGAACCGTGCCACTTGCCTCCCTTTCTCTGGAAGCGGATGCAAAGGTAAGAACTTTTTCTCTGCTTGCAATAAAAAAGAAGAAATTTATTTTCTGTCTCTTTTCTCCGTTGCTTCCTTCTGAAGCGGGTTGCAAAGGTACGAAGAGTTTCGCTCTTTGCAATGCAGCGAAAGAAGTTTTTTCTTCTTCCCCACCCTTCCTTTTCTTCACGTAGAGGCTGTGTTACCAAGCCCTCCCTTTCCCCTTCCTGCCGAAGCGGGATGCAAAGGTAGGTATCTTTTCCTGCTTTGCAAGGGGCAGCATGAGGAAAACCTCCTGCCCCTCTCCTCCCCCGCCGCAAGTGCCTGACACTGCGGGGGAAAACCTTCTAAAACGCCTGTAAGTTTTTTCTCAGGCCTGCCCGAGAAGGTGAGCCTGGCGCCCTGTCCCTTAGGTTGCCCCCACGGTGTTTTTACTGTTCCGTTTCCTTTCCAGGTCCGGACGCTGGGAAGTAACAGTAGCCCAAGAGCCGGAAGTTCCAGAGAAAAGATAAATTCTTTAGGAGCTTTTTCTCTGCCTTTACCTGCTTCTCTGGTACTAGGGAATGACACAGAGATGTATTTCCTCAATTGTGGGGTACAATATTCCTCAAAGACATCCAGTATGGTTTTTCTTTTCTCTTTACTTTGCCTGCAGAAAGGAACAAAAAAGGCAGGGAAAATTTCTCCCTGCCTTCCTGCTACATTAAATACTTTTCTTTAAGCGTTTTTTGGTTTCTTATAAAGTGGCACTGTACTGCAGGGTTCTCCATACATAACGCTATTGGCAACAGGTAACAACTTTCTCATTACCTCTACATAAGCATAAGTAGGCACAGGTATGCTTCCGCAGCCTTTCACAACAACTTTTGCATCTCTGTATTCCTCCGAATCAATTTTAGCGATAGCCTCCTGCATCATCGCCTGCTCCAGTGCCTCCATATCTCCGAATACATAATAGTTGGCGTGGTTCTGTAGCTTAGTTGCCAGCAGCATATAGGCCCAGGTGGGAACAATGGCATCGGCACTACATATAATAGCCACGTTCTTTCCATCATACGCTGACCAATCATTTTCCTTTACAAAGGCCCGGAAGTCTTTTTCCTTCAGAATAAGACCATGGAAAAGATTGTCTTTTATATCATACACTACGCGCTCTCCCGGATGCAGCAGCAACTCCAGGTTTAGGGTTACCAGCGCGCTTTGCGCAACTTTATTTATTAACTCTGACATAGTTCTGTTTTATTTTGTGCCTTTACCTGCACTTGTTATGTAAACATCCTTAAGGTAGAAGGGTTCATAATAGGCTACATCTTCAAAGGATTTTTCCTCATACTTCTGTAGCGCCAACTGCCCTATTGTTTTAGCTGATGGCAGCACCCCATCTATAAACAGCGCATGCTCCGAATCTGTTACCAGATCTTTGAACTTCTGCGCTCCACTCCCAAAGAAGATAATCGGCTGGTTTTTGAGCTTGTCTCTAAATGTCTGCTCATCCAGCACAACTGGTTCAATTGGGCTAACCTCCTGCAGTTTACTGTTGAGCAGGCAGGTATATACCTCCATCCGCCGCGCATCCAGCATCGGACAGAAAAGGTAGCGTTCCGGATTCGGGGTGGTTGCTATCACCTGCGCCGCTAACCCGTAGAGTGTTGACACCTCCAGCAGCGGGATATCGAGGGAGTAGCACAAGCCCTTCGCTGTGGAAGAACCAATCCGAAGCCCGGTATAGGATCCCGGCCCTCCGGATACAGCCACTGCGCTTAACTCTTCCAAAGCAGCTCCACAATTCTCCACCAACTGCGATACCATAACTGTAATGTGTGATGAGTGAGACTTCTCTATTTGCAGTTCCGAAGCGCCTAGCAGTTGCTGTTCCTTGAACAGGGCAATAGAGCAAACAGTGGTAGAAGTTTCGAGTGCTAGTAATAGTGACATGTTCTGAAATTAAATGTGCAACAAAATTAGCCTAACAAAGCCAAGGAACCAAAAGCTCTGCTACCGAGCAGAAAGCAAAAGAGGGTGGCACATCACTGCACCACCCTCTCTTTTTAGCTATCAGCTTAGTTACTCTTTAAATAGGAGTTGTACTTCTGTTGGTCCTTTAACACCTGCTTTGCCATCAATATGTTCGGATCATCATCGAAAGTTGACTCGATATATCCTTTTTGCAGATAATAACGCGAAGCGATTTCAGCCTCCAGCACTTCCTTTATCTCCGCTTTAAAGCGCATCAAATCGTTTGCCTTATTATGAGACACTTTCTTTTTAATTGCCTCCAGTTCCGCTTTAATGTCATCATAATGTTTTCCTTCTTTCGCTTTATTGGCTAAGTCTTCCAGTTCGCTTTCAATGCCTGTGCGATAGGACACATCTTTATCTCCCAAGAAAGCGACAAAATCCTGATACTCTTTATCTGTTAGCTTGAAATCTTTAGCAGATGGAATAGTAGCATGCTCCGCCTTATACTTGTTGGCATATTCAAAATAATGGCCTTTAGAAGCTATGGCTTTGGTGATATCAGAAAACGCCTGCTGCTCTACCTCTACATCAGGGCGCACACCACCTCCGTCATACACAACCCGTCCGTTCGCTGTTTGAAAAGCAACCCGCAGTGAATCTGCAATTTTACCAACGCTACCGTCCTCATTGCGATGCGCATAATCAATTGCCTGAATGCAGCGCCCGCTTGGTATATAGTATTTAGCTGTTGTTACCTTCAGTTGTGAGTTATAGGAAAGTGGTCGGGTAGCTTGCACCAGGCCTTTACCAAAAGTCCGCTCTCCTACCAGCACAGCACGGTCATAATCCTGCATAACGCCGGCCACGATCTCAGAAGCTGAAGCACTTCGGGAAGAGGTTAAGATAACAAGAGGCACATCTTTATCCAATGGATCATCCAGCGACTTATAGGTTTTGTTCCAGTCCGTCACCTTTCCTTTGGTACTTACAATGTCTTTTCCTTTATCCACGAATACATTCGAGATATTTACCGCCTCATGCAGCAAACCACCCGGATTGTCACGTAAATCAAAGATAATCTTCTTAGCACCCTGCTCTTTCAGCTTCTGCACCGCCATTCTTACTTCTTTAGAAGCATCCACAGTGAAGCCAGAGAGTTGGAAGTAGCCTATTTCACTGTCAATCATGCCATAGTAGGGCACGTTCTCCACCATGATGTTGGAGCGCGTAAGCTCTACCGTTCTGCCTTTCGACTGTCCATAGCTTCGTATCTCTAGTTTTACGGTTGTATTTGCCTGCCCCTTGAGCATCTTACTGACATCACTGGTAGACTTACCTGTTACCGCTACGCCATTAATTTTCAGGATTTCGTCGCCAATAACCAGGCCTGCTTTTTGGGCCGGGGAGCTTTCATAAGGCATTTGCACCACTACTTTTCCATCGCGGTTACCGATAACAGCACCAATACCGCCGTACTGACCTGTGGTCATGGTGCGGAAATCTTCAATATCGTCTTCGGGAATATAGTTGGTGTAAGGGTCCAGCGACTTGAGCATCGCGTCGATACCGGTACGCATCATTTGTGCAGGAGGCACATCGTCTACGTAATAGGTGTTTACCTCTTTGAATAAGGTGGCAAAAACATCGAGGTTTTTAGCTATTTCAAAATACTTGTCTGATTCTGATTTGAACGAGAACAGGCCTAAGCCCAATGTTCCAATCAGAAGGCCTGTTATATACTTTTTATACATAATTCCGCGGTTAAGGACGAGGTAAGACTACTTAATCAAACAACGTTCCAAACCTGAAATTAGTTTTTTCTGGATAGAATCAAAGGGCTTTTTTTCTTTACCAATATAGAGAATACCCAATAGCTGCGGAGCCTGCGCCGGGTTCTGGTAAAGGATGTGCTTGTTTAGGCGGTATGCCTCCCGTATCTGCCGCTTCAGGCGGTTGCGATCGGTGGCGCGCTTAAAATAACGTTTAGAAACGGAAATGAGCACCTGGGGCTGCCCAGGAGGCACATCTTGCGGCGTGTAGTACACAAACCGCAACGGGTATACATTAAAAGAAGAACCCTTGCTAAATAGCAGCGCGATGAGGCGCTTACTACACAAGCGTTCTTCTTTTGAAAATGTATAGAGAGGTGGCTGCTCTGCTTTATGTTCGCCTGCTGGCTCTGTGTGCATCAGCGGAAACGACGAGCGAAGCTATCCCGGTCAGGGATTAGGCCGCCTTATGTCTTTTTTCGTCAGAAACAGTTAGTCTCTTTCTGCCTTTGGCTCTTCTGCTGGCCAATACTCTTCTACCGTTTGCGGTTTCCATTCTTGATCTGAAACCGTGCTTGTTTCTTCTTTTTCTCTGAGAAGGCTGGAATGTTCTTTTCATCGTATGCCAATGGTTTTATTATGGCCTGCAAAATTAGGCAACCTTTTGTAAATTAGCAATGTCAGGCACCAATATTCTTCAAAAAACTCTATCAAAAGATGCTGAACAGCCGTTGAAGCAGCAATAGAGGTCAAATTATAATGCTAGACTCCCTTCAAAAATGATAAACTACCGCATTTCGTACACCAATCCGCTCACGCATTTTCTTGACATTACCCTTACCATTTCGAAGAATCAGCAGGAGGAACTGTACCTGCAACTACCAGCCTGGCGCCCCGGCCGTTATGAACTGCAGCATTTTGCCCAGAAGTTGCGGGACATCACAGCCAGTGCTAATGGGCAAGCTGTACCTATCAGCAAAGTGACCAAAGACCGATGGCTGGTTAAAGCTGGCGGAGCTGAGACAGTGGAGATTCGATACAGCTTCTTTGCGCGCCAGATGGATGCCGGCGGTTCGTGGCTGGACGAGGAGCAGCTGTACCTGAACCCCATCAACTGCCTGATGGCGGTGGAGGGGCTGGAACAGGAGCCCTGCCAGTTGCAACTCAGCATACCCGAAGGCTGGCAGATTGCCTGCGGACTACCCGAGAAAGAAAAGCACGTGTTAGAAGCGCCTAACTTCGATGCCCTTGTAGACAGCCCCTTTATTGCCAGCGGCAGCCTGAAGAAGGAAACGTTTGAGGTAGATAATATCCCGTTTCACATCTGGATACAGGGCGACTGCCAACCAGGCTGGGAAAAGATTAAAAGGGACTTTGCCGCCTTCACCAAAGAGCAACTGGAGGTGTTTAGCGATTTCCCGGTGCCGGAGTACCACTACCTGAACGAGATACTGCCTTACCGCTTTTATCACGGAGTGGAGCATAGCCACTCTACCGTTATTACGCTTGGCCCGGGTGAACTGCTCATGCAGCCGAGCCTGTACAAAGAGTTTATCGGGGTAAGCTCGCATGAACTGTTCCATACCTGGAACATCAAGAAGATACGACCTAAGGAAATGCTGCCCTATAACTTTGTGCAGGAGAATTACTTCCGGACAGGCTATGTGGCGGAAGGCATCACCACCTACTACGGCGACTATATACTGGCGCGGTCGGGGGTGTTCACGGCAGCACAATATTTTGAGGAGCTGAATACGACACTGCAGCGCTATTTCGCAGACTACAGCCGCCACAACCTCTCCGTCGCCGACTCCTCTTTCGACCTGTGGCTGGATGGCTACAAACCCGGCATCCCCGACCGCAAGGTATCCATCTATATAAAAGGTGCGCTTACTGCCCTGCTGCTTGACCTGCAACTGCGCCAGGCAACACACAACACAGCCTCTCTCGACACGGTGATGCGCAAAATGTGGGAAAACTTCGGAAAAAGAGACATCGGCTATACTGAGCAGGATTATGCCCGCTTGGTGGAGGAGGTAGCGGAGCGATCGCTTCAACCTTATTTCGACAAGTACATAAACGGAACCGCACCGCTTGAGCCTGCTTTAGATGAAGCATTGCAATATGTTGGCTGCACCCTAAAAGAACAGGAAAATCCGCTGCTGCACGAGGGCAGATACGGCTTTAAGGTTTCATCTGACCAGGTAGTGAAAGTAACGGCCATTGCCCCGGACGCTCCTGCCAGCAAGGTGCTGAGTATAGAGGATGAGTTAATAGCCCTGAATGGCCGCAAATTAGAGAACAACCTGCAGCAGCTGCTCTCGCTACAGCCAGATGCGGTAGAGCTAACGCTGTTCCGGGAGAAGCAACTACGGGTAGTGCAGTTAGAGCCGGATGGAAAAAGCTATTACAGCAAGTTCACGATTGAGAAACGCGCAGACGCCACAGAAGAACAGAAGCAGAACTTTAAGTTGTGGCTGAAGCAGGAGTTTTGAGGATAACAAAAGATATTTAGACAAAAGGTTGAAACGGCCGCCTGTAGCTGCCTTTCTACTACTGTCATCTCGAACGCTAGTGAGAGATCTGATATCTTCGTAGGCTTAGCAGTAGAACAAGACGCAAAATGTTCATGTTTTCAGAGATCCATGAGTATTCCACATCTGACACAGATCTCTCACTAGCGTTCGAGATGACACAAACGAACGATACAGGAAAAAGTCTTTTGTCATCTATCTTCAAATCTTTGTCTAGTTAAAAAGCAGCTTCAGGTAAAAAGAAGGTTGCTTAAGACGTTCACGCAGGTCCAGGTCGTTGAACATGCAGGAGATAGTTTCGGCCAGGGCTTTGTTCTTAGAAGCTTTGGACGCTACCTGGTTAAAGAGCCACGGGTAGTTCAGCAGCTGCTGCATTTTCCGGCTCAGCTTCAGCTCTTTCCAAAGGCGGTTATACACAGCGGCGTCATAACCTTGCATGAAGGCTGCTGAGAAGTTCTGCTCCTGCAGGCAAGCCGCTGCCTGTTCAGCTGCCCACCTCCCGCTAATCATGGCATTACTGATACCTTCTCCGGTAAAGGGGTCTATCAGAGCGCCGGCATCACCCACCAACATATAGTTATCACCAGAAATGCTTCTTTTTTTAGAGCCAAGCGGCAGGCCATAGCCTTTGATGTCGCCAATGAGTTCGGCGTTGGAGAAGCGCTTTTGTAGCTTCGGGTGCGTTTGGATCATCCGGAGCATTTCTTTTTTCAAATTCACTTTCTTTTTGCTCACGGCGCTGCTCAGCATGCCCACACCCACATTGGCATGGCCGTTTGGAAGCGGAAAAATCCAGAAGTAGCCAGGCAGAAAGTCTTTGAAAAAATGAAGCTCGATAAAGTTATCCTGGTCCAGCGCCGCCACATTTTTATAGTAGGCGCGCAATCCGGCACAATAGTGCTCCGGCTCCTGCTGTAACTGGGCCACATGCCGTGCAAACCCCGACTGCGCCCCGTTGGCGGCAATTAATAGCTTTGCCTGTACCTGTGGCTGCCCATCCTTGCCAGAGAGGATAAAGCTGCCATCCTGCTGCCGTTCGTATTGTGTCAGCTCTACCCCTTCCCACAACTGCACCTCAGGGCGCTGCTTTACCTGCTCTATCAGAAAATTATCGAAATGTATGCGTTTAGAGATATAGCCTGCCGGGATATCCTGAACTTTATTGTAGTTATACTTGAACGGCACACTCAGTTGCTGCCCTCCGGGAGAGATAAAGTGTATTCCCCAGGACGGCAGCTGCTCCTCCTGCTGGCTAAACAAAACGGGCAATTCCGGCGCAATGCGCCGCAGCTCGTTCACTACCTTGCCACTTAGGGCATCGCCGCAGACTTTATCACGAGGAAAGGTAGCCCTGTCAATCAGGAGGGACGGGATGCCTTTGTTAGCGAGGTGAAGCGCCGCCGTTGCGCCGCCGGGGCCTGCCCCCAGAATACAGATATCGGTTTGGTACATGCAATAAGGTATGAACAAAACGAAAGATAAGGATTTACGGCCTCTGCTGCACACCCTGAAAGCACAAAAAAAGAGGACGACCCTACAGGCCGTCCTCCTTCTATATTTTCATAGTTGTTATTTTGCTTATAATAACACTAAAGCCAAATCATCCTGATCTGTGTTTAGCATTAGTATTGTTACCACCTTTGGCGAGGTTTCGCTGTGGGTTCTGTACAGTCGTTGAACCAGTCTGCGCTATCTTTTGTGCGGGGTCCAAAGATATGTCTTCGTTATGCCCGTCCTTCCAGCGCTTATCTTCTGTAATATCAGATATTGGTCTTTCGGCCTGCTTCTGTAGTCTCTCTTTATTGCTTTCTTTATCTCTATTATTATCGTTCATAGTCTGTCTCCTCTTTTAGTGTCCGTCTCTTCGTTTACTCTATACTAAGTTTTACCCCCTAAGCCCGCGTTTTGTTACATACAGGCAAAATCATTCCTGTACTGCCAGCTCCTCTTAAATGCAAAAAGGGAGGCCAAAGCCCCCCTTTCTCTTATTCATTATGTATCGCTAAACTACGGCAGTATGGTGTCGAAAGCTACAAGGTTCACAAACCGCTGTACGCGCTGGTCAATCTCCTCCTGCGTCAGGTTTTTCAGGCGCTCTGTACCGAATTTCTCCACACAGAACGAAGCCAGTGCAGAACCATAGATTACAGCCCGCTTCATGTTTTCGAAACTGGTATCGCCGGTGCTGGCAATGTACCCAATAAAACCACCGGCAAAGGTATCGCCGGCTCCGGTTGGGTCGAATACTTCTTCTAATGGCAGGGCTGGTGCAAAGAACACTTTATCCTCGTTGAACAACAGGGCACCGTGTTCGCCTTTTTTAATGATAAGGAATTTTGGCCCCAACGCCATGATAGCCTTTGCTGCTTTTACCAGAGAATATTCCCCGCTCAACTGGCGTGCCTCTTCATCATTGATAGAAAGCACATCCACCAGCCCTATTGTCGCTTTCAATTCATCCAGGGCAATGTCCATCCAGAAATTCATAGTATCCATCACCACCAGCTTCGGGCGCTCATTCAGGCGCTCAATTACTGTCCGCTGCACCTGCGGGGCCAGGTTACCCAGCATCAGGTATTCGCAGCCCTGGTAGCTATCCGGGATAATCGGGTCGAAATCGCCCAACACATTCAGCTCAGTCACCAGCGTTTCGCGGCTGTTCATGTCGTTAAAATAGCGGCCAGACCAGAAGAACGACTTCTCATTCTCCTTTACCTGTACACCCTCGGTGCTGATATTGCGCTGGTGCATCAACTGGATGTGGTCCTGGTCAAAGTCACCTCCCACCACAGATACCACATTTACAGGCTTCACAAAGTAAGAAGCCGATAAGGAGATATATGTGGCCGCACCACCTACAATTTTGTCTGTTTTCCCGAAAGGTGTCTCCAGCGCATCAAACGCC
Organism: Pontibacter brevis; assembly: GCF_054779655.1. Lineage (NCBI taxonomy): Bacteria > Pseudomonadati > Bacteroidota > Cytophagia > Cytophagales > Hymenobacteraceae > Pontibacter > Pontibacter brevis. The sequence goes on from NZ_BAAGXV010000032.1 coordinate 9,328, forward strand.
ATTGAACCTACTACTACTAAGCTCATATTTTTATCAGTTACGAATTATGAATTACGAATGATGAATGGGGCAAAGGATGTGTTACCACAAAACCTTAGTTACTTTCTCCCACTCCTACTGCGAAAGCTTTCGCCGTTGTTGTGTGTTATCACCAACAACTCATTTGTTGTTTCATTGCTGAATGGCCTTGTTCATTTAACAATGAGACCAACTATCCAACCATAGAGCAATTTAACCATTAAAATAAAAAAGCCCTTGAAGTTAGCTTCAAGGGCTTGGGGTGGAAGATGGGGCTCGAACCCACGACCCCCAGAATCACAATCTGGTGCTCTAACCGACTGAGCTACAACCACCGTGTCTCGTTTGAGTGTGCAAATATACAGAGGAATTGAAACAATGCAATAACCTGGCGCATTTTTTTACCTCAAAAAATAGACACCTGAGGCTAAGCCACTACAAATCAGAAATATATTTTCTCTGTATATTCAAGTCCTTTTCTGCAGATTTACCTGTCGAACAACAAGCGTTCGCCTTTTTTACTTTCATCAAAAGCACCATCAGCAAAAGCCAGGTGCCCCGACACAAAGGTATGGGTAATCGTGCTGTGGAAGGTATGGTTCTCGAAAGGAGACCAGTTACACTGGTAATAAATGTTGTCTTTGCTAACGGTATAGGGCCTATTTGCATCTACCAGCACCAGGTCGGCCCAGTAGCCTTCTCTTATATAACCGCGCTCCCGCACATTAAACAGTGTGGCTGGGGCATGGCACATTTTCTCCACTACTTTTTCCAGCGTTAACTTACCCTCCCGCACAAACTCCAGCATCATCTGCAACGAGTGCTGCACCAAAGGCACACCCGACGGCGCTTTCTTGTACGTGCCCTGCTTCTCTTCCCAAGTATGCGGCGCATGGTCCGTGGCAATAATGTCCAGCTTATCGTCCAGCAGCCCCTGGAGCAAAGCCTTTTTATGCCGAGCCTCTTTTATGGCAGGGTTGCACTTGATTTGTGAGCCAAAGGTGTCGTAATTTTCTTTATCGAACCACATGTGGTGCACGCACAGTTCTGCCGTAATGCGCTTCTGCTCCAGCGGAATATCGTTGCGGAAAAGCTTCAGTTCTTCTTCAGTGGAAATATGCAGGATGTGCAGGCGTGTGTTGTGCTTCTCTGCCAGCTTCACAGCCATAAACGAAGACTTAAAGCAGGCCGCCTCATTTCTGATTTCCGGGTGGCACTTTACAGGGATATCGTCTCCGTACTTCTCTTCATAAACAGCCATGTTGTCGCGTATCGTCTGCTCGTCTTCGCAATGCACGGCAATAGGCAGCTTGGCTTTCGAGAAAATCTCCTCCAGCGTTTCCACATTGTCCACCAGCATGTTGCCTGTAGAGGACCCCATGAATATTTTGATGCCGCATACTGTGTTGGGGTTGGTCAGCAGCACCTCCGACAGGTTGTCGTTGGTGGCCCCCATAAAGAAGGAGTAATTGGCCAGCGATGTTTCAGCGGCTATTTTATACTTGTCTTCCAGCAGTTCCTGCGTTATGGCATTGGGAACTGTGTTCGGCATTTCCATAAACGAAGTAACACCGCCAGCCACAGCCGCCTTGGCTTCAGAGCCAATGGTTGCCTTGTGTGTGAGGCCCGGCTCCCGGAAGTGTACCTGGTCGTCGATGATGCCAGGCAGCAGGTGCAGCCCAGTAGCATCAATAACCTCATCAGCTTCGGCCGTGATGTTTTGGCCGACCTGCGCAATGCGTCCGTCTTTTATCAGTACATCGGAAGTGGTGATGCTTCCTTCGTTAACTAGCTGTGCGTTCTTTATAAGCGTACTTTTCATATTGCTAAGATAGGGGATGATAGCCTGAATCAACAACACAAAAGCAAATAATCAAAATTCTCCCCCCTGTTGCAGGCTGTTACAACCGCCCCTGCCTACATATGCCCCGAAACAGAGAAGCTCTTACTGTAGTAAACAACCGAAACAGCAGCTTTTTAAATTAAAAATGAATCAACGCTTTTCCCTCCGGCAATTTAACCAGGTGCTGCTGGCGCTGCTGTTGTTCTTTGGCATCCTTTACCTTGCCAGGGACTTCATGGTGCCTGTCGCGATTGGTGGTTTGTTTGCCATGCTGCTCGCCCCTGCCTGCCGGAAACTCGAGAAATGGGGCATCCACCCTACCCTGGCTGCCATACTCTGTGTGCTGGCCGTCGTTATCCTGCTTATTTTACTGATTATCGTACTCATTGACCAACTGACGGCACTGGCCTACGACCTTCCCCGGCTCGATTACAAGCTTACTGAGCTGCTGGACGAGGCGCATCAGTATGTAAAAGAAAACTTTGATGTTTCGAGGGAAAAGCAGAATGAGTACATACAACGAAGCCTCAGAAGCTCGCTGCAGTATATTGGCATTTACCTTCAAAGCTTGTTTCTTTTTGCGAGCTCCCTGCTGGTCAGCTTTATCATTGTAATGAGCTATACGCTCCTGTTTCTACTTTACAGGAGGAGACTGAAAACCTTTATTTCGCGCCTTACCAAAAGTTACAACTCGAACGCACATGAAATAGTAGGCAAGATTACCACTGTTGCCAGTTCTTACATTTCAGGAGTTTTCCTGGTTGTCTTCATCCTTACAGTCATCAACACATTAGGACTGATGGTGATAGGCATAGACCATGCCTTGCTGTTTGGATTGCTGGCGGGCCTCCTGAACATCATCCCATACCTCGGCTCCCTTGCAGGCAGCCTGATTCCTGTATTATTTGCCTTGCTTACCAAAGACTCGCTCTGGACGCCATTAGTGGTTGCCATCTTCTTTCTGGTGGTGCAGCAAATTGAAAGCTATATCCTCACTCCAAACATTACGGGTGCAAAGATAAAGCTCAACCCAATGGCCACACTCATGGTCCTGCTGCTGGGAAGTGCTATATGGGGAATAGTGGGCATGGTGCTTTTTGTTCCTTACCTGGGCATTGCTAAAGTTATTTTTGACAACATAGACCGGCTAAAGCCCTTTGGTTTTGTGCTTGGCAAGGATGGAGAAGAGGAGTACAAATGACCTATTCTGAACCGCCTGTACCTCCCTACCATAAAATTACCGTACTTTTGTAAATAAACCGAAAGTAAATGAACACAGCCATGGCAGAAGAAGCAGAGAAAGAAACAACCACATTCGAAGATTTTAAGCTGAACAAACAACTGCTGAATGCCATTGAAGAAGCTGGTTATGAAAAACCGACTCCTATACAGCAGCAGGCCATACCACTTATTCTGAATGGCCAGGATGTATTGGGTATTGCCCAGACAGGCACAGGCAAAACCGCAGCCTATCTCCTGCCCCTTTTGATGAAAGTGAAGTATGCGCAAGGCATGAACCCGAGGGCTGCCATTATTGCCCCTACCCGCGAACTGGCTATGCAGATAGAAGAGAACATCGCCCTGCTGGCCAAATATACCGACCTGCGCTTCACAGCTATTTATGGAGGACTGGGTCCTAAAACGCAGATAGAAACCATCAACAAAGGATTGGATATAGTTGTGGCTACGCCCAAGCGCCTGATGGAGCTATACCTGAAGGGAGAACTGGTTCTGAAAGAGCTGAAAACGCTGATACTGGACGAGGCCGATAAAATGATGGACATGGGCTTTATGCCGCAGATCCGCCAGATACTGGAGGTGATTCCGCGCAAGCGCCAGAACCTGTTGTTCTCGGCCACCATGCCGGAGAAAGTCGTGACCCTTTCAGAGGAGTTCCTGGAATTCCCGACACGCGTGGAGGTAACGCCGCAGGCTACTCCGGTAGAAACCGTAAGCCAGGTGCTGTACCAGGTGCCGAACCTGCGCACTAAAATAGCCCTGCTGGAGCACCTGATTCAGGACGAGGAAAAGCTGAACCGCGTCATCATCTTTACCAGGAGCAAGAAGAATGCGGAGAGCGTATCCAGGTTTATAGAACACCGGAACTACGGTGAGGTACGTGCTATACACGGCAATAAGGGGCAGAATACCCGTATTAATTCGATGGAGGCTTTTAAAGGCGGAGAAGTGCGCTTCCTGGTAGCTACTGATGTGGCAGCACGTGGTATTGATGTGACCATGGTGAGCCACGTGATTAATTTCGATGTGCCGTTTGTTTACGAGGATTATGTGCACCGCATTGGCCGCACGGGCCGTGCTGAAAACGAAGGCATCGCCATTACGTTTGCCAACGAGGCAGAGATGTACCACATCCGCAAGATTGAGAAGCTGATACGGATGCAGATACCTGAACTGCCTTTACCGGCAGAGGTGGAAATATTTAAAACACCTTTTGAAGAGCAACAGGAAATAGCCAAGTCCATCGACCACCTGAAGCGCCAGGAAAACCCGGACTTTAAAGGTGCTTTCCACGAAAAGAAAGCTATTCCGAAAGGTAAGCCGAAGCAAAGCAAAGGAGACCCCAAAGCATCCTTCTGGAAAAAGACAAAGAAGAAAGGAAGTAAGAAGCGGTAAATAAAATAAAAAGGGAAGCCTATCACGCTTCCCTTTTTATTTTACTTCTTTATCCATTCTATAAGTACTTCGCTACTATATCGCCAAACTCAAAAACCATTAGGGTGAGTGTGGCACTCCAGAAAACAGAGCTCCAGAACATATGCACAAAAATGTGTTTGCGCGGAGCACCCAGCAGAGCGGCCACAATTGTGCCAACAATAGGTGTGAGCAGAATAGGCGTCAGAAAAGCGACACCCGACACCCCAAAACGCGTCCAGACCTGCACAATGCGGCGGTTCTTTGAAGTGAAGCGGGGCTTCTGTTTGGCACGCTGCCGCTTGGAGTACCACTCCGACACAGCCTTGCCTATCACAGAGAAAATTACCACGCTCGTCATCATACCCGCAACTGTGAGTAGTGCTGTCTCAAAATAAGACAAGCCAAGGGATATCCCGGTCAATGGTCCTCCGAAGAATTTCACCATACTAACTAGGTACACAGAAAGGTACTTTAATAAATCTATTAACACGTCTAAAAACTAATATTGCACTCTACAAGACGAATAGCTGTCGTACAGTTGTATACGCACTACAGGAGCTGCATTCGTATAACAATTCAAATAATATCATAAGACAATTATTTGAAACACAATACATTGAGCAGGTACTGAGTAACAGCCGTGAAGTGGCAAAGGTTCAGGCTAAATTTTAGGACCGAAAGCTAGATCACCGGCATCGCCCAGGCCGGGCACAATATAAGAACGTTCGTTTAAATGATCGTCCAGGGCTCCTAACCACAGCATGGCCCCTGGCATTTCCTGCTGCACATGCGCCACACCCTCCGGCGAAGCAATGGCCGCTGCCACATGCACCTGCTTGGGCTCGCCATGGCGCAGCATTCCTTTATAAGCCTTCACCAGAGAACGGCCGGTAGCCAGCATAGGGTCTGCCAGAATGAGTATTTTATCGTGCAGGTTGGTAGAGGCCAGGTACTCCATGTTAATCTGCAGTTCCGTATTTTCTTCTTCCACACGATAAGCTCCCACAAAAGTACTGTACGCTCTATCAAAATAGTTCAGCATGCCATTGTACAGCGGCAGGCCGGCTCTCAGAATAGTGGCCAGCACAGGCTGTTCAGCCAGCAGCACTGTCTGGGTGTCAGCCAGCGGTGTGGTAAGTGTTGCTGCAGTGTAAGGCAGCTTTTTAGAGATTTCATAAGCCAGCAACTCCCCCAGGCGCTCCAGGTTACGCCGGAAACGCATGCTGTCGCCATGCACCTTTACATCGCGCAACTCGGCGATAAAATGGTTTGCTAATGAAGGCGTCTGCGTCAGGATGTGGATGTTGCTTTTGTCCATGTGAGATACTGTAAATTGTGTTCCTGCTCTAAAGATACGTAAGGTCCGGGCGTTCCGCCAAAACCGCAGTACATTTTAGCACTTTGCCTTCCTGCTAAAGGCAGGTAATGTAACATAAGACAATTTTCAGAGGTAAATGTCCCCGGTAAAGTATAAAACTGAATTGTTAACCGAAAAATCAGTACAAAACAGTACATTCGTGTTTCATTTAACCGATTTCCCTGAATAGCTTTATGCTCATAAAACGTATACTTTGTGCTCTGGGCCTGTCTCTTGCTGCCGGGTCTGTCGCACAGGCGCAGGATGTGTATGTGCCCTATAACCAGGATGTGTACCACTGGATAGACCGTTACCAGATAAAGTACGGCGACCAGGTACCTCAATTACAAACGGCCGTTCGGCCATATGGCCGGCAGAATGTAGCAGCCCTGGCGGAGGTAAGCGCCCGCAATGCCATCACAGCCGTAGACCAGTTCAACACGCAGTACCTGCTGAACGATAACTGGAACTACACCAACCAGGATAACAACGAAAGCAAGCGGCCCATCCTGAAATACTTCTATCAGAACAAAACAGACCTATACAGCTTTCAGAACGAGCATTTCACACTGCGTATCAACCCTGTGCTGCACCTGGAAGCAGGCCTGGACAACCAGACAGACGGTATGCGCTACATCAACACACGTGGCGTGCAGATAGAGGGAACCATAGACGGGAAGTTCGGTTTTTATACCTTTATCGGGGAAAACCAGGCCCGCTTTCCGGGTTATGTGATGGATCGGATTGCACGCGATGGCGTGGTGCCACATGAAGGACTGTGGAAAAGGTTCAAAGAGAACGGGTATGACTTTCTTACGGCAAGAGGTTACCTGAACTACGCGCTTTCCAGGCATGTGGAAATACAGCTGGGCCACGACCGCCATGTGATAGGTGACGGCTACCGCTCTCTTGTATATTCTGACTATGCACCTCCTGCTTTTTTCCTGAAGCTGAACACCAACGTTTGGAAGCTGCACTACATGAACCTGTTCCAGGAGCTTACTGCGGACTACAGACGCGGCGGGGGCGATATTCTGTTCCCTAAAAAGTACATGGCCCTGCACCGCCTGGGCCTTAATGTAACCGACAACTTTAATATAGGACTGTTTGAGCAGGTTGTGTTTGCCCGCGGCAAAGGCCGGTTTGAACTACAGTACCTGAACCCTGTTATTTTTTACAGAAGCATTGAGCAAAACATCGGTAGCGAAGACAACGCGTTGCTGGGTGCCGACTTCCGCTGGAATATCCTGAACCGTGTACAGCTGTACGGCCAGCTCATGCTGGATGAATTCCTGCTAAGTGAGGTTAGAGCATCTAATGGCTGGTGGGCTAACAAACAGGCGGGGCAAATCGGCGCTAAATACATCGACGCATTTGGCCTGAGCAACCTTGACCTCCAGGGAGAAGTCAACATTATACGCCCCTATACCTACCAGCACATGGACCAGTTCAGGAACTACCAGCATTACAGGCAGCCCCTGGCACACCCCATTGGTGCCAATCTGTATGAGCTGATAGGTATTGTGCGCTACCAGCCTATTCCGCGCCTCAACCTGACGGGCAAAGCCATCGCCACCCGTTATGGGCAGGATATTGTAACGGCCCTGGATACCCTGAACTATGGGGGTAATGTAAACCTGTCTTACCTTGACCGCGTTTCTGGCTACGGCAACGAGATTGGCCAGGGCATTACCACAAATCAGCTGCACCTCGACCTGACGGCCACTTTCCAGCTTCGCCACAATATGTTCCTGGACCTGAAGCAAATCATCCGCCGGACTGATGCGGAGATCAACACCCTCGATCGGAACACAGCCTTCACTTCTTTTGCTTTCCGCTGGAATATTCCACAGCGTTTGCATGAGTTTTAGAGAGCCCATGACACACAGAAATGCAAAAGGCAGAGAGGAAACTTTCTGCCTTTTGCATTTCTGTCCTTTCTATCTTTTAATAAGTATCTTTGCGGCGGCAAAGGCAAAGAGCAGCAACCTTTTCCGGTGTTTATTTAATTTAACTAAAGGTTAACACCAGCAGGTGTTACTCCAGAAGTTGCCCGCCAGCAGAAAAGGCGATGTGCAGAAGCAGCGGCAGGCAACAACCTATAACAGCATGAAGACCTACCTTCGCATACTACAGTTTGCCAGACCCTATAGCCGGTTTGTGCCGCTTTACTCCATTTATACCATTTTAGGCATCATCTTCGGCATTTTTAACTTTGCACTGATCATTCCTTTGCTGAACGTCCTGTTTGCACAGGTTGGCACCGAAGATGCAACTACCATGGTGACGCAAAGGCCGGAGTTCAGCCTCAGCATCGATTTCTTCTCTGATTTCTTCAACTACTATTTCGGGCAGGTTATTCTGCAGGAGGGCCGCCAGGGCGCTCTGCTATTTGTGTGTGTGGTGGTTATTATCTCCATCTTTCTGGCAAACCTGTTCCGTTACCTCGCCTTCCGGATTGTGGGAGCCCTGCGGGCGCACGTAGTCCGCAAAATGCGCCACGCCATTTACCAGCGCGTAACGGAACTGCACCTCGGCTACTTCTCAAACGAGCGCAAAGGCGACCTGATGACCCGCCTGACAGTAGACATACAGGAGGTGGAGAACTCTGTTGTGAACACATTAACAGTCATCATCAGAGAACCTATCGCTATCATCGCTTACTTTGCCGTGCTCTTTACCATGTCGGTAAAGCTGACGCTGTTCACGCTTATACTGCTGCCTTTATCCGGTGGAGTGATAGCGGGTATTTCGAAGCGGCTGAAGCGCAAAGCCAAAGAGGGTCAGGATTCTCTTAGCTTTATCCTGACCATAATAGACGAAACCCTCAGCGGCATGCGGGTGGTGAAGGCCTTTAATGCAGAACCGTTTATTCTGAACAAATTCCATAGCCAGAACAACCGCTATGCCCGCATCCAGCGCTCCATTGCCAATAAGCGCGACCTGGCTTCTCCACTTTCTGAATTTCTGGGAGTAACAGTGGTAGCTGGCCTGCTATACTACGGCGGTAACCTGGTGCTGAACCAGCAGTCTGAGTTGCAGCCGGCAGAGTTTATCGCCTACATCATCCTTTTCTCGCAGGTACTGGTGCCGGCAAAAGCCATGTCAGCCTCCTTCAGCAATATACAGCGTGGTTTGGTTTCCGGCGACAGGGTACTGCAGGTGATTGATACCCAACCGGCTATTGTGAATAAACCTGATGCAAAGGTGTTGCCCCGGTTCGAGCATCAGATTGAATTTGAACGGGTAAGCTTTGGCTATGGCGACAAGCAGGTACTGCAGGACATTAGCTTCACCATCGAAAAAGGAAAAACAGTGGCCTTGGTAGGCCCCTCGGGCGGCGGCAAATCTACCCTTGCTGACCTGATCCCGCGCTTCTATGACCCCACGGCAGGTGCTATTTACATTGACGGCCACGACATCCGGGACTATACCATGGAGTCGGTGCGGGATAAAATCGGGGTTGTTACGCAGGAGTCTATCCTCTTTAACGACACTATCTTCAACAACATCGCTTTCAATAAAGTAGACGCCACAGAAGAGGAAGTGATAGCCGCCGCTAAAATTGCCAACGCCCATGAATTCATCATAAACGCGGAGCACGGCTACAATACAGTTATCGGGGACCGTGGCAGCAAACTTTCAGGCGGCCAACGGCAGCGCCTGAGCATTGCCAGGGCCATTCTTAAAAACCCGCCTATTCTTATTTTAGATGAGGCCACTTCTGCACTGGACACCGAATCAGAGAAACTGGTACAGGAGGCGCTTACCAATCTGATGCGAAACAGAACCTCTATTGTGATTGCGCACCGCCTGAGTACCATTCAGCACGCCGATGAAATACTGGTGCTGCAGCAGGGACGCATTGTAGAGCGCGGCACCCATGAGGAGTTGCAGCAGTACAGAGGTTTGTATGCAAAACTGACGCAAATGCAGCTGACGGCATAGGGGTACAGCGGCTATATACAGGACCACTGTGGTGGCTTTAAGAGCCACTGTTACCGGAAAGCCATATTTTCTTCTTAATTTTGAGGAAACATATTGTTGCACCAAAACCAGGAATAAAGCATGAAAGCCCTAAAAGCGATTCTTGATTTATCTGTATTGGCCTACACCGTGTTCATTGTACTTCTATTAACCACTGTACTCAACGAGAACACTATTTTTGATATTACTTCAGAAAACCAGGCACTCACTCTTTATAAAATATTAGCTGCCGCAGGCTGTTTACTGATGCTGGTAAGGCTACTGGCAAATCACCTGCACATTGCCGACATGAAGTATGACCGCCACCAGGCACAGCTAAAAATAAACGAACTGAAGGTAGACCTTTACGAGAAGCGCCAGGCATTCAGGAGCAGCAGCTACAAAAAAGCACAGCCCAAAGAAGAGGCTGATACAGCGTATTAAAACCTATAAATGACATCCAATACTATACTGGCAGAGTTGACGCAGGCACAGGAAGTGCTCAGTGCTTTCCTGGCTGACCCAAAGAGCATCTCTTCCATTGAGCAGGCAGCAGATGCCATGGCCGAAGCTGTAAGCAACGGCGGCAAAATTCTAAGCTGCGGCAACGGTGGCTCTATGTGTGATGCCATGCACTTTGCTGAAGAACTTACCGGCCGCTACCGCAACGACCGCCGTGCATTGCCAGCCATTGCCATTGCAGACCAGAGCCACATAAGCTGCGTGAGCAACGACTACGGCTACGACGCTGTATTCTCCCGCTATCTGGAAGCACTGGGAAACGCTGGCGATGTGTTACTGGCAATCAGCACCAGTGGAAACTCGGGCAACATCATCAAAGCAGCGGAGGCAGCCAAAGGCAGAGGCATGAAAGTAGTTGGCCTTACGGGCAAAGACGGCGGAAAACTGGCCCCGCTTTGTGATGTGGAGGTACGTGTTCCCCACTTCGGCTACGCCGACCGTGTGCAGGAAGTACATATCAAGGTCATTCATATCCTGATATTGCTGCTCGAACAGAAACTCACATAGGTCAAACCTGCACAACGGCTTTCTAGCTGTGTGTACAACAGCCAAGGACCAAAGGCCACAGCAATCTTTAGCGTGGCCTTTTTTTCTGCTACATCCTGGCCCGTGCCAAAGGGAACAGCGCCCTGAGTTGTTAAAGCAAGGCTACATCCTTCTGCTCTTCTACTTTCAAAGCAGATTCGGAATCAATTGAACCTAGTTGTTGTTGCGCCTCGTAGTCTTCATAAAATCACATCTAATAAAGCAGAAATACATGCTCATTAAAACCTACGGAGGCGCCGTGCATGGCGTTAATGCCTACACCATCACCATAGAAGTAAATGTTAGCGCTGGTACAAAATACTTTCTGGTAGGTCTGCCTGATAACGCTGTAAAAGAAGGAGAGCAGCGTATAGAGTCTGCGCTGAAGCAGTTTGGCTATAAGATACCCCGGCAGAAAGTAGTTATCAACATGGCTCCTGCCGATATCCGCAAGGAAGGCGCTTCCTACGACCTTGCAATTGCAATGGGAATAATGGCTGCTTCCGGGCAAATGGCATCTGATAAAGTTTTGCAGTACATGATTATGGGAGAACTGTCGCTGGATGGTTCGCTTCGCCCAATAAAGGGCGTGCTGCCCATCGCCATACAGGCCCGCAAAGAAGGTTTTAAAGGCATTATACTTCCTGCACAGAACACCACAGAGGCTGCTATTGTCAATAACCTCGATGTTATTGGAGTGAACAACATACAGGAAGCAGTTGAGTTTCTGGATGGCAAACGGGAGATAAAACCGGTGGTCATAGATACAAGGGATGTCTTTCAGGCGGCGGCAGATCAGTATGCTGCTGACTTTGCCGATGTGCAGGGGCAGGAGAATATTAAGCGTGCCCTGGAGATTGCCGCAGCGGGAGGCCACAACGTCATCATGATAGGCCCTCCGGGTGCCGGCAAAACCATGCTGGCCAAGCGCCTGCCTTCTATCCTTCCGCCGCTCTCCATGCACGAGGCACTGGAAACTACCAAGATTCACTCAGTGGCGGGCAAGTTGGGGGAGGCAGCTTCTTTGCTTACCACACGCCCTTACCGCTCGCCGCACCACACCATATCTGATGTAGCGCTTGTGGGAGGAGGAGGCGTTCCGCAGCCAGGTGAAATATCGTTGGCACATAATGGGGTGCTGTTTTTAGATGAACTTCCTGAATTTAAGCGCACGGTACTGGAGGTAATGCGCCAGCCACTGGAGGAACGGCGTGTCACCATTTCGCGTGCCAGGACCACTCTTGATTTTCCGGCTAACTTCATGCTGGTAGCCAGCATGAACCCCTGCCCGTGCGGCTATTACAACCACCCGGAGAAAGAGTGCGTGTGCGGCCCCGGTGTAGTACAGCGTTACCTGAACAAGGTGAGCGGCCCCTTGCTGGACCGTATTGACCTGCACGTGGAGGTAACACCGGTTACGTTCGACGAGATGACAGCCACACGCAAGGCAGAAGACAGTGCCTCTGTTCGGGAGCGGGTGGAGCAGGCGCGTAAGTTGCAGACACAGCGTTTTAAAGACATACCACAGGTACATTCCAACGCCATGATGCCCTCTCAGATGGTAAAGGAAGTTTGTCAGATAAATGAGGCGGGCCGCAACTTGCTGAAGACAGCCATGGAACGCCTCGGGCTTTCGGCACGCGCCTATGACCGCATCCTGAAAGTGAGCAGAACAATAGCCGACCTTGCAGGAAACGATACAATTAAAATTGAACACTTAGCAGAGGCAATTCAGTACCGCAGCCTCGACAGGGAAGGCTGGGCTGGCTAAGCCAGATGTTAAAATAGTGTTTAGCAGAAGCGGCAGCACCTTACGTCTGCCGCTTTTACGCTCACTAAAGCTATAGTTAAGTTACCACGCCTGCAATTGTATATCACCAAAAATCGGGAGCAGGCTCAGACTTTTGTAAAATCACTGCGTAATAGCTTTACATCAGGCAAAGGCTATAATGCTTTGGCCGGATATTTCATTTTTAGTGTTTTTCACGAACGAGTTAAACGAGTAAGTGAATGAAAAAGGTTTGTTTGTTTTTTGCTTTGATGGTAGCCACCGTCGTTGTCGTACAGGCGCAGCCACGGTTCGGAGTGCGGGGAGGAATTAACTATTCTGGTATCTCAGGCAGTAATGTTGATAACCTGGACAGGGTATACGGCTTCCACGCAGGTGTTACCTCCCAGTTTTATGTCACACCAGACACTTTTCTGACGCTACACCCAGAAATACTTTTTTCCCAAAGAGGAGCTAAAAGAGAGGTTGATAACTTCGAGTTAAGGATGAGTTATATTGATGTACCTGTCCTGGCCCGTATCAACGCCGGCCCCATTTATTTTGAGGGCGGCCCACAGGTGTCGGTAAGAATCCGGGATGATTTAACAGCTGACAGGGATGATGTCATATACAGGCGGGAATTGCTCAGGCGCGCCAATTTTAGTTATGTTGCCGGTGTAGGTTTTGCTGCCACCAGGCTCGGGCTAAACATAGGCGTCCGCTATGTAGGAGATGTATCAAACCTGAACAATACCGATGACGTGCCAAATGTACGCAACAATGCATTCATGCTAACTGTTGGTTACGTATTCCCCCGCAAACCACGACCTATAGAAACAGAATACGAGATAGAAACAGAGACAGAGTACGAAACAGAAACACAAATTGACTAACACTTGCCTTAGTACAACCTAAAACTATGAAATCAAAAGCCCGTCTTGCCGTCGGGCTTTTTTATTCTTCCTCCGGCAGGCCGTTTACCCGTAAATTCACCTCCCTCACATATTATTCTTACCTATATAGTTTCAAGCTATATTTTGGCCTGTTTGTTGCAAGCTGCTCGTTAGCATGCATGCCAGGGCCAATAGGCGATAACCAGAGAAGACTGCTTTAAACAGTCCGGGCAGGTTTAGCTTGTCGGATAATTTAACCACAGTATTATTTCTTTACTAACCCGTATCCTGTTCGCTTGGAGCAGATACAACAAACCAATGATGATTATGAAAAAGCTACTATCCGTTTTTGCTTTTGCGCTGATTTCAGTTACGGCAGCTCAGGCTCAATCTGGCTTAGGTGTCAGAGGTGGAGCAAACCTTTCCAATCTTGAAGGGGACCTGAGAAACGAATCACTTTATGACAGCAAGTGGGGCTTTCATGGGGGCCTTACGCTGAACATAGGAATAATTGACAATTTTTTCTCGATTCAGCCAGAACTGCTCTACTCTAATAAAGGATTTAAAAACGCCGACGAAGAATACACTTTGCCTAACCAGACAACCCCGCTTTACCGCCGGGTGGGTAAGGTAAACTACAACTATATTGATTTACCGGTACTAGCGAAAATCAAGGCAGGTCCTCTGTATTTTGAGGCTGGTCCGCAGGCATCTTACCTTCTAAGCGTAAAAGATGAAACGAGTGTGTATGCTGACAACAATCTTGTTTCGTCTACCACCACTGTAATAGATCGCGACAACATGAGGAAGTTTGAGCTTGGATATGCTGCCGGTGTTGGCATTGCAGCCGGCAAACGCCTGAGCATTGGAGTACGCTACAATGGCAGCCTGAATGATTTTGTAGACAACACGCCGGACAACTACTTTAACGAAGACATCAGAAATGCAAGAAACTCAGTATTCATGCTAACTGTTGGCGTGTCCTTAACCAAATAACTCCGGCACACTTTTCTGCTGAATCTTTGCCAGCCTCTCAATCAGGGGGGCTGGCTTTTTTTATGGTATTACCTGTCACCATAAACTCTTTTGTTACAGCCATAGTAAACAAGCTTAAGCTATTCCTAAACTTTACAGGCCGTAAAATGAAAAAGACGTTTTTCTTAATATGCATCGCACTCTTTCCTGTGTTGGTGGCACAGGCACAATACGTCCGGTATGGAGGAAAGGCGGGTGGAGGATTTACGAGAGCGTATGGCGACAATGCCTCCCGTGACTACATTAATTACTTTACCGGTTTTCATGCAGGACCGGTGGTAAGCTATGAATTTGTATCGCGGCTGGCCGTGCAGGCAGAGTTGCTGTACGACCAGAAAGGCTTTACCTACGATGCCTATGCTGTTAACCCCAGTGTGACCGCAAACGGAGATTTGCGGCTGCACTATATAGAACTTCCCCTGCTGCTCAAAATTCAGAAGGGAGGGCTATTCGCAGAGGCAGGGCCATATGGAGGTTATCTCATAGGTACCGATTCGGACATTGCCTTTACCACAACAGGCGTAAGCCCTGACGCGGGACAACCCATCACTTACAACTCAGCCAGCATCAACCGTTTCGACTATGGATATACAGCCGGTATTGGCATTATGCTGGATAATGGCTTCTTTATGAGCTTCCGGAATACAGGCGGTTTCCGCTCTTTTTCAAAAGATTTAGACCAGAAGAACTTTGGATTCAGGCTCAGCTTTGGTTACCTGATACAGCCGCCAAGCGCTGTAGAAATGATGCGCCGTTAGCAAAAGAGGCCCTGCTGCTTTTGCAGCCGGGCCTCTTTATATTTGTTATAAACAACAAAAGCACTTTACTTCTTCAGCTCCGCAAAGTGCTTGTAGAACAGCGGGATCGTTTCTATCCCTTTCATAAAGTTAAATATACCAAAGTGCTCGTTCGGGGAATGAATGGCATCTGTGTCCAGGCCAAAGCCCATTAGTACAGAATCCAGTCCAAGTTCAGATTTGAACATCGCTACAATCGGAATGGAGCCACCGCTGCGAACCGGAATCGGCTTCACGCCAAAAGTCTCTTCGTACGCCCTGGAAGCAGCCTGGTAGGCCACAGAGTCCGTCGGCGTTACCACAGGTTCTCCACCATGGTGCGGCTTTACCACCACCTTCACACTTTTCGGGGCAATGCTTTCAAAATGCTTCTTAAACTTCTCGGTGATTTCCTCCGAATTTTGGTTTGGCACCAGGCGCATGGAAATTTTGGCATAGGCTTTAGAGGCAATCACTGTTTTAGCGCCCTCACCAGTGTACCCGCCCCAAATACCGTTCACGTCCAGGGTCGGGCGGATAGAGTTGCGCTCCATGGTCACGTAGCCGGCCTCTCCGTGTACATCGCCCAGGTCCAGCGCCTTTTTATACTTTTCAAGGTCAAACGGTGCGCGTGCCATCTCAGCACGTTCCTCCTGGCTCAGTTCCTGCACATTGTCATAAAAGCCTGGTATGGTAATGTGGTTGTTCTCATCTTGCAGCGAAGCTATCATCTGGCACAGGATATTGATAGGGTTCGCTACTGCACCACCATACAGGCCAGAATGCAGGTCGCGGTTAGGTCCCGTTACCTCCACCTCTACATAACTCAAACCCCGAAGCCCAGTGGTGATAGAAGGCGTATCGTTGCCTAGCATACCGGTATCCGAAATCAGAATAACATCCCCCGCCAACTTGTCTTTGTTTTCCTTAACAAAGGTTGAAAGGTTAGTAGAGCCGACCTCTTCCTCGCCTTCAATCATAAACTTTACGTTGCAGGCCAGTGTGCCAGTCTGCACCATTGTTTCGAAAGCTTTCACGTGCATGTACATCTGCCCTTTATCATCGCAGGCGCCACGGGCATAGATTTTACCGTCTTTTATGACTGGTTCGAAGGGAGGAGAATTCCAAAGCTCATAAGGGTCTGCCGGCTGTACATCGTAATGGCCGTATACCACCACTGTCGGCAGGTTCGGGTCTACTATCTTCTCACCGTATACAATCGGGTTGCCAGCAGTTTCATACAGCTCCACATGATCGGCACCGGCCTCAGAGAGGCGCTGCTTCACAAACTCTGCTGTGCGCAGCACATCTTCTTTGAACTTCGGGTCAGCACTTACTGACGGGATGCGCAGCATGTCCAGCAGTTCATTTATAAAGCGGTCTTTGTTCTCGTTGATGTATTTGTTCATAGTTTTCAAAGTACTTTAATTTAGTTCATCTATAAAAAAGCCATCCGTGCGTGGCAGGATGGCTTTTACTTTTTTTACAGTAACAGCATGCTTAGCGCTTTCGCCCCAGCTTGATATTCGCTTTGCTCTCTTCCCCTGCAATCAGGCGGTTAATGTTCTTACGGTGCGTGAGGGCTACAACGGCAAACAGTATAAACCCGAACACTATCAGAATTGGGTTTTCAGGATGAAACCGCGGCAGGAGCAGCAGTATGGGGAAAGCCAGCGCCGCAATCATAGAGCCAAGGGAAACATACTTGGAGGTAAACAGCACAATAACAAAGATAGCAATACACATCAGCGCCACCACCGGCTCTATCGCCAGCATCATGCCCAGCAATGTAGCTACTCCCTTACCGCCTTTAAAGCGCTCATAAACCGGGAAGATGTGCCCTAATACACCCAACGCTCCCATAATAAGCTGATAGACAACAAGGTTCTCCGATGCAACGACATCGAAAATAATGAGTAAACCAGCCAGCGAGGTGGCGGCCCACCCTTTGAAAATATCGATGAGCATAACAATGGCGCCCGGCTTTTTGCCAAGCACCCGGAAGGTATTCGTAGCACCTGAGTTACCACTGCCGTGTTTCCTGATGTCGATGCCATAGTAGGCCTTCCCGAGCCAGACTGCCGTCGAAATAGAGCCTATCAGGTATGCAGCCACAAACAGTACAGCTATCAAAAGTATATCCATGAATTATCTGTTTTATTCCAGGACCTGCTCTTGTCCGCTACGGGCCTGCCTGAGCAAATGTGCGGTAATTCAAGAGTGAAAAAGAAGTCCAAATATAGGCAAATCTTGATCTACAGTCCAAAAATTAAGTTTCCCTCTAACTCTATACGGTGGCTTTATAGTTCCTGGTTATTGCATGTCAATTTCTGCCTCTTCCTCCTCCGGGGCATTTTTGTTCTTCTTTTTCTTCTTCTTTCTGCTCTTTTTAGGTTCATCTTCCTCCAGAGCATCGAAGCTATCGGCAGGTTCATTTATGATTTGTTGTTCCGAAGCTACTTTGAATCCTTCTGCCCCTTTCAGGTAGTTGTTGCGGAAGTACTGTATAAACTCATTCTTCTCAATTGGCTGGCCAGCGTAGATGCCGTAGCTACTGGTGGCCCCCCGGCTGCCTCTTGCCTTGGACTCCACTGCTTTGTTGAATTTATCATCTGAAGAAGCCATGGTCATGCCGTTCTCAAAGAAACTGAAGTAGTACCAGGTGTAGGGATCTGCTTGCAGGTACAGGTTTACTGCCGGTAAACCATTCATGTCTTCGCGCATCTCTATGTAGCCGTCCATGCGCGTGTTCACATCTTCTTTCAGGATGCTGGCCAGGCTAATGCTGCCTACGCTATACCATGCCTTGTGATCGTTTGACCACTGTAGCCTTGCATCGCTTAGGATAAGGCTGCGCACCAGTTTCTTAGAAAATTTTGGCAACGGCACATGGGTAATGGCGCTTTGCTGCGCGTAACGACGCACCTCTTTATCTCCGACAAACTCTCCTAACTTGTAATAGATGGCATCGCTGTTCTCAATGGCTGGTACAGCACTTACAGAACTCCCGCGCAGGGTAGCCGCCATGGCTGTAAGGGCTTTTTCAGGAACATCCAGGTCAAATACAAGGAAAGCATCCAGGTCATATTTGCTACTGTCCATTTTAGCATTGCCGCTACCAGCTGCCTCTACAGCAAAGTTCTTTACTGGCTTCAGCAGGTTCAGTTTGCCTTCAAAATGCACAGCCTTAGCCTGTTCATTATACACCAGCATGCTTCCTTCATAAGCATCTCCATAGGCACGTTTCTCATGGCCAATTTTAAACTCCTTCCGGTCGCTATCATAAGAGAGCAGGCCGTCTACTGTAAACAGATCCAGGTCATCCTCTGCCTGCTTTCTTGACACAAACGTGTTGTAGATTTGCCCTGTTCCGCCTGCCATGTGCAGGCCCGTATGCAACTTTGTACCATCGGCAGCTTTTGGTTTGATGATAGGGATGCGGACATTCTTCGGATTCAGGGTATCTTTCTTGTAAGGGAACCACTCTGAGTCGTCTGGGTTGCCGGTAAAGTTTAGTTTCAGTTCTCCGTTGAAATCCATATGCTCCATTGGGGCACGCATCGTTATTTTGCCACGGTACAGGATGCGTGGGAAAATGTAGAACGACTTGTCTTCTTCCATGTTAGCCGATGCAAAAGTGTAGGCTACCTTCTTCTTTCTCTCTTTCTTACCTTCTATATTCTCTGGGTCGCCATACACAAAATCAGAAAACTGCAACTGGAATGAATCGGCGGCAGCGTTATAGTAGTCACGCACTGCACTTCCCCGCATAGCTGTGCGTGACAGCACATCAATATTTCCTTTGTAGAGCTTGTGGAACTGCTGCGTTGAATCAGCTAGCACCCGGGCATTGCGCAGTGTCTGGATTGTAGCATCTGCCGCTACAGCCACTTTGCCACTGTCCGGCACTACATGCACATCGCCAACGGCAATATAAGGCACGCCACCCGCCAACAGGTTATTGCTCTTCAGGTCGTACTCTCCGCTTGCGGCCATAAAGCGCAGCCCCTCCTGGGCAGGGTGCAGCGAATAGAACCAGTTTTTGCCGCCATTTTCATCAGCTTTCAAGTCTACTTTTTGCTGCTTCATGTCCCAGCGGGCACTGCTCATAGATGTTTTATACTGCGCCTTAGGGAATTCCAGGCTTGCGAAGCCTTTCCGCTCGCTTGCAAAGTCTACTACCCCACCCACCATATCATAGGCAAAAGCAACATCCTGTGCCTTTACTGCAGGCCTTCCCTCCACATCAGATTTCACGAGCATCTGAGCATGGTTCCCGCTGAAGCTACGCTGCTTAAACATCAGTTCTTTTGAGGTAACATTGGCTACGGGGTTATCAACCACACCACTGCCGTATAGCCCTCCAGGTGTAAGCTTGGCCCCTCCAATAAGAGAAAACCCTTCATTGTAGAGCTTCATCGGTTCATTCACTGTTTGCAGGTACATGGTATCAGCCTGTGGCTGCCAGTTCATGTTAAAGCCCTGAAGGGTTGCTACCGGATACTCCACACCGTTGTGTAAACCCTCTGCCATCGTTACAGATGTACCACCCTCTACTACAACTGCATTTTTGAAATAGGTGTAGGTAGGAGCCTTCAGTGTGGCATTCAGGTACTTCAATACACCTTTACTCTGAATGCCTTTTGAATTCATCATGATAGTATCGTAAACCATTCCTTTGCCACCGAAAGCGGGCAGCCCCTTTGCCCCCGGCTGATAATAGAAGCCAAGGGTCTCGTCCGGCATCATGACCATTTTCGTTTTGATGGGCGGGAAAATACCACCAGAGTTAAAGGTACCGTCAAACCCGATAGCGTTTTTGCTTGAGCTCAGACTGTCCAGCTTAAAAGGCGGCATCTCAAAATATACCGTGCTGTCATAAGCACCGCCTGCCACATCGGTTCTGGCAAAAGCCACTCTTGCTCCCGACACAGCATCGAACTTAGGGTACTCTGCGAAATACTTATTCCCCGATTTGTTACCTGGCTTGTTAATATACAGCGTACCAGACATTCCCCCTTTGTTACTCGTCAGCACCTGGTCGGTAATGTTGCCGTTGCGGCCGCGTCGCTTGCCCGTCACCAATGCCACTGTATCTATGTTGGCAAGGTCTATCCTGAAATCTTTGTAGTTAAACTTAAAGTCGGATCCTTTAATGGCCAGGCTACTGGCATAGATTTGGCCATTAAACTCAATATCACGGTTTTTCAGGATATGAACCTCGTTGCCCCGCGGAAGAATGTAGACACTGGCAGTGTCGTTGTTGAAAAGTATTTTGTCTACCCCACGTACTGTCAGCTTGTTATCGCTCAGGTTAAGTGTGGCATTACGGCCCGATGGCACTACAGACTTGATGATGATATGGTCATAGTCTTTTGCATCCCGGGAAGAAACCACGTAGTGCAATGCCTTGGGTTTTAATTCAATGTAGCCGGAAGCCGGATCATAATCCAGGTAGCTCTGGTATGCCATAGCCTGCGCTGCCTCTTTTATGGCTGCTTCGTTTATTTTAACAGCCTTCGCTACATCAGCGGTATAAAATGAATTTGTTTTAGCCTTAAGTCCATACCCAACCAATACCTGCAAGGGGTGAAACGGAGCTACCCCCACTAACTGCTGGTAGCGGCTGTTGGAAAAGTACTCCATAGATTCCAATTGTACCGGCACCAGTGTTTTAGAGTTCAGCACCGAAAACTCTACATTCGGCTCGCTCACCTTCCACTGCAGGCGCTCTGCCAGAATTTCCATCTGGTGAAAATTATCGATGAAAGGCGCATCGGCATAAGCTCCTTTGTCTTTTGTTAGCGTGAGCTCCTGACTAGCCCGGGAATAGCGCAGCTGCATGGCCGGGTGCACCAGTGAGTCTTTTTGCTGATAGATAGCAACAGCTGCCCTGTTGGCAAGCAGCAGGGAGTCTTCGAATGAGTAGCTTCGGGCCAGGGAGCGAAACTTGCGCTCCCCGCTGTGCGACACCACAATCTCAGAGAGGCTGCCATCCATGGGCTTGCTGCCGATGGCGCTGCCTACCAACGAAAAACCACCTTTGTAGGCCACGTTGCTGCCCAGGTTCTTTACCTTGGCATCGCTGGTGAAAGAGTTGAACTTTGGATATGAATAATTGCTGCCTTTGCGCTTGCTGCTGATCCACTCAAAAGCCCCGTCCACAGGTGCAGCCAGCACAGCCGGGTAAGTGACTGTAACATCCGGCGCTTTGAAACCGGCAAATGATATGTTGAAGTTGTACTTGCGGAGCTCTGCCGTGGCCGGCTCTCCTTTTACCTGCCATTCAAACTTACCGCCTTCACCTACAAACAGGTTGCTTACCAGCATCAGCTGCCCTTGTGTGTTGCTGATTGCAGTGGAGTCCCAGGGGGTAACAAAGGTGAAGTCTGTCTTTTCTAGTTTCAGCACCGGGCCTGAGACCTTGGGCTGCGCTGGTAAGAACTGTTGCTTCAGGCTCTCTTTGCGTGCCTGCGCTGTTTTTTTCTTGTCCCCTTTTTTAGGTGTGGTTGTTACGGGACCCCATGCATCATCCGCCGCTTCTTCCTGCGTATTCTCCTCATCGTCCCAGGAAACATTGTCCCAGCCACTGCCGGCATCCGCTTCTTCGGCGGTTGCTTTGCTGGCACCTTCATAAGAAAAGCTGAAACTGCCACCTGAGGTGCGCAGGCTGTAATAGGAGTTTTGAAAAAGACGGTTGCTGCTCAGGTATAAGCTGGAAGTAGCCAGGAACTGCTGCAGGCGCTTTGCATCTTCCTGCTGCACTACTTTCTCAGTTACCTCCAGCATCTTATCCAGCTCGCCGGACCGCATGCTTTGATTGTTGACACCAGCCGTAACCATGGTGTAAAACTGCCCGAACTGTGCGCTGCTGATGCGCTTACGGTACATAAGCTGGCTGATATCCATAATCTGCTGCTGCTGCCTGGAGGAA
Organism: Pontibacter brevis; assembly: GCF_054779655.1. NCBI lineage: Bacteria > Pseudomonadati > Bacteroidota > Cytophagia > Cytophagales > Hymenobacteraceae > Pontibacter > Pontibacter brevis. The sequence goes on from NZ_BAAGXV010000032.1 coordinate 31,620, forward strand.
AGCTTCCCGCTGTTCCACACTTCTTCCAGGTCAGCAGAAAGCTTCTCAGCATCATTCACCTTCCCCGCTGTTAGCAGCATTTTTACATTTCCTATAAACTCATCGGGCTTGTTAGAGAGCTTTGTCTGCGCCTGCGCCGTCAAAACTGCGAATAGAAAAATCAGAGGTAAAAGTCGCTTCATAAGGGTAAGGCTAAGGGTATGTGTTATTTCGATTTGAATAGGGCCGAAACCCAGTTGTTCTTTTCCCGGTGCGAGACATATTGCAGCCCCAGCGCCTCTGTTCGTTGCCGGAGTACGGGTAGGTCCTCAGTGTAAAAGCCGCTCAGCAGCAGCCAGCCTTCCGGCTTGAGTACGGCCTTGTAGGCTGGCATGTCCTCCAGTAGTACATTGCGGTTGATGTTGGCCAGTATGATATCAAATGGCTTCTCTCCTTCTATTGTCTCGGCGCCACCCAGGCGCACATCAATGTGGCCGTAGTTGTTGAGTTCGGCATTTTCACGGGCGTTCTCTACGGTCCAGTCCTCTATCTCCACTGCCACAATCTCTGATGCACCCAGTTCGCCGGCCATGATGGCCAGTATGCCGGTGCCGCAGCCCATGTCCAGCACGCGTTTGCCCTTGTGGTCCAGCGTCAGCTGGTTCTCAATCATGAGCGTGGTGGTTTCGTGGTGGCCCGTACCGAACGACATTTTCGGGTTGATGACAATATCGTATTTCGCCTGCTCCGGCTTTGGGTGAAAAGATGCCCTGACGGATACCTGCCCGCCAATGAACAGGGGCTCGAAATTACGCTCCCATTCTTCGTTCCAGTTCTGGCGCTCAATCTTTTGAACAGTATACGTAACTGTTACATAATCAGCATAATGCTGCAGCGTTTCCTGTAGCGCAGCCTCGCTGAACAGGTCTTCCGCTATGTAGGCACTAAAGCCATCTTCTGTCTCCACAAAAGCATCAAAGCCGAGCTCTCCGAGCTCGGCAGTTAGTATGTCCGCAAAGTCTGCGTTCACTTTTAAAGCAACCTCTATAAAATCCATCTTCAAAAATTAATCACGGCATGTGGCCGAAGAGCGCACATCGGTAAAATAAACTGTAAAATCAGCCTGGTAGCGTTGATCCGTCACAAACAGAATATGATCGGCAAACGCCTTGTTGGGCGTAATAAACCAGATGCCCGTGCCATCGGCAAAGAGCTTGTTGTTCTCACGGTACACCACCATATTGGCAAAAGCCTCTTCCTCATTTAAAAAAACGGTTTTGGAAGCTGTGTTCTTGTACCGCGGGTCACGCTCCAGGTATACTGATCCGTAAATGTCACAATAATCCCGGCCAACATTCGCCTCCAGGACAGGTGGTGCCGGAGCTGCTTCCGCCAGCTTGAAAAGCGGCAGCAGGGACATCCAGATAATGAACAGTAAATACATAGTAATATATGAATATTGTCTCAAATATAACTATAAGTTACACAAAAAAGGCTGCCAATTGAAGCAATTGGCAGCCTTTTTTGCACTTAATTTTGCAATTTTAGAATGACTTGATGATATCGGTAAAATCTCTGGACTTCAGGGAGGCACCACCTATCAAACCACCATCTATATCTTCCTGCGCAAACAGCTCTTTAGCGTTGCCTGGGTTGCAGCTGCCACCATACAGAATAGTGCAATTGTAGGCTGACTCTGCATCAAACATGCGCGACAGTTGCTCCCGGATATAAGCATGCATTTCCTGTGCCTGCTGTGAACTGGCTGTTTTACCTGTGCCAATCGCCCAAATCGGCTCATAGGCAATCACAATCTGGTCAAACTCCTGGTTGCTCAGGTACGAAACACTGTCTTTCAGCTGCTGGCCCACATACTCGAAGTGACGATCGGCATCACGCTCTTCCAACGGCTCACCGCAGCAGAAAATCGGCTTCAGCCCCTGGGCAATGGACAGCTTCATTTTTTTATACAGCGTCTGGGCATCTTCGTGATGGTACAGGCGGCGTTCGCTGTGGCCGATAATGACATACTCCACACCCACAGACTTCAGCATGCTTGCCGATACCTCACCGGTGTAGGCACCGCTTTCGTACTCGCTCACGTTCTGGGCTGCCAGATGCATTTTGCTGTTGCCCTGCACCAGTTTGCCTACGCTCTGCAGGTAAGGGAAAGGAGGCGTTACAATTACGGTTACATCGCCGTTCACTTCGTCTTTCACCATGTTATCGATTTCCGATACCAGCGAAAGCGCCTCCTCATAGGTTTTATTCATTTTCCAGTTGCCTGCAACGATTTTCTTTCTCATGTTCTATCTGTTTGTTGATGATTACTCTTGTTCTGTCAGCTCAGCTGCTTTACGGCAAGTTAGCAATTTCTGGTTTAACCCCACTCCAGCCCCCTCCTAAAAACAGGGGAGGGAGCGAAGCCATGAGAGGTACTTCCCGTACTCATGCCCTTTCATCACCCCCTCCTGCTTTTAAGAGGGGCCGGGGGGAGGTAAAAAAGCCGCAAATACAACAGTATCTGCGGCTTTCAAACTTTTCTAATGCCCTTGCTACACCTTCCCCTTCAGGAAGCGGGCTGTAGCATTATCCTCCAGCTTCACCATTTCTTCCGGTGTGCCTTCAAACAACAGGTGCCCACCGTTAGTACCCCCTTCCGGACCTAAATCAATGATCCAGTCAGCAGATTTGATGATGTCCATATTGTGCTCAATGATAACAACGGTATTGCCATTCTCGATAAGTGCGTTGATGGAGGTAAGCAGCTTGCTGATGTCGTGGAAGTGCAGACCGGTGCTTGGCTCGTCGAAAATGAACAGGATGTTTTCGTGATGCGACGTAGCCCCTTTTGTAAGGAAGGATGCCAGCTTCACGCGCTGCGCCTCGCCACCTGACAAGGTGTTGCTCGACTGCCCCAGGCGGATATAGCCCAGGCCCACATCGTCCAGTGGCTTCAGGCGCTCTGATATTTTGGGCTGGTCAGCAAAGAAATCGATGCTGTCGGCAATCGTCATGTTAAGCACCTCGGAAATACTTTTCTCCTTGTACTTGATATCGAGCACGTCCTGCTTAAAGCGGTGGCCGTGGCAGCTTTCGCAAGTCAGGTAGATGTCGGCCATAAACTGCATCTCTATCTTTACCTGCCCTTCGCCCTGGCACACTTCACAACGGCCGCCCTCGATGTTAAACGAGAAGTGCGATGGCTTAAATCCACGCGACTTGGCCAGCGGCTGGTCCGCATACAAGGTCCGGATGGTGTCGTATGCCTTTACATAAGTAACCGGGTTAGAGCGCGACGATTTTCCAATCGGGTTCTGATCCACAAACTCTACATGGTCTATCTTGCCATAGTCGCCACCCAGCTTATCGAATTTACCGGTTGCCTCTGCGGTGGCTCCGTGCAGCTTCTGCATGGCCGGGTACAATATCTTCTTAATCAAAGTGGATTTACCGGAACCACTCACGCCTGTTACCACCGTCATCACACCCAGCGGAAACTTCACATTCAGGTTTTTCAGGTTGTTCTCGCGGGCGCCTGTCACCTCGATGGCATTGCGCCATTTGCGTCGCTGCGGCGGCACTGGCACCTCCATCCTGCCGCTCAGGTATTTGGCAGTATAGGTATCCACGTTCCGGGTCATTTCCTCGAACGTGCCCTGGAACATCAGGTTGCCGCCACCCGAGCCAGCCTCCGGCCCGATGTCGATGAGTTGGTCAGCAGCCTTCATCATTTCCTCTTCGTGCTCTACCACAATCACGGTATTGCCCAGTTGCTGCAGCGTGCGCAGCACGCCAATCAGCTGTTCTGAGTCCTTCGGGTGCAGCCCTATGCTGGGTTCGTCCAGGATGTACATAGACCCCACCAGCGCACTGCCCAGCGAGGTAGCCAGGTTGATGCGCTGGCTCTCACCACCGGACAAGGTATTGGAAAGGCGGTTGAGGGTAAGGTAACCAAGCCCCACCCGCTCCAGGTAACTCAGGCGATTTGCCACCTCCGTTACCAGTCGCTCGGCCACGTTCCGCTCGTGCTGCGTTAGCTCTATGTTCTGGAAGAACGGCAGCACCTGCGTAATCGGCATCAGCACCAGGTCGGTGATGCTTTTGCCATTCACCTTTACATAGCTGGCATCTTTGCGCAGACGCGAGCCGCGGCACTCCGGGCAGGTGGTACGGCCACGGTAGCGCGACAACATCACACGGTACTGTATCTTATGCGTCTGTGCCTGAATATGCTTAAAGAAGTCGTTGAGGCCCTCAAAGTACTTGTTACCCGTCCAGAGCAGTTCCTGCTCTGCCTCCGTCAGTTCGTTGTAAGGCCGGTGAATCGGGAAATCAAAGCGGATACCGTTTTTCACCAGCGGCTGCAGCCACTCGCTCATTTTATCGGATCGCCAGGGGGCAATAGCGCCCTCATAAACCGTCAGGCTCTTATCCGGTATCACCAGGTCCGGATCTATGCCCAGCACGCTACCAAAGCCTTCGCAGGTCTGGCAGGCGCCGTATGGGTTGTTAAAGCTGAAGAAGTTAACAGACGGCTCCTCGAACACCACACCATCCAGCTCAAAGCGGTCGGAGAATATGCGCTCCTCATCACCATACAGCACGCGGCACTCGCCATGGCCTTCAAAGAAAGCCGTCTGCACAGAGTCAGCAATACGAAACTGCAGGTCCTCGTCTGATTTATAAATCACCGCACGGTCTACTAAGATGTACACCTCCTTGCCCAGGCTCGGCTTTTTCTCCTCCAGCAGCTCTTCAATGAAGTACACCTGGCTATTTGCATAAACGCGGGAGTAACCTTTCTGCAGCAGTAGGTCCAGTTCCTTTGCCAGGGAACGGTCGCTGTGCTGGTGCAGGGGCGCCAGTATCATGACACGTGCCTCATCCTCGAGGGAGAAGATGAAATCGACCACATCGGCTACTGAGTCTTTCTGCACCACCTCCCCGGACACCGGCGAGTAGGTTTTGCCAATGCGGGCGTAAAGTAGTTTCAGGTAATCATAAATCTCTGTGCTGGTGCCCACGGTAGATCGGTTGTTCTTGATACTTACCTTCTGCTCAATGGCAATGGCCGGGCTGATGCCTTTGATGTAGTCTACATCAGGTTTATCCATGCGGCCCAGGAACTGGCGTGCGTAAGAACTCAGGCTCTCTACGTACATGCGCTGCCCTTCGGCATACAAAGTATCAAAAGCAAGGGAAGACTTGCCGGAGCCCGAAAGCCCTGTAACCACAATAAACTTATTGCGGGGCAGCGCGACGCTCAGGTTCTTGAGGTTGTGCACCCTTGCCCCTTTGATGATGATGTTCTGACGGGCATCGAGCTCGTCGAGGTTATAATCAGGAATATTTGCCATATAAAAAGCGGCCCCGGAAGCAATTAAACAAACCTCTCCAAAGCCATTTTCTCTTAGTAAGTTAATTTGTAAAGGTACGAATAGATAACCTCATTTTGAAGGCCTTTGTTACACCACTCTTTGCAGGTAACGCCGTCTTTGACAACAACAGCTGTGGGCTTTTAGTTACTACATGCAGCCGTATCCACTGCTTATTATTTTACCGCCGCCTCACAGCTAGCATGGCAGAGGGCGTGAGCGGGAGAACGGGCACTTAATCTGTATCCAGCGCGGGCTGCTGCCCGTATGAAGGAGACATCTACAACCTATCTAAACAAATCTATTTATGGGAAAAGGAGATAAAAAATCAAGAAAAGGCAAGATCACAAAAGGCACGTACGGCAAAAGACGCCCCCGCAAAGCCAACAAGAACGGACAATCTGCGCCTAAAGAAGCAGTTGCTGCCAAGTAAGCAACTAAACTACCCCCCGAAACAGAAAGCACCGCTCCCCTGAAACAGGAAAGCGGTGCTTTTTTGCGTTAGAGGCTGCCCTCTCAGACTGGCTCCATTTCCGGGCTGAGGTCGAGTGAGCGCAGCTTATCTGCTTTCAGGCCTGTAACGCCCACTACTACAAGCGTCATAATGCCGCCAAACAGTACTGCAGGCACCACTCCCATCAGCTTGGCTGTAAAACCAGATTCAAAGGCTCCTATCTCATTGGATGACCCTACAAAAATGTTATTCACCGACGATACCCGGCCCTTCATATACTCCGGCGTAAGGGTATGGATGAGCGTGGAACGGATAATAACACTGATGCTGTCGAAGGCACCGCTCAGGGCCAGCAACAACAGCGAGAACCAGAAACTGGTGGAAAGGCCAAACAGGATAATGCACAGGCCAAAACCCGCCACGGCCCACAGCATCTTTTTACCGGCATCGGCTTTAATAGGGTAATAGGCCAGCACCACGGCCATCAGTACAGAGCCTACAGCCGGGGCAGCCCGCAGGAAACCGAGCCCCTGTGGCCCCGTCTGCAGTATATCAGACGCAAAGATGGGCAGCAGCGCCACCGCCCCACCGAACAGCACCGCAAAAAGATCCAGCGAGATAGCACTCAGGATGATCTGGTTTCCGAAAACGAACTTTATCCCGGATCGAAGGCTCTCTTTCAGGTTCTGCGGGTTGATGTTCTCCGGCAATGGCTTAGCACCGATAAAGGCAAAGGCCAGCAGGGACAGCAGCACAAGCACAGTATCAGTGGTATAAGCAGCCGTAACACCGGCAAAGCCATAGATAAGCCCGCCGGCTGCCGGCCCCGCCAGCGAGGCTGCCTGCCAGGTTGTGCTGCTCCAGGTAATAGCATTGGTATAAAGTTGCTTGCTGGCTACCAGTTGTGGCATAAAGGAAAACACTGCGGGCCCCATAAAGCCACGGGCAATGCCACTGATAAATATGACGATGTAGATAGGGAGTGTGCCGTACTGCACCAGCACATGGCTGATGTCGAGTGTAAAGAACAGGAGCGCCGCAGAGCACAGCAGCAGCACCGTTACCACCAGCATAATTATTTTCTTGCGCGGCACTGTGTCTGCTAGGTAGCCTGCGTACAGCGACACCACTATGGACGGAATGGCCTCGGCTAGTCCAATGAGCCCCAGCGAGAGCGGGTCCTGGGCAATATCATAGATCTGCCAGCCCACTATAACCGCCTGGATCTGCATGGCCAGCGTAATGCACAAACGGGCTACAATATATAAACGGAACTCCGGTAACCGGAGCACGGCATAAGGATCATGCTTGCGCTGCGTCTCTTCTTTCATGCTGCCTTTCTAAAAATCACATGGCAAAACTATAGCAAAGGTGGCATAAAACAGCAAGAGGATAACTATTAAAAATATAACTTATCTTATATATACTGTAAACTTTAGATTTTGCCTAACGTATAACATCCATAGGCACAACTGTTATAGTTCCGTTTGTTAAAACTGCCCAAGACCTCTGTTTCTGCTGCTAAAGGCAAAGAGACGTTAAGTTGTAAATTTATCTGAAAATAGATTCTTTTGGCGTTGTAGCTGGTTCTAAGTTTTTCTTAAGAACTGTTTTGTTATGGCGTAAGGTCTGTGTAACACTATAACGAACGGCCTATGACCATCATAGAAAGATTGGAACTGCCTTTCCTGCACATTTATTATCAGAAGGATTTACGTGTGCTGTTCTGCCGATGGCGTATGCCAGTGGAGCTGCCCGAATTTTCGGAAGGCTACATGGCTGCCCTGCGTTTTGCCGCTCAGCAGGATGCTCACTTTTGGCTGCAAGACCTGCGCCTGCGCAACACCTCCTGCGAAAAACAGCGTGACTGTTTTATGCACACGTTTGTGCCTACCACCAGCCAGGTTTTAAGAGGCAGCAATTTTATTGCCTACCTGATGTCGCCGTTACAGCGGGAAGCACTGGTGCAGCAAGATGCAACCATAAAAGAGCCTGTCAGTTTTGGCGTTTCAAACAAACTTATCAGGCATTCAGACTTTTTAACGGTGCGCTATTTCACTTCTGAACATGATGCCCTGGAGTGGTTGAATGAGTGCCGCTATAGATTCGTAGCTTAGAACAGCGCCTTCAGGTTAGTTAACCTCCCGGGCACTTTCTCCTTTTATACTTGGTTAGTTTAAACCAGGGAGAATAAAAAAGCATTTTCCCGTAACATGCCGGATAAATACGAGGTATAAAATTTTGCTGATTTAGTTTCCTTCAGGAAAAGGCGATACCGAGGCTACGCTGCCGTTTTTTAACAGAAAATGCCCCATTATTAAGAAAAGGTTGTTTTTACGCCTCTTATGTAAAACTTGTATTAACAATATTTTTCCAAGGAAACACTGAGTGTACCGAAGCGTACCTTTGTTCGGTAGCCAAAATATTTTTTTAACATTAATGAAGAATACATGGAAGTACTTGACATTCGAAACTTGCTGGAGAACATTGAAAAAAAGGTGTGCCAGCAGGAAATTACAACTGACGCAGCTGTAACAAAACTTATTAACACGGAGATAGCGAAAGCCATTAACCTGAAGTTTAAGAAGGAAAACGAGGTAGAAGAAGACGCCTACAAAAACATTTCCTGCTCGACTTTGGAATGCTACCTGGAGCACCTGAAAAATGTAGAAGCCAAGCTTAAAACGCCCACACATATCTCAGCCCAGTGCTCACTTGTAGAAGAGCGCGACATTAACCGTCGCCTGTTGCTGATACTAAACCGCCTTAAAGGTTACAGCAGAAGATAAAGCCCTTCAGGCATATTTTTAACATTCATCCTTCGGTAAGATTCCTCAGCTCTTTCGAAGGATTTTTTATGTCCCTGCTTTTCCCTCAGCAGTACAAGCAAGCCTCTCCTCCTCTCTCATCCACTCCTCCTGTTTACTGCTGCATTTCTGCTCCTGGCGCGCTGCCGCCTGCACCTCGCTGGCAAACCTGCTCAAGGTGATGCAGGTCATTTTTTTTATGTTCAGATGTGCATAAAATTGTACTGCCATAAAATAAATTTCATGGTTCATCCTGATTTATCTTGTCAGCGGAGCTACAATCCATTGAGTTTCCGAAGCAAGCTTATTTTGGGGCAGGCGACGCTAATACCAGCTCAGGCAAGACATTCGCCAGAGGTCACAACAAACCCTATAACACCTTCTTGTTAAGCAGCAATTTGAGATGAAGAAAGACATAGAAACCGAAGCAGACATAAAACTACTAGTAGATACATTTTACGACAACGTGAACAAAGATGAGCTGCTGTCTCCTATTTTTAATACTTTTGCAAAAGTAAACTGGCAGACGCACCTGCCAGTCATGTATAACTTCTGGAGCACAGTTCTTTTAGGAAACATGGCCTACAGGGGGCAGCCTTTCCCAAAGCACCTGCGCCTTCCTATTGAAAAGCAACACTTCAGCCGGTGGACGGCGCTGTTTAACCAAACAGTGGATATGCTTTTTGAAGGCGAAAAATCAGCCGAGGCCAAACAGAAAGCTGCCAGCATTGCTAAAATTTTCCAGGTAAAAATGGGGCTTTTTAGCGCCCTGGCGTAACTTTTATCCTTTTTAGCTAGTATTTTCCGGGGCGCCAGCAGGAGTAGTATCGTCTGCTGGCTTAGTTTTTGTGCCTAAATACAAAGAAGAGAGACATGCGGGCACAACGTAAGGGGTATAGCCTTCTGTATAATTCTTTTATCTTTTTTTCAGAATAGCAGGACCAGCTATTGCACATGAAAAACACATTATCTATATTTGATTTACACTTCTGAAAAATTTTGTTCTAACTAGTAAACGCCACAATATGATATAAAGCTCTACGTTAACCTAATGTAGCTTTAAGATGAATACAACTACCCAGATGAGCGACTCTGCTTTGATATCGCTCTATATCGCAGGTAAAGAAAGTGCGTTTGAACAACTAGTAAACAGGCACAAGAACAAAGTATACACAACAATTTATTTAATAGTAAAAGACTCTTATACAGCCGAAGATCTGCTTCAGGATGCTTTCATCAAAGCCATCCACACCATGAAAAGCGGCCGGTATAACGAGGAAGGTAAATTTTCTTCATGGATTTGCCGCATTGCCCATAACCTGGCAATCGACCATTTCCGTAAAGAGAAGAGAAGCCCGATGATCACGCTGGAAGACGGCAGCAACGTGTTCAACAACATGTCTTTTTCGGAAGACTCGGCAGAGTCGCTTCAGATAAAAGAGGACACGCATGCGCGTTTACGCGAGCTTATCCAGACGTTGCCACAAACGCAACGGGAAGTGCTTATGATGCGGCATTACGCTGAAATGAGTTTCCAGGAAATAGCAGACGCTACCGGTGTGAGCATCAACACAGCCTTGGGTCGTATGCGCTATGCGCTCATCAACCTGAGGAAGAAGATGCTAAACAACAACATAGCGTATGATAAAAACCTCTACTCAGAATGAGCTAATCCAGTATGTGTACAACGATTTGGCTGACGAAGCCTGCGAGCAGCTGGAATTAGCATTAACGCAAGATTTAGAGCTGGCTGAGAGCTGCTCCGATTTGCTGATGATGCAACAGCTGCTTGATGCTGCCGCCAAGGCTCCTCATCAGCGCGCCGTCAATAACATATTAAATTACTCAAAAAGCTTAAGTTTGCAGTCTTAACCGACTGCAAACTTTTTTTATGCAAAAGAAGGAACGTTACAAACTTCTGATTGAGTATTTCACGCAGCATTTCCCGGAGCCTGAAACAGAACTGGCCTACAGCAACCCCTATGAGCTGATTCTGGCTGTGGTGCTGAGTGCCCAGTGCACCGATAAGCGTGTAAACATGGTAACGCCTGCTCTTTTTGAGGCTTACCCTACACCAGAGCACCTTGCTACTGCCACACCTGAAGAAGTACTGCCGTACATTAAAAGCATCTCTTACCCTAACAACAAAGCCAAGCACCTGGCAGGGCTGGGCAGAATGCTGGTAGAGCAGTTTAACTCAGAAGTGCCCAGCACGGTGGAGGAACTGGTAAAGCTACCGGGCGTAGGCCGTAAAACCGCTAACGTCATTGTGTCCGTTATCTGGAACCAGCCTGCCATGGCCGTGGACACGCATGTGTTCCGGGTAAGCAAGCGACTGGGCCTGGTAACAAAAGCCTCCAAAACACCGATGGAGGTAGAAAAGCAATTGGTAGCCAACCTCCCCCAGGAGCTTGTTTCCAAAGCGCATCACTGGCTTATTCTGCATGGCCGCTATATCTGTGTGGCTCGCAGGCCCAAATGTGAGGAGTGCCCTCTCACCCACTTCTGCGCCTTTTTCCAGAAGAACTTCCCTAACATCCCGGATGACCCGGAAAATAAACTGGGTGGCTAGAGGCTGCCGCTAAACAGCCAACACCTGCAGGTATCAGGTCCTCAAAACAAAAGCAGCCTTTTATGGATACTGCTCTATAGAACACTGATTTTGTTTATATTAGGCATTTCTACTGCTCAACTTCTTCAAACCCAATGTTGGAAAAATGGAGCAGAATCAGACAGTGCAGCCAGATTAACCGTAGTTTCTATAGGCACCCTTCACCTACAAGCTAAGAACTACTATGGCACTACAAGCAGACAAACAGAGACTTTACCAGGATGTAGAATTTTTGACCACCCTTCAGCCTGCCCGGAACTACCGTAACAAGCAATCGCTGGAAGCAGCCTCCAGCTATATCTATAGAGAGCTGGACAAGCTGTCCTTCGACAAGATAGAATACCAGGACTTTACGGTAGGAGGCGGAGAAAAATACCGGAATGTGTCTGCCTTATACAAGGGAACACGCGAAGAAAGGATAATTATAGGAGCGCATTATGACGTGTGTGGTGACCAGCCCGGGGCAGACGACAATGCCAGCGCGGTGGCCGGCATGCTGGAAACAGCCAGGCTGCTACAGGCATACCAGCAAAAAGAAAAGCTAAATTATACCCTGGAGTTTGTAGGCTATTGCCTGGAAGAGCCACCCTTTTTTGGAACAGATGAAATGGGCAGCGCAGTGCACGCACGCCAGATGCTGAACCAGAAAGTGCCGGTTAAATATATGATTGCCTATGAAATGATTGGCTACTTCAGCGATGCCCCCGGCTCCCAGCATTTCCCTGACCCTGCCCTGAAAAGCATGTTCCCCCAGACTGGCAACTTTGTTGTTATTGCAGGCCACAGTTCACAGAAAGAAGTGGCCGAAACGCTGGCGTCCCGTATGCAGAAGCACTGCACCGTACCTGTATTTCCGGTGGCCTTTCCGGTTACAAACGGTTTGGCCAATTTATCGGACCACCGCAGTTATTCAAAGCATGGCTTTGATGCTGTAATGGTGAACGACACTTCGTTTTTAAGAAACCCACATTACCACATGACAACCGACACCATCGACACCTTGAACTTTGATAAAATGGCAGAAGTGGTGACCGGTGTTACAGGCATGTTGATCTCTATGAGCGAAGAGCTTAAATAGAGAATCTTTATAGCAGTCATGCACTTAGCTCAAATTTCTGCTTAACTTAACGGCCGCAAATTTCCTTACACCCTATTCTTATCATGAGCAAACTTATCAATGTAGGCCTCATTGGCTTTGGCATGGCCGGCAGTATGTTCCATGCACCCTTCATTACCAATGTGCCGGGGCTCCGCCTCGCCAAAATCAGAGAAACCCGCCCTGAAAACATCGCGTTGGCCAACCAGCGGTACCCGGAGGCCAAAATTGTTGACACTGCAAAGGCTGTTTTTGAGGATGAGTCTGTTGACTTAGTCGTGCTAGCCACTCCCAATAGCTCGCACCTGAGCCTGGCAAGAGAGGCATTGCTGGCAGGCAAGCATGTAGTGGTGGAAAAGCCTTTTACGGTTACCTCTGCCGAGGCCGATGAACTGATGGAGCTGGCAGAAAAGCAGGACAGGCTCTTGACCGTATACCAGAACCGCCGCTGGGACAGCGATTTTAAGACAATCCTGAAAATAGTTTCTGAAAACCTGCTGGGAGAAGTGGTGGAGTATGAAGCACACTTTGACCGGTTCCGCAATTTCCTGAAGCCTGATAGCTGGAAGGAAGAGGAGGCTCCAGGCTCTGGTTTACTCTATGACCTCGGCTCGCACCTGATAGATCAGGCATTGTGCCTCTTCGGCTTGCCTTCTGAAATTTCTGCAGACCTTCGCATCCAGCGGGAAGACAGCCAGATCATCGATAACTTTCACCTGATACTGCACTATCCCAGCCTGCGTGTTATTTTAAGGGCAGGTATGCTGGTGCGGGAGCAGGGCCCACGCTATAAAATTTACGGCGACAAAGGCTCTTTTCTAAAATACGGCCTGGATGTGCAGGAAGCTGCGCTAAAAGAAGGCCAGTCTCCAAAAGGCAATGCTGACTGGGGTATAGAGCCGGAAGAAACCTGGGGTAAGCTCAATACTGATTTTGAAGGACTCCAAATCATCGGGAAAATCAAAAGTGAAGCCGGTGACTATACTGCTTTCTACCAGAATGTATACAACGCTATTTTAGGTGAGGACGAACTGGAGGTAAAGCCAGAGCAGGCACGCGACACCATCAGAGTGATTGAGCTGGCTATGCAAAGCCATGAAGAAAAAAGGAACATAAAATTTTCTTAAATTTATTACATTTATAGCGTAAATCATAACTCATCTACGCTATAAAAAGATGTTCATTGGTCATTTTGCTGCTGGCTTTGCAGGCAAAGCCGCAGCTCCTAAAGCTTCATTGGGCACACTGTTTCTTGGTGCTCAGTTCCTGGACCTGCTTTGGCCCACGCTGCTTCTCCTGAACCTGGAACATGCCACCATCAACCCCGCTCCCGGCAATCCTGTACCGATAGCGTTTACAAATTATCCTATCTCGCATAGCCTTGTGCTTGTGCTGGGCTGGGGGCTTTTGTTTGCGCTGGTACACTGGTTGTTTCAAAAAGACGTGAAAACGGCTCTTGTACTGGGCTTGCTGGTGGTAAGCCACTGGTTTCTCGACCTGATTGTACACCTCCCTGACCTCCCGCTTTACCCTGGCAACTCCCCACGGGTAGGCTTCGGCCTTTGGAATTCCATGGGTGGCACGCTGCTACTGGAAGGGCTGCTATTTCTGTTTGGCCTATGGCTCTACCTGCGCACTACATGGGCAGAGGGCAGAACCGGTTTATATTCTTTATGGGCTTTGATTGTTTTTCTTGTGCTGGTACACGGCGCTAACCTTTTTGGTCCGCCGCCTGCCTCCCAGTATGTCAGCGGTTGCCTGGGCAGGGCAGTTGCAGTGGTTATTTATAGGCTGGGCGTATTGGGCAGACAGGAGCAGATCTTCAACAGCTCTAAAGCCAAATACCCTTGCTGGTTGAGGAAAACAATATAATTTGTTGCCTTTCTTTCGCCTTTTGAAGGGTCATCCTCCCAACGAACAAAAAGGCACATACCCACTGTGAATCCGCTGACGGCATTACGAAAAACTACCGCACTACCTGCTCCAGCACTTCTTCGACCTCCAGCACCAACTGTTGGCGGTCGAATAGTTTACGGGCGATGGCGGCACCACGCGTGCCTGCTGCCTGCAACTCCTGCGGCTTTGCAAGCAGCTCTTTTATAGCCTTGGCTATAGCGGAGGGTTGTTCAGCAGGTGCATACCAGCCACAGTCATGCTGCTCCAGAAAGCTTTTTGTCCAACCAGGATTAGTTACCAGCACCGGGGTGCCGCTGGCCAGGCTGTCGTACATTTTAGCCGGAGAGTTAGTTGCCAGCACCGGCAGGTCGTTAAAAGAAACAACTGAAAGGTCTGCCAGCTTAAACAGTTTGAAGATCTCGGTGCGGGGCTGCGGTGGTAAAAGCAACAGGTTCGGTACCCGCTGCGCCAGTTCCTGCAGCTGCGGTTCATAATAGCCGGCACCTGCAAAAACAAAACGAATGTGCTGCTCTCCCGCTAAGCTTTCTACAACCTGCAGCATGGTAGGCATGTCGTTGGCCCGGCCATAGGTGCCGGCATACAGCACCACCTGTTTATCCTGCAGCTGATACTGCTGACGCAGTACCTCCACGTCCTCCGGCTGCACGGCATCTACCATCTCCAGGTTCGTGCCATTATAGTTCATGGTAATTTTATCCCGGCTAATGCCAAGGCCAGCTACATAGTCTGTCATGTCCGGGGAGAGCGTAATAATATGGCTGGCGCTGCGGTAAAGGCTTTTCTCCAGCTTATACAGGCGCTGTTGCACCCATTTATTTTTTACAGCCCCCATCGCAATCGGAAAACTGGGCCAGAGGTCCTGCACCTCAAACACCCAAGGGACCCCACGCAGCCGTGCCACCTGCGCTGCTACCCAGGGTGTGGTAAGCGGCGTGGATACGGCCCATATCACATCCGGCTTCTGCAGTTGCATGGTCATTTTGAAAGCACTGCCTGCAAAACCCACAAAAGACTTCAGCCGCTGTCTTATACCCATTTTGTTTTCATAAGGCACATGGCTCTCGTGCAGCTCTACCCCCTCCGGCACCCAACTGTGTTTGTCGGCAATACATGTTCTCCGCCACGCATCACTTGCCACCAGGCTAACCCGGTGCTTTTGGGCCAGGTACTCTATGAAGGTATAATGGCGGGCGGTAGAAGGGCAATCCGGGGTGTTGTGATGCTGGTTTAGTACGGCAATGTGCATTATGTATTGTTAATGGTTGGTTGTTGATGGCTTGTCGTCAATTAGAGATGGCTGAGAACTTAAGTCTGGACCTTGAACTCTGCACCCGCGTAACAAGCAACAACTGACTATCAGGAATTATAAAGTTACCTCCTTCTCTCCGGCTTATACCTCGACTCATTGAATATTTTCCGGTAGTCGGTTTCAGCCATCAATTCCGGGAGTGCTACCTCCGGGTTGCGCTCCATGTATTTCCGCACAATCTGCCAACCTACCCATGCCCCTATGCGGCCCGGGGCAGTGGCGTCAATTTCAGGTGTGCTGGGGCGCTCTCCGATGTATTTGTTCACTACAAAAGGGCTTTTCTCATACAGCAGTTCCTTTTCAATAAAGTGCGCCCAGATACGGCCTTCGTTATGGTGCACATCTGCTATCTGCTGGCTTGTATAGCTGATAATAGCTGAATCAGCGGTACAGGGTAACACTGTCTGCACAAAGTAGTAGGCCTTGCCAATGCTCAGCATTTCGGCGAGCAGCGTTCTGTCAGTGGCATCTGTTCTGTTAAAGCGGTCAGAGAGCAGGAGCATGGCCGCTGGCACCATTTTCTCCCGCTCGTAGCGGCTTAGAATATAATCGTATACCTGCGGCCGGTAGCTGGCTTCTTTACCGATAAAGTAGTCTAACCCGAACACCAGCAAACTGTCGGACACAAACAAATCGTTGCCCAGGGTGCCAAGGCCGGTTACGAAAGTTTTTACCTGCGGCACATAAAACTCCGGGTAATGGAATTTCACTACTTTAAAAGCCGTCTCCAGCTGTTGTCGCTCTTCCTCCATGTCTCCGAAACGCTGCATAGCCTGCCGGGCTAAAGTATCGAGGGCAGCATTTGTGGCCAGTTCGTACAGCGGTGTAACCAGCAGTGAATCAGACGGGCGGTTGTCTGCCTGTAAAAACTTTTCTGAGAACTGTGGATTCTCTCTCATAAAAACAAGAATATCTTCTTTCGAGTCTGCTGTGAAAAAGGGTTTTTCCAGCCGCTCAATTTCCACGTTTACGGGTATCTGTGCAATTTCATCCGGAAGTTCACAGCCTTTGTCTTTGCAGCCAAAAGCTACCAGAAGTGTTGCTAGTAATAGAAATCTGTAATACATTGTTGCGTATCTTTGTACAAAAATAAGGTGTTCCGTCGTATTAGAGTAACACTTAGTATAATTTAACCACACTTATGAAGAAACTTACATTCCTCATGCTGTTTTTGGTCGCAGGTTTTTCAGCGATGGCACAAGTCGAGATAGGGCTGATGGTGTCGCCAACGATAGCTGGTAACCGCTTTATTGCAGAAGACAGGTACAATTTTGAAAAAGAGAGCAGCAAACTGCGTCTTGGTGTAGGTGTAGTAGCGGATTACTTTTTCGCTCAGAACTATGCGTTCAGCACCGGCTTGATGTACCGCAGCAAAGGCGCAGAAATATCCTACAGCTATACCCGCGACACTGGTGGCTCCACTGTTACCACCAGAGGCCAGGACGACATCAACCTGCAATACATTGAGTTGCCTGTAACGCTAAAGCTATTTACTAACGAACTGGCGCCCGGTACTATTGCTTATTTCCAAGTAGGTGGCTCACTCAACACCAAAGTAGCTGCCCAGGTAAACAACAAGAAAGTTATTAACGGCGATCGCGTGACAAAGCGTTTCAACCTTTTTGAAGCAGATGCACTGATTGGTGGAGGCGCTGAGTTTCAGCTAGGGCAGAGCACCAAACTTTTTGGCGGCATTACGTACCACCGCGGGCTTACTGATATTGATGATTACTACGAAGACCAATTTAGCGACAAGAATATTTCTGTGAAGAACAATGGCGTTTCCATTGATTTTGGGGTGAAGTTTTAAGCACACTGCACCAGAGAAAATAAAAAAGCCGCACCGATAAGAAATCGGTGCGGCTTTTTTGTTACGCTGTATATTTATTTTATACTTCATCTGCTACCACACTTACATCTGCCAGTGCGGCGCGCAGTTCAATTTCCTCCCCTCTGTCGTCCATCACTTTAAAGTCCATGATGCCCAGCGAGGTGTCTTTTACCAGTGTTACCCACTTAAAGTATTTAAAGAACCACTTCATCTGCCGTGACATTATTCCTTTTGTATAATAGGTATACAAGAACGGATGCAGGTAAAGCGTCAGGCTTTTGTGGTTGTGGCTGGTCAGCAGGTCGTCTACCGCTGCCTCAATTTCATCTGTTACCAGTATACTGGCTGTTATTTTACCGGTGCCGTTGCAGGTAGGGCAAACCTCCCCGGTTACAATGTTTTGTTCAGGCCTTACACGCTGTCTTGTAATCTGCATCAGGCCGAATTTTGAGATGGGGAGAATAGTGGACCTTGAACGGTCTCTCTTCATTTCCTCCTTTACTACCTCAAATACTTTCTGGCGGTTTTCCGCCGACTTCATATCGATGAAGTCCACTACAATGATACCACCTATATCCCGGAGACGCAGCTGACGGGCCACTTCTCTGGCTGCCATCATGTTCACGTTCAGCGCAGTTGCCTCCTGATCGGTTTCGGTATTGGATTTGTTCCCACTGTTAACATCAATCACGTGCAGTGCTTCGGTGTGCTCTATCACCAGGTATCCGCCGCCTGGTATAGTAACTGTTTTGCCGAAAGCAGACTTTAGCTGTTTCTCAATGTTAAAGTGTTCAAAGGTCTTGGTTTTACCAGTATAATGCTTCAGGATGTTTAACTTATCCGGGGCAATGCTACTGATGTATGCCTTGATGTCGTCATAGAGGTGTGTATCATCTACTACTATGCTATCAAAGCTCTCGTTCAATAAATCCCTCAAGATGGATGAAGAACGGTTCAGCTCACCAATAACTTTATCATTGGGTTTTGCTATCCGCAGCGTTTTAAAGCCTTCCTCCCAGTTTGCGACCATGTTGCGCAGGTCTCTGTCGAGTTCTGCCACATCACGTCCTTCTGCCACCGTTCTGATGATAACACCAAAGTTCTCCGGCTTTATGGAGGTGATCAGTCGCTTCAGGCGCGTACGCTCTTCCTTGCTGACGATTTTCTTGGACACACTTACCGTATTTGAAAACGGCACGAGCACCAGGTATCGGCCAGCCAGCGAAATCTCGCAGGAAAGGCGCGGGCCTTTGGTTGAAATTGGCTCTTTTACGATTTGCACCAAAAGCTGCTGCCCTTTTTTAAGGACATCAGCCATTTTTCCGAGTTTATCTATCTCGGGCTCAAACTTTATCTGGTTGAGCTTTGGTGACGCGTTCTTCTGTGTTTGCGCTGCTTTAACATATTTGTTAAGTGTTCGCACATTCGCTCCCAGATCATGGTAATGCAGAAATGCATCCTTCTGATAGCCAATGTCAATAAAAGCAGCGTTTAGGCCAGGCATTACTTTTTTTACAGTGCCCAGAAAAATATCACCGACTATATAGTCCGTGTCTTTCGACTCGAAGTGATACTCCACCAGGCGCTTGTCCTGTAAAAGCGCAATACGTTCCCCATCTTGAGTAGAATTGATAATCAGTTCGTTACTCAATTTCTCTCAAATGGTTATTTAGGATGTATAAGACCAAAGCCCACTTTTGCAAAGCAAAGTGGGCCTTAAAACTATAGAAGAAATTACTTCTTCTTATGTCTGTTCTTTCTTAAGCGCTTCTTTCTCTTGTGAGTGGCTATCTTATGTCTTTTTCTTTTCTTTCCGCAAGGCATAGTCTTGTAGTTTTTGTTATATAAATATTTTCTTTAATTCTTTAGTTTAGTCAGGTACTCATCCACGGAGGCTGCCAGTGCCGGGTCATCGCTCATGCCCTTTACCTTGTTAAACAAGGCCTTCGCTTCTTCAGTTTCCCCTGTCTCTGCCAACGATACGGCTAAATAGAAGGTTCCCTCTATATGTGCCGGGTTTACAGACACAAGCTTTCGGAAGCGCTCTACCGCCTTGTCGTACTGCCTGGACTGTATAGACAGGATACCAAGGTTAAACAGCGCCTTCTCGTTGTTTGGGTCTGATGCAATCACCTCCCGCAGCAGTGTAATTCCCTGCATCGGGTTGGTACTGGCAATGTACGTCATGGCCACATTCGTTTTTGCATCAAGCGCAGAAGGATTGTTCTTTAGTACCTGCTCATACATCTCACGGGCCTTGGCACCAAGTTCACTGGCGCGTTCCTGAGTAGACGCAAAAGTAAATGCTTCATAATACGCGTCACCAGCCCTCTTGTAGCTCTTCTCGCCTCCGCGAGCTTCTGCTGCAATTTCGAAGTAATAACCGGCGCTGTCGTATTTGTTAGCAGTAGCATAAGCCTCTGCCAGCTCTGTCGCCAGTCGCATACGCGCCTGCTCGTCGGTGGCTTTGCTGTACCGGGCACGTGTCGTGGCCAGTTCCATCAACTGCTCCGGAGTGGCAGCCATATGTGCACCTGCTGCAGTTGTACTTTCCGCTGTCCCGTGGTCATGCCCATCATCTTCTGAATGACCTTCCGGCGTAGCTGCGGCAGACTCATTCTGGGCAAAGCCCTCTTTGTCTTCTTCGTTTACAACCACTTTAGGCAAAAAGAACATGACAGCTACCAACACGATGGCTGCAACAACTATCAATATTTGTGACCGTGACATTCTTTTTACCTAAGGTTGTATTCTGATTTAAAATATTTTAGATCAGCAAAGATACAAAAAATTAAGAATGAGCTAACTCCTGTATTTTTTTGCTGTTTTTGATTTTCTGGATAAAGGTCTTCGATGGCTTGAAGCTCGGGATAAAGTGCTCGTCGATGATGATAGACGTGTTCTTAGAGATGTTACGAGCTACTTTCTTCGCGCGCTTCTTGTTCACAAAGCTACCAAAACCACGCACGTAGATGTTGTTACCATCAGCCATAGAGTCTTTGATCACTTTGAAAAACGCCTCTACTGTAGCCTGTACATCCGCCTTATCAATCCCTGTTTTATCAGCAACTTCTGATATTACTTCTGCTTTAGTCACTTTCTTAGATTTTTATAATTTAATAATAAGATAACTTTCTATCCTTTGGAATCAGCGCGATCGTTCGCTTCCTCATTTTCGGGGCACAAAGGTAGTTTTACTTTTCGACAAGTAAAAGCATTCCCCATAAATTATTAGCGCCTCATACGCACCGCTTTAGCACCCCAAAACACCTGTTTATACAATCCGCACCACCCCATAACGCGGCGAAAAGGTATATATTTCAGCCTCAGGCTTTTTATATCAATGTTGCACCACCAGCAAACATTCACGTCCTTTGGTGTGTTTTATCAACCCCGGAACTCTAGTATTCACACCCCAAAACATGGCTACTCCCGCCCCATCATATTTTTCTGACACGCTCCTCCGCTGGTATGGGCAGCACAAGCGCTCGCTGCCTTGGCGCGACACCACCAACCCGTATTACATCTGGCTTTCAGAGGTGATACTGCAGCAGACGCGTGTAGCACAGGGCCTGCCCTATTATCAGAAGTTTGTGGAGGCCTACCCTACGGTGCAGCAACTGGCCGCCGCCCCTGAAGACGAAGTACTGCGCCTCTGGCAAGGCCTTGGTTACTATTCAAGGGCCCGCAACATGCATCATACCGCTAAAATTGTAGTGGAACAGTATGGAGGACAGTTTCCTGACAGTTATGCAGAACTGCTTAAACTGAAGGGAGTAGGAAGCTACACAGCTGCCGCTATTGCAGCTTTTGCATTCAGGGAGCAGGTAGCGGTGCTGGATGGGAACGTGTTCAGGGTGCTGGCCCGTGTGTTCGGTGTCTCTGATGATATTGCAGTACCGGCCTCCCGGAAAATCTTCCAGAAACTGGCAGATGAACTCGTGCCTGCTGGTGCCCCTGACCTGTACAACCAGGCGATCATGGAGTTCGGCGCTATCCAGTGCACCCCTGTTATGCCCGACTGCCTGTTCTGCCCGCTGCAGCAAAGTTGCTTTGCCTTTAACAACGGCATGGTGCAGGAGCTGCCTGTAAAGAAAAAAGCGAAGGCAGCGCGACCCCGCTTTTTTCACTATATTGTACTGGAGCACGAGGGGACTTTTTACCTGCGTAAGCGGCTGGAGGGCGACATCTGGCAGGGTCTTTACGACTTTTACCTGTATGAGAGCCAGGAAAAAAGCCTGCCCCTGGAGGCACTGGTACAGGAGTTGCAGCATGCTGGCCTGCAGATAGACCCGAACCACCTGCAGCCGCCTCTGAAAGACTACAAGCACATCCTGAGCCACCAGAAAATAACAGCCCGCTTTTACCGTATAAGGCTAACTTCTCCTTTAAAAGAAGAGGTGCTGAGAGAAACAAGAGTAGCCCCTTTTCACGTTGAAGAAATAGAGGCACTGCCGAAGCCAATATTGATTGACAGCTATTTGAAAGATGCTAAGATTTTAGTATATTTATAGACTGAAACTTTTTATGCAGGCAAAAGCATTATCTTTTTCAGTAAGCCATATTGCCTCCAGCTTGGTTGCTGGAGTAGCCCATTTAACTAAATATTATCGTAAAAAGACATGGCAAGTGTTAACAAAGTGATTTTGATCGGAAACCTGGGCAAAGACCCGGAAGTACGTCACCTTGAAGGCGGTGTAGCTGTCGCCCGTTTCCCAATGGCTACCTCTGAAACGTTCAAAGACAAAAGCGGGCAGCGCCAGGAAAGAACAGAATGGCACAACATCGTGGTTTGGAGAGGTCTGGCTGAAGTGGCTGAGAAATACCTGAAAAAAGGTAACTCTGTGTACATTGAAGGCCGGCTTAGAACAAACAACTACCAGGACAAAGAGGGCATCCAGCGTTACAGCACAGAGATTGTTGCCGACAACATGACCATGTTAGGCGGCCGCAACGACAACGGCGGTGGCGGAAATTACCAGGAGTCTTCTTCGTCTTCTGCCTCCTCATCAGGCGGCAACTATGGCGGTGGCGCAACAGCCACTGGCGGCGGAGCATCGGCTTTCCAGAACGACGAGCCGGATGACCTGCCGTTCTAACCTATGTTTCACTAAATGAATAGATCTTGGACAGTATAGATTCCGGAGACCCCCTGAGTTATAGTTTACTTCAGATACTGCAAAGTTCGCTTACACAACTCAGATTTGAATACATAGCCGCCATACTGGCCGGCTTTATATTGTTGCTGTTCTCTGCCCTCATCTCGGGGGCAGAGGCAGCATTTTTCTCTCTCTCAGAGCAGGAACTGGAGCAGTGCAAAAACAGCAAGTCGCCTGCAGAACAACGTGTATACCAGCTCCTGCAGAACCCGCGTAAGCTTCTTACCACCATCCTTATTCTTAACAACGGCATCAATGTCAGCATCATTACGCTGTTTGCGTATGTGGCCTGGCAGGTGTTTGGCACAATGGCGCTTCCCGCCGGTGTGATGGTGGCCTGTATGCTGTTCGCCACTTTTTTCATTGTATTTTGCGGGGAAGTGCTTCCGAAGGTGTATGTGCAGAAAAGAAGATTGGGTATTGTAACCAGAACAGCTTCTGTCCTGCACTGGCTCGAACTGCCTATCCGGCCATTTTCCTCCCTTTTGATGGCCATTAGTGGCTATATAGAAAAGCGCTACATGGTAAATGGGTACAACCAAACCATCGAGGACCTGCACCAAAGTCTGGACTTAGCTTTAACAAACGAGGAGACATCACCGGAAGAGCGCCGGATTCTGCGTGGCGTTGTAAACTTCGGCTCTATCACGGTAAAGCAGATAATGCGCCCCCGTGTTGATGTAAATGCCTTTAACAGCTGCATGACACTTCCTGAATTGCTGCCTTTGATTGTACAGTGGGGCTACTCCAGAGTGCCGGTTTATACTACAAGTAACGACAGGATTGAGGGAATCCTCTACGTCAAAGACCTGCTCCCTCACATTAACAAGGGCGCAGATTTTAACTGGCAAAAACTGGTACGCCCGCCTTTTTTTGTGTCCGAAACCAAGCGCATCTCTGACTTATTCCAGGAGTTTAAGGCCAAGCACGTGCATATGGCTATTGTGGTAAATGAATATGGTGCCACCTCCGGCTTGCTCACATTAGAAGATATTGTGGAGGAGATTGTGGGCGAAATTAACGATGAGTACGATGACGACGATGATATTATCTATTCACAACTCGACGAAAATACTTTTATCTTTGATGGAAAGACATCGCTGCACGACTTTTGTAAGATAGCAGAAGTACCGTTCGATGCCTTCAACGAGGTAAAAGAGGAGAACGAAACGGTGGCTGGATTGATGCTGGCGCTGTTCTCCCGAATTCCGCGCGTAGGCGAGGAAGTTTCCTACGGTCATTTTCATTTTACCGTAGAGTCGGCGGACTTTAAGCGCGTAAAACGAGTTAAGATAAATGTCGCAAGTAAAAAAGAGCACTACCAAAGGGTTAGTTAAATTACAGGTATTTTTATGGGTTTGCTTGGCAACGGCCATGGCAGCCTGCGGAACAGCAGAATACACCCCAAAACCAAAAGGGTATAACCGCATCGACCTTCCGCAAGCGGCTTACCAGCCACTGCAAGAAGCGCACCCGTATACTTTCGAGTTCTCAGAGCACGCTAAAATACGCCCTGACTCTTCTGGCATTGCGCAACCTCACTGGATAAATATCATCTATCCTAGCTTGGGAGCCAATGTGCAGCTTACGTACAAAAGCATTAACGGCGACAAAATGCTGAATGACCTGATGGAGGACTCCCGTAAGCTAACGGCGAAGCACCAGATAAAAGCTTATGCCATTGAGGAAAGCCAGATCAAGACGCCTTCAGGCGACATCGCCTCTATATTTGAGTTAGAGGGCGAAGTACCCAGCCAGTTTCAGTTCTATGTTACTGACTCTACCGATCACTTCCTGCGCGGCGCTTTGTATTTCCGCACCGCTACGCAAAATGATTCACTGGCACCGGTTATTGAATATGTAAAAAAAGACATCGTGCACCTGCTGAATACGCTGGAGTGGAAGGATAAACAGTAGAACTGTTGATTCTTTACCTGTAATAGAAAATGTATGATGCGCCATTTTGGGTGTTTTCCACCAACAACAAACAGGATAGGCTGCTGCAAAGCAAAAGTTGTTGGTGAAAAACACCAACAACGACAGAGAGTAACAGGAACACACTACGAAGACAAAGGACAAAAGACTTTAGAAATATACTTCAAGGTCTTTTGTCCTTTGTCTTTTATCTTTGTACAGTAGTCTAAACCACCAGCCAGAGGCATTGAACAACTTCTTCCATACAAAGATTGAATTCCTGAAGGGCGTGGGGCCGATGCGGGCGGAGCTGCTGCAGAAAGAACTGCAGATCTTCACCTACGGAGACCTAATTCAGCACTACCCTTTCCGCTACCTCGACCGTACGCAGTTCTACAAAATTGCAGAACTGGACGAGAGCCTGCCCTACGTGCAGGTGCGCGGCCGCATACGGGGAAAGGAACTGTTGGGCGAAGGAAGAAAGCAGCGCCTGGCGGCTACCCTGGTGGATGAGAACGGCGACCAGATGGAGCTGGTATGGTTCAAAGGGGTGAAGTGGATGCAGAAAACGCTGAAGAACCACACTGATTACATTGTGTTTGGTAAGCCAACTGCTTTCAACGGCAGGTTTAACATGGCGCACCCGGAACTGGAGGAACTAAGCGAAGAGAAGCAGACAACCTCCTTTCTGCAGCCCGTTTACCATACCACCGAAAAGCTGAAGGCTCACCGCATCGATAGCAAGGTCATCGGTAAAATGATGGAGATGCTGCTGAAGGTAGCCCTGCCAAACGTGCAGGAGTCGCTGTCGCCGGAACTGATTGACCACTACCGGCTGATGGACAAGCGCAATGCGCTCCTCAACATTCACTTCCCGGAATCTGCGGACAAGTACAAAGCGGCCACGTTCAGGCTGAAGTTTGAGGAACTGTTTTACATACAGCTGCGCCTGTTCCGGCAGAAGCTTGTGCGCAAAGCAGACCTGCAGGGACAGGTATTCAGCCAGGTGCCTACGCTCAACGAGTTTTACAAAAACCACCTCACCTTCGACCTGACCAATGCCCAGAAGCGGGTGGTAAAGGAGATCTACAAAGACCTTACCGCAGGAAAACAGATGAACCGCCTGCTGCAGGGCGATGTGGGCTCCGGCAAAACCATTGTAGCCTTCATCACCATGCTGATTGCGGCAGATAATGGAGCGCAATCTGTGCTGATGGCCCCTACCGAGATCCTGGCAGACCAGCACTATGTGGGCCTGAAAGCCTACGCCGACAGCCTTGGGATAAACATTGGCAAATTAACAGGCTCCACGAAAGCTAAAGAACGTAAGGTGCTGCACGAGCAACTGCGCTCCGGCGACATGAAAATGATTGTGGGCACCCATGCGTTGCTGGAAGATGTAGTGCAGTTCCATAACCTGGGCCTCTGCATTGTGGACGAGCAGCACCGTTTTGGTGTGGAGCAGCGTTCTAAGCTGTGGCGTAAGAACCCGCGCGTTATCCCGCACGTGCTCGTGATGACAGCCACACCCATTCCGCGCACCCTGGCCATGACCTTGTATGGCGACCTGGATGTGTCGGTGATAGACGAGCTGCCGGCAGGGCGTAAAGAGATTGTAACGGTACACCGCTTCGACTCGCACCGGCTACGCGTGTTCCAGTTTATCCGGGAACAGATAAAGTTGGGCCGGCAGATTTACATCGTGTACCCGCTCATAGAAGAGTCGGAGCAGATGGAGAACTACAAGGACCTGATGGATGGCTACGAGAGCGTGAAACGTGCCTTCCCGGAGTACAAAGTAAGTATGGTGCACGGCAAGATGAAGGCGCAGGACAAGGACTACGAGATGCAGCAGTTCGTGAAGCACGAAACGCACATTATGGTGGCTACCACGGTGATTGAGGTAGGCGTAAACGTACCCAATGCCTCTGTAATGGTGATAGAGAGTGCCGAGCGCTTTGGCCTGTCGCAGCTGCACCAGCTGCGTGGCCGTGTGGGCCGGGGTGCCGAGCAGAGTTATTGCATCCTGATGACAGGCTACAAGCTCAGCAAGGACAGCAAAACACGCCTCGAAACTATGGTGCGCACCAACAACGGTTTTGAGATTGCCGACATTGACCTGAAACTGCGTGGCCCCGGCGACCTGATGGGCACGCAGCAGAGTGGTGTACTGGACCTGCTTATCTCTGACCTAACCAAAGATGCTCCTATTCTGCAGGAGGCGCGGACTGCGGCACAGCGCGTGCTGCAAGCTGATCCACAGCTGGAGCAGCCCCAGAACCAGAACATCCGGCAGCATATACAGTCGCTTAGTGCTAACACCGTGAACTGGAGCCGCATCAGCTAAGGCTCAGCAGGCGCAGGTATTAGTTTCCTCTAAAGGCAAATCATTTATGCTGCCCAAAATAATACAGTACCTGGCGCACAAACTGTCATTTCGTTTATATCTTTATTTATTAGGATGCGCACGAATTGTATTGTGGGCATCGTTCCACGAGAAACAATAGCTTTGTGCTATATTGAGCAACAGTTCCTAACCCAAAATTTACTTTACCCTTATTTTGCCCGTGAAAAAGCTTATCATACTTCCGCTTCTGCTCCTGGCTCTGCTATGGCAACCTATGCAAACAAATGCCCAGTTCAGAAGAAAACCGTCTGTAGCCTTTTCCTACCTGCCTGACCAGAGCAAAGAACGCTATAGCCAGCGCGTGCCCCACAAAACAATTCCTGTAGGCACCGATGAGTTTGTTATTCTGAGCCGAAGCGCGGCAGATGCATACACAGTAGAAAAGTATGGTGCAAACCTAAAGAAGCAGTGGGCGGCAGAGGTAAAGCTGGCAAACTCTGAAACCATAGAAGCGTTCGCAGCAAGCCAGGAGGCCGCTACAGTGGTAACACACCGTGCAGACAATGGCCAGGGAGTGCAACAGCTGTACGGGCACCGCATTGATTTGCGCACAGGCAAAAAGCAGGAAAGCGCCCTGTTGCTGAAAGCCCCGGCTAAAAGCCGCCGGGCAAGTGTAGCCACCTCGGCCGACGGCACTAAACTGCTGGCCTACCGCTACCATACCAACAGCACCTACCAGATACAGGACATCAGTGGTACCTTGTATGATGATAAGCTGCAAAAGATTGAAGACACCCGGTATAACCTGCAGGACATCTATAACATCCTCTCGGCAGATGTGCAGGTCGGCAACAGCGGAGAGCAATACATTAACCTTATCTCAGATAAGATGAAACGCCTGACCGCAAGGCGATACACGCCTGGCAGCGATGAAGTTCAGGTGATGTCGGTGCTGGTAGGAGGCGTATTTAGTGGAACGACGGTTTACATACTGGATTCTAAGTTTAAGCTGATGCCTAACGGTACACTTTACGGTGCAGTCATAACTGCTGAAGAACCTAAAGGCCAATATCACAGCCTGAAGGCAGTAAAATTTGATTTTGAGGCGGAGGACATGGTGTTTGCGGAGGAGTTCAAATTTACGGCTGACTACCTTTCGCAGGTAAATTCACTGGACAAGAGCAGCGGCAACAAGCCCAGCCGCCTGGAGGACATTTACCTGTCGGACCTGTTCCTGTCGCCGGAGCAGCAGCTCATCGTGATGGCCGAGAAGAAGTATACAGAGGGAGGAAAAGATGCTCCTTTCTTTGCCAAAGAACTACACCTGTTTTCGTACGATGAGTACATGACCAAAGACTGGAATGCAGTGCTGATGAAGCACCAGCAGGCACCTGCCGACGAGGCTTTCTCCAGCATATCATATAATGCTTATCTCAGTGGCAATACCCTGCACTTACTCACACTGGAAGAACTTAAGGGGAAAAACGATTTGTACCTTCGGCAGGTCGATGCAAAATCAGGAAAGGCCAGCGCTCCCAAAGCTGTTGGACTGAACATCGCAAATGACAAAGACCTGGCTTACGTGAAAGACTTCACTGCCTGGCTCAGCGACAAACAGATAGTAGCAGTAGCGCGACCAAGCCAAAGAGCAGAGAACCTGAGACTAAGCCGAATTCAGCTAAAGTAGGTTTTTATATCCTGGAAGTCCGGCGTATAAGTTGATTTTGACTTAGCAGTGTTTTTACCTATGTGCTGCTTGTGCTGGAGCTTTTTGGTGAAAGAAGCCAGCTGCAGCAGCATGTGCGAGAACCCTACAAAAGAGACGATCTCTACGTACATCTTAAATTCCTTTTTAGAGCCGTCCAGCACACCCAACTTGTCTACTTTATAGGTGTTCATGGCAGACCAAGGCATCCAACGTACTACTTTCTTGTGCCGCAGCATATAGCGGTTTATACCTACTTCTAGCTGGTACCGCTGTATCCCCAGTTTCATTACCTGCTCTAAATCTGACTTTTTGATGAGGCGCTCGCCAGACAGCAGGATATCGCTGCGGTACCACCGCACAAACCACGGAGAATTAATACGGCGCAGGATGATCATATCAATAGCCGGTTGCGCGTGGAAAGCCTCGATGGCAGCTTCTATTTCCTCTACCCTAAGTTCCTGGAGGTCGGCGTCCATCATCAGAATCAGTTCATGCTTCACATACTTAAGGGCGTACTTTATAGCGGCCGCCTTGCCTTGGTTCTGCTGTAACTGCACGACCTGCACCTGGGGCCAGTTTGCTTTGATATAATCTGCTGTACCATCTGTTGACCCATCATCCACACACAGAATCTGCCCAATCCGGCGAATTCGTGTTATAACCTTCAGCACATGTGCAATGCGCTCCCTCTCATTAAAGAAAGGAATTAAACATGTTACATTCATAGTTTTATTCAATACTCAGGGTGCTTATCCACACAGTACGGGAGTTAGACTTTCGAATGTCAAATATCAGAAAAATATTTTCTCAGATATTCTTATAACACACGAATTATACTACAAAAAATAAAAAGGCTACCACCAGCAGTGATAGCCTTTCCAATATCAAAATGTCAGGTTAGTAAACGAACTCGTTTGCCTCTATCATAGCGGCTGCTATGCGGCGGCGGGCTTCTTTAGTATTGTACAGGTCCTTCTTAGTAAAGCGCTTCAGGCCCATGAATAGCAGGCGCTGTTCATCTCCTTCAGCCATAGCGGCAATAGCCTCTTTACCTGCCTTAAAGGCAGTATCAACGGCATCGTTAACCACCACACGCACAATATCTGTTTCGTTGGCTGCAGCCTCCTCCCCTTTCTGGCTCACCAGCTTCTCCACGCGCAGCAGTGTTGACTCTGCCACGTAAGTCTTGATGGCCATGTCGGCGATGTTCATCAGTACTTCCTGCTCCTTCGCCAGCGAGTTCATGTACTTCTGCACTGCCGTACCGGCTGTCAGCAAGATGGCTTTCTTTAGGTTTCGGATGGCTTTGTGCTCTGCTGTGAACAGCCCTTGCTCCTCTTCTGCACCAAAATCAGGTATTTCCATCAGCTCCTGCTGCACTGCCTGCGCAGGACCCATCAGGTCCAGTTCGCCTTTCATGGCTTTCTTCAGGATCATGTCTACCGTCAGCATGCGGTTGATTTCGTTGGTCCCTTCAAAGATTCGGTTAATGCGGGAATCGCGGTAAGCACGGTCCATTGGGTAATCCGCTGAGAAGCCGTAGCCACCGTATATCTGCACGCCTTCGTCTACCACGTAATCCAGCACTTCGGATCCTTCCACCTTCAGGATGGCACACTCCACGGCAAACTCACGGGCAGCTCCCATCAGGGCCTCGTTCTCGTTGGCACCCCCTGCCATCAGTTCCTGCTCTTTTCTATATATGTCCATACCACAACGGTAAAGGGCAGATTCCACGGCATAGATGCGGATAGCCTGCTCCGCCAGCTTATAGCGGATAGCACCGAACTTGGAAATAGGCAGCTTGAACTGGTGGCGCTCGTTAGCGTACTTCACCGACAGGTCAGCCACATGCTTGGCAGCACCAAGTGTAGCCGCGCACAACTTGATACGGCCTATGTTGAGGATGTTGAAAGCTATCAAGTGTCCTTTCCCTATTTCGCCCAGAACGTTTTCTTTCGGAACCTCGCAGTCTTCGAAGAACACCTGACGGGTTGAAGAACCTTTGATACCCATTTTGTGCTCCTCATTGCCCAGGCTCACACCTTTGAAACCACGCTCTACAATAAAGCCCGTAAACTTATCGCCGTCTATCTGCGCGAATACTACAAACACATCGGCAAAGCCAGCATTCGTGATCCACATTTTCTGGCCGTTCAGGATATAATGTGTACCGGCTTCGTTCAGCACAGCCTTGGTTTTAGCCGCCAGTGCGTCAGAGCCAGAGCCTGGCTCTGTCAGGCAGTAAGCCGATGTCCACTCGCCGCTCACCAGTCTCGGGATGTACTTCTGCTTCTGCTCTTCTGTACCGAAGTACAGAATTGGCAGCGTACCGATACCTGTATGTGCCGCGAAAGCAACCGGGAATGAATGCCCACCTCCTACTGACTCTGTTACCAGCAAGGCTGTGTTGAAGTCCATGTTCAGGCCGCCGTACTGCTCCGGGATGGATACCGCAAACAGCCCTAGCTCTCCTGCCTTTTTCATCAGGTTCTCCATCAGGCCTTCCTCGTGGTTATCCAGTCGGTCGAGCAACGGATACACTTCATCGCGCACAAAGTCCTTACAAGTTTGGGCCATCATGCGCTGCTCTTCATTGAATTCAGCAGGAATGAACACATCCTGCGGATTAGTTTCCTTTATCAGGAACTCGCCGCCCTGAATGACGGCAGCGTTGTTTTCTGTTGTATTTGCCATTTTCTTGTCTTTTATGTTTTTGGACATAAGACATAAGACACAAGACACAAGACTTGCTCCTATTCTCGTTTACTTAATTTTTTCTTAAACCCGTCAATCATTCTTTGAATCTTGCGAAGCTGTTCCAATAGTGCATTTAACCTGCTCTCGTCAATAAACCCTAAAGACTGAGCTAAAAGCAACTGTGTTTCAAGCTCAAATGCAGACCCTAAAGCAATATTCAGGAATTGGTTAAACTCTTTATCTGAGCCTCTCCCTGCTCCTTCGGCAATATTTAAGGTATAGAAACTACTGACCTGTTAACCTGAGATGTAAGACCATATTTTTCATTTGCAGGAAATAAGGAAGTTGTTTGATAAATGGACTTCGCTAAATCCATTGCCTCCTTCCAAATAATCAACTCCTTAAAATTGTGCATGCAAAAAATCTTATGTCTTACGTCCTGTGTCTTGTGTCTATTTTAAAAGCTCATAAACTCCCGCAACGCCCTGCCCGCCGCCTACGCAGGCAGTTACAATGCCGTACTTCTTGCCTAAGCGGCGAAGCTCGGAGAACTGCTGCACGCTGAGTTTGGCACCGGAACAGCCGAGCGGGTGACCTAATGCGATGGCACCGCCGCTCACGTTTAGTTTGTCCGGGTCAAAATCCAAGTGGCGCATCACGGCGATAGACTGCGCAGCAAAGGCTTCGTTCATCTCGATCAGGTCAATATCATTCAGCGTCATGCCTGCCTGCTTCAGGGCTTTCGGAACGGCGGCAATCGGGCCCATACCCATGATGCGCGGATCAACACCCCCTGTGGCGTAGCTTATCAGGCGGGCGATGGGCTCCAGGTTCAGTTCCTTCACCATGCGCTCGCTCATTACAATCACGAAGGCAGCACCGTCTGATGTCTGGGAGGAGTTACCAGCTGTAACTGTACCGCCTGCCGCAAAAACCGGCTTCAGTCTCGCAAGCGCCTCTAAAGAGGTGTCGGCACGAGGCCCTTCGTCTGTATCTACTACATAGGTGCGGGTTTTCTTTTTCCCGTTTTCGTCCAGGTAAGTCTCTTCTACCGTTATTGGCACGATCTGCTCTTTAAAGTAGCCTTTCTCTATCGCGTTCAGCGCCTTCTGATGCGACTTTAAAGCAAACTCATCCTGGTCTTCACGTGAAACCTTGTAATCATTCGCCACGGCTTCGGCTGTTAAGCCCATACTCAGGTACCAGTCCGGGTTTTTGCTCGCTATTTTATAGTTCGGCACTGTCTTCCAGCCAGCAGTCGGCACCATCGACATCGATTCGGTACCACCCGCTATGATGCAGTCGGCCATGCCCGCCGAAATACGGTTCGCTGCAATGGCAATGGTTTCCAGGCCGGAGCCGCAGTAACGGTTCACGGTCATGCCACTCACCGACATCGGCAGCGACAGCAGCGAAATCATACGTCCAATCTGCAAGCCCTGCTCCGCTTCCGGCACGGCATTCCCCACAATCAGATCGTCCACACGCTCCGGGTCCAGAGCAGGTACCGTACTCATTAAGTGCTTGATGACATTAGCAGCAAGGTCATCGGGTCTGGTAAACCGGAAAACACCACGGGGCGCTTTGCCCACCGCGCTACGAAATCCGGCTACGATATATGCATTGTTCATATCTCTTGATTGCTAAATTGTTATATGGTTGTTTATTGTCCGCTGGTGCGAGCTTGCAGCTCGTACCTTTTTAAGGCACCAGCATAAAACCATTTAATCTTAATTTCTCAGCGGTTTGCCTGTGGTCAGGATGCTCTGGATACGCTCCAGCGTTTTGCGCTCGCCTGTAAGTGACAGGAAGGCTTCGCGCTCCAGGTCCAGCAGGTATTGCTCGCTCACCTCGGTTGGGGCAGACAAATCGCCACCGCACATCACATAAGCCAGTTTCTGCGAAATCTTCAGGTCGTGCGCTGACATGTAGCGGCCCGTGTACATGGCATTGGCTCCTGTCAGGAACATACCCAGCGCGCCTCTGCCCTGTACTTTGATGTTGGTTCGCTGCACCGGCTGGGTATATCCTTCTTCCGCCAGCAGGATAGCCTGCGCTTTGGCATCGGCAATCAGGCGGTTGCTGTTGATGGTAATGCCGTCGCCCCTGCGCATGTAGCCTAAATCTATCGCCTCTTTTGCTGAGGTAGATACTTTGGCCATACCGATAGTCAGGAACACGTTCTTCAGGTCGTTGTACTCGATGTCGCCCTCGGCATACATATCGGCCGCACGCAGGGTCATCTCTTTTGTACCGCCACCGCCTGGTATCAGGCCAACGCCAAACTCCACCAAGCCCATGTAAGTCTCAGCAGCTGCCTGCACGTGGTCGCAGTGCAGGTTCAGTTCGCAGCCGCCGCCCAGCGTCAGGCCGTGCGGCGCACCCACCACTGGTATAGCCGAGTAGCGCATGCGCATCATAGCATCCTGGAACTGCTTTATCATGAAGTTAATCTCATCATACTCCTGCTCCAGGGCATACATGTAAATGAGCGCCACGTTAGCTCCTGCCGAGAAATTGGCTGCCTCGTTGCCAACCACCATGCCCCTGAATTCCTTCTCCGCAATGTCTACTCCCTTGTGCAGGCCAGCCACCACATCGCCGCCAATGGTGTTCATTTTGGTGTGGAACTCCACGTTGAGGATACCATCACCCAAATCTATCAGCGATACGCCGCTGTTTTTCCACACAGTTTTGCTGCCGCGCAGGTTATTCAGTATAATAAAATTCTCGGCACCAGGTATGGCTTTGTATTCTTTGGTTTCGATGTCGTAGTAGCGGCGGGTGCCGTTCTCCACAATGTAGAAGGACTCCTTCTTCTGGTTCAGCATCTCTTCTACCCAAGGCGCCGGCTCGTATCCAGCCTCAATCATACGCTGCACGCCTTCGCGGGCACCGATGGCGTCCCAGTATTCGAACGGTCCAAGTTCCCAGCCAAAGCCGGCACGCAGGGCATCATCGATGCGGTACAGTTCGTCAGAAATTTCCGGGATACGGTTGCTCACATACTGGAACAGGCCAAACAGCGTCTCGCTGAAGAACTGGGCGGCCTTGTCGGTTTGCCTGGAGAAAACCTGGATACGCTTGCGCAAATCCTCCACAGGCTTCAGCGCCTCCAGGCTCTGGAACTTCATCTTCTGCTTTGGCCCGTACTCCATGGTGTTCAGGTCCAGCGTGAGGATTTCGGTTTTGCCTTTGGCGTCTTTGGTCTTTTTATAGAAGCCCTGGCCGGTTTTGTCTCCCAGCCACTTGTTCTCCACCATCTTCTGCACATAGTCCGGAATTTTGAACAGGTCTCTGGACTCGTCCTTCTCCCCTGCCTGGTACAGCCCATTGGCTACGTTCACGGTGGTATCCAGACCCACTACATCCAGTGTTCGGAAAGTAGCTGACTTTGGCCGCCCGACAATTGGTCCTGTGATTTTGTCTACCTCATCAATGGTCAGCCCTGTTTTCTCCATAGCCTTGAGTGTTTGCATGATGCCGTAGATACCCACGCGGTTGGCTATGAAAGCCGGCGTGTCTTTGGCCAGCACTGTAGTCTTGCCCAGGTACAGGTCGCCGTAGTGCATCAGGAAATCTACTACCTTTCTGTCTGTTTCCGGTGTTGGAATAATCTCGAGCAATTTGAGGTAGCGGGGCGGGTTAAAGAAGTGCGTGCCGCAGAAGTGTTTTTTAAAGTCATCAGAGCGGCCTTCCAGCATCAGGTGAATCGGGATACCGGATGTGTTGGAGGAGATGAGTGTGCCCGGCTTGCGGTGCTGCTCCACCTGGTCGTACACGATTTTCTTGATTTTCAGGTTCTCCACCACCACTTCTATGGTCCAGTCGGCCGTGGCAATATCCTTCATGTTGTCTTCAAAATTACCAGTCTGAATCAGGCGGGCATCAGACTTGCGGTACAACGGCGACGGGTTTGAATTAACGGCTGCCTGCAAAGAACTGTTTACAATGCGGTTGCGCACATTCTTGTTCTCCAGCGTCAAGCCTTTTTTCTCCTCATCCGCCGTCAGTTCTTTAGGAACGATGTCCAGCAGCAGCACCTTTACGCCGATGTTGGCGAAGTGGCAGGCAATCCGGGAACCCATTACGCCGGAGCCAAGTACCGCTACCTTCTTTATTATTCTTTTCATAGAATGGCTATAGTTGTCTATGGATTAAAAAATCACTTTATTTTCTATCATCTGCTGCACCTGGGCGCATACCTTAAAAAACACATCCAGTTCTTCCTGCGGTATTTCCTGGCGCACCCTATTGTTGAACTGCTTTACCGTCTGGCGTGAGATTTCTTTTTTCTCCAAGCCTTTCTCCGTCAGGAAAATGCGCACCAGTCGCTTATCACGCGCATCAGACACCTTATAAATTAAGTTGTCATCTTCCATGCTCTTGAGAATACGGGTCAGGCTGCGGGCCTCCAGGCCTAGCAATGGAGCAATTTTAGTAGCAGGTGTGCCTTGTTGCTGATCTATGTTAAGCAACACAAACCCAATGGATGTGGTGATTCCGCTTTTGGCTGCCTCGGTATTATACATACGCGAGATAGCATGCCAGCACACCTTAAAGTTGTAGTCTACAGTTTCTTCCGGCTTCATGTATGATGAATGGTGTATACCAAATATATAAAAAAATGTTATGCTTGCATACTAATTCAGGTAAAAATTTAGCTGCATGCATAAAATTTAATACGGAAGTTTTTCCGATATGCATGAAGCGCAGCGGAATATATAGGCATTGGTTCGAAAAAAAGAGGCAACAAAAAATCCCCGCCGTGGCAGGCGGGGATTTCAGTTCATATAAGTGCTAACTACGCGAAACAGAACTGCAACGCATTAAGCGATGTGTTTGCTTCTTCATATCAGCCACTGTTTTTTGCAGGTACAGAAGACTGTGCCTATGTGTTAATACATGCTATCAATCAGGCTTTGGTAGTTATCGGTGATTGCTTTACGCTTCACCTTCAGCGTTGGCGTTAGTTCACCGCTTTCAACCGTCCACATCTTAGGCACCAGCTTAAACTTCTTGATGGTTTCGTATTGGGCCAGCGATTCGTTAGTCTTAGCTACCTCCCGCCTGTACTTCTCCAGCACCTCAGGGTGAGACACCATCTCCGCATCAGAGGTATACTGAATTCCTTTATGCGAACACCAGTCCTGCAGCCCCAGGAACGACGGCACAATAAGCGCAGCGGCATATTTCTGCCCGGCTCCTACTACCATTGCCTGCTCAATCACCACCGACTCCTTCAGCTTGTTCTCTATTGGCTGTGGCGCTACATACTTGCCACCTGAAGTCTTGAATATCTCTTTTTTACGGTCTGTAATTTTCAGGTACTTGCCCTCTACCAGCGTACCGATATCACCGGTGTGGAACCAGCCGTCTTTGTCAATCACTTCATCTGTCAGTTCCGGCTTCTTGTAATAGCCTTTCATAACGTGCGGACCGCGGGTCAGCACCTCGCCGTCTTCCTCGGCAATCTTCACCTCCACGCCATCAATGGTCATACCTACCGTACCGATCATGTTATTTTCAGGCTCAAAGCGGTTCACTGCAATTACCGGAGAGGTCTCTGTTAGGCCATAGCCTTCCATTATCCGCATGTTGGCCGCCCAGAACACCCGGGCCAGGCGCGGCTGCAGGGCGGCACCACCCGAAACAATGGCAATTACGT
This sequence comes from Pontibacter brevis, assembly GCF_054779655.1. Classification (NCBI taxonomy): domain Bacteria; kingdom Pseudomonadati; phylum Bacteroidota; class Cytophagia; order Cytophagales; family Hymenobacteraceae; genus Pontibacter; species Pontibacter brevis. The sequence goes on from NZ_BAAGXV010000032.1 coordinate 68,498, forward strand.
TGCCTCCCAGCGCTTCACGCCATTTGCTAAAGATAAGCTTGTTTGCCAGTGCCAGTTGCTGGTTGTAGAACCAGCCATTGTCCTTCTGCGTGTCGTACTTCAGGCCAAGCTCCAGGGCCCAGAAGAAAAGCTTGCGCTTGACACCAGTTAACTCCATGCCTGTGGCCACAATCCGGTCATACACCTTCTCCAGCAGGCGCGGAACAGTGGTAAAGATGTGCGGCTTCACCTCTTTTAGGTTGTCAGCTACTCTCTCAATGCTTTCAGCATAGTAAATAGAGATACCTATTCTGAAATACAGGTACAGCAACATCCGCTCAAAAACGTGGCAAAGCGGCAGAAAGCTCAGCGCCCGGTGCGTGTGGTTTACCGGTACAATAGGCATAACGCCCAGCACGTTGCTCACCAGGTTGCTGTGCGTCAGCATAACGCCCTTCGGATTACCGGTGGTACCGGAGGTATAGATGATGGTCAGTATATCCTCTGGTTGCACAGCAGCCTTCAAGGGTTCCAGTTGCTGCACATCGCTGCCGGTGCCCATCTCTACTACCTCTGTCCATTGCCTGGCGCCTTGCACATTATCAAACGTATAGATTTCTTTGATACCTTCCATGCCCTCTGTAGCTGCTGTCACCCTGTTATAGAGCGTATTGTCAGCAACAAAAATTGCTTTGACATCGGCATCATTCAGGATATAGCGATAGTCCTCTGTGGTAATAGTTGGGTAGAGCGGCACGCTGATAGCGCCTATTTGCTGTATACCAAAATCAACCAGCACCCACTCCGGCCGGTTGAAGGAGATAATAGCGACCTTATCCCCCTTTCCTATACCCATTTTCAGCAAGCCTAAACTCACTTTATTTGCATAGTCCTGCACATCCTGCGTGCTGTACTTTTGCCATGTGCCGTTCACTTTGGCAGCAAGGCAATCAGGCTGCGGAAAGTGCTGCAACTGGTAAGGCAGAAGGTCTAATGTTCGGGTAATATTCATACGATGTGTCTGTTAGTCGAATCTGTGCTTTAAAAAATTACGTGCCGTACAACGGAAAGTATGTAATCACCTTTCTTGTTGTATCCTTTATGCATTTTAATTATTTTTTCTAAGTCTGCCACTGCCAGAGACAGAAATATTTACAATAACTTATATTTATACAGCTAATTTTGGCTTCTATTGCGGGTAAAGCCTTCTGTGTAAAAACCAAAATTTAAGTACTTTTGACTCTTCCAGATTAATTCTATGAACCTGTCTATCTTTTTCGAGCCGCTGAACGAGGATGTGTATGCCACATTAAACAAGCCCCGCACGCTAGGCGCCTACATCAGTCGCTTTGTAAGTAAATCTCCTGACTGGCGAAGTGCCGACATTGCCATACTCGGAGTAAACGAAAGCAGAGGCCGCAATGAGGATGCGCCACTTGCAACAGCGGCCGACTCGCCAGCCCGGGCTGTACGGCAGCGCCTTTACAGCCTGAGCAAGGGGACGGGTCGCTGCCGGATTGTTGACCTGGGCAACCTGCGCCCCGGCATCACCCTCGAAGATACATACCTACGGCTTAAGGAAATAGTTGAGGTGTTGATTTCGCATAACACTGTTCCTGTTATTATTGGTGGCTCACATGACCTGGAATATGGCCAGTACCTCGGCTATGAGCATCTGGACCGCGTAGTGAATATGGTGACCGTAGACAGCAGCGTGGACATGACCCAGGATGTAGCCGCCACACCCAACAAAAAGCAGCTGCGCCAGATCCTGATGCACGAACCTAACTATCTCTTCAGCCTGGGGCAGATTGGGTACCAGTCTTACCTGGTAGAGCAAGAAGTGATGGCAACACTGGAGAAGCTGCATTTTGAAGCCTACCGCGTAGGTGAAGTACACCGTGGGGTGCAGGAAATGGAACCTGTCATACGCTTGGCAGATCTGCTTACCTTCGATATTTCCGCTATCCGCCATCAGGATGCCCCCGGGTATGCACCGCCTAACCCTTTTGGGCTTACGGGAGAGGAGGCTTGCCAGCTCTGCTGGTATGCCGGCCTGAACGACAACTTAACTTCGCTGGGTATTTATGAGTTTGATCCGGAGCTGGACGAACGCGGATTGACAGCCATGACCGTCGCAACGATGATCTGGTACTTTATAGAAGGATTTTACCACCGCAAAAACGAGCTGGATTTTACCAGCAAACAATTTACCAAGTATGCCGTTGCCTTTAACAACGACAACCCTGACCGCATGATCTTTTATAAAAGCAGGAGCGGTGAGAAGTGGTGGCTGGAGGTGGAACCTCTCAGCAGCGAAAAAAGCAGCCGTATTATACCCTGCAGCTATGAAGATTACCTGCAGGCCATTGAGGGCGAGGTGCCTAACCGGTGGGTGCTGACCCAGGCAAGGATTGGATAGTATGATTCTACCAGAGTATACCTTGCAGCAACTGGCCTTGCGAAACGGACAAGACCGGGAGGATATATGGGTAGCTTACAAGGGTGTGATTTATGATGTCCGGAAATCCAGGTTGTGGCGCAACGGCAGGCATTACGAGCACTGGGCCGGGCAGGACCTGACAGAAGAGTTGAAAGATGCCCCGCATAATGCCAACGTCTTTGACAAGTTTGAGGCTGTTGGTCTTATAAAGAACTCTATCCACAGAACAGGAAAGCAATAAAGCTCCGGTAAGAAAGTGGGCAAACCGGGAAAATATTTCTAAACGGAATAAACTTAAAATAATATGATATTAATAGCTGATAGCGGCTCTACCAAAACAGACTGGCGCATGATGGATGCTACAGGTGTCTATGAAAATATATACACTGCAGGTATCAATCCACAGTATTTAGAGTCTGCTCAGATTTACAACATATTTGCAGCGGAGCTGCTTCCGCACCTGAGAGAGAAAAACCCCAGCCAGATATTCTTCTATGGGGCCGGATGCAGTTCTCCAGAGCAGAACCTGCGGGTAGAGGAGGCTTTGAAAAAGGCATTCCCCGATAGCGAGGCCTCTATAGACCACGATCTGCTTGCCGCCGCCCGCGCTCTTTGCGGACACCAACCGGGAGTGGCCTGTATATTGGGCACCGGCTCTAACTCCTGCCTGTACGATGGCAAAAACATATCAGATAATATTCCCTCGCTGGGCTACCTGATAGGTGATGAAGGAAGCGGAGCGAATTTAGGAAAAATGCTCCTCCGGGCCTACATGTACCGTGAGTTACCTGAGGAACTGGCACTCTCGCTGAAAAACCGCTATAGCCTTACAAAAAACAGCATCCTGGATGCTTTGTACAGAACTGACATGCCAAGCGCTTACCTCGCCAGCTTTGCCAAATTCATGCACGAAAAGCGCAAGGACCCTGTAATTCATGCCATGATTTACCAGAACTTCGACGAGTTCTTTGAGCGCCATGTCTGCAAGTACAAAGGCTATACCGAGGTACCTGTAAACTTTGTGGGCTCTGTGGCTTTCCACTTCTCTGACACGCTGCACCAGGTGGCAAAGAAGTATGGCGTACGTATCGGCACCATTATTACAAGCCCCAGCGAAGGCCTGATTGCCTACCACCGGGAGCTGCTTTCGCAGAACGTATAACCTGTATAGAAGAATGTCCACAGGGCTCCTGGTATACTTCTGCCCCTCATTATTTAACACTTAATTTAACCTAAAGAAATTGTCTACTACCGAATCAGCATCCAATTACGACAGTCTTGAGCAGATGAGTGTGCGGGAACTGTTGGAGAACATTAACCGTGAAGACCAGACTGTGCCTCAGGCCGTAGCAAAAGCAATTCCGCAAGTAGAGGCACTGGTACGGGCTACTGCCGAACGGCTGCAGCAGGGCGGCAGGCTTTTTTACATTGGCGCCGGGACCAGCGGGCGCCTGGGTGTTGTGGATGCCTCCGAATGCCCTCCCACCTATGGAGTGCCCCATGGCATGGTGGTTGGCCTGATAGCGGGCGGCGACAGCGCCATTCGCAAGGCAGTAGAGTTTGCAGAAGACGACCAGGAGCAGGCGTGGGAAGACCTGCAGGCTTATAACATCAGCCAAAAGGACATTGTGGTGGGAATTGCCGCCTCCGGCAGGACGCCTTACGTTATCGGGGGACTTAACACTTGCCGCAGACATGGCATTGCGACAGGCTGTATTGTCTGCAATGCAGGCAGTGCAGTAGCCGCTGAAGCAGATTACCCGGTAGAGGTAATCACAGGACCGGAATTTGTGACAGGCAGCACCCGTATGAAGGCCGGCACAGCGCAGAAGCTGGTCCTGAATATGCTGACCACTGCCACCATGGTTAAACTGGGTCGTGTGCAGGGCAATAAAATGGTGGACATGCAGCTTTCTAACCACAAGTTGGTAGACAGGGGCATCCGTATGTTAATGGAAGAGCTCAACCTCAAGAACACAGAGGCTGGCGCATTGCTTAAGAAGTACGGCAGCGTACGCGCCGCTATGGAGGCCTTTCGGGGTAGCGATAGTCCCGCCAAATAAACTTTGAAGCTAATGCAAGAGCGGCTGCCGGAGGAATGATTCTCCGGCAGCCGCTCTTGCATTATTCTCCAGCTACTGTTAAGCGCTCTAATAACACATCAGCAGCCTCGTTGCTTGGCACAACATAATTTACCACTGACCAGCTGTAATTCAGTCTAAACTGATCATTGTCTGCATTGTACAACACCTTCCTTTTGTAATCATGCAGTGGCTCCAGCCCCAATTGTTTGCGTCTTTTATCTATCTGTATCAGGTCATCCTCACTCATGTTCTCCACCAGGAGGCTCTGTATCTTTTTGTGGTTCTTGTCTTTTTTGCATTTTGTACAAATAATCTTTGCAAAAGCCTTCGAGCCGTACACGGTCTTCCCTGCCTGCTGGTCCAGTAAATAGGCCACGGCCTGCGGGGCTATACGTCCCTCTTTCACCGCGTTTGCCAGTATACCTTTAAAGTTATAGCCGTTGCGGGCTGCCGTCTGCCGCTGAATCACAATGCTGAAGCGGGGCAGCTCTTCTAGGGTGTCTGCTACTCCAATCAGTGTCTCTCCCGGGTACCCATAGTCGTTGATCCAGTTCAGGAGGTTTGTTACATTGTCTATCTCAATCTGGCGGATGGTGTCGCCATGCACACGCAGGCCTCCTTTTGCCTGCCGAAAGTACTGGTCGCGGGCATAAAGCTCATCCAGGTCCGCACGCAGGTCAAGATTTGCAGCCTGTTCATATCTCTTTCGCCGCTTAGGGTATTTCTTCTCAAACTTTTTCCACCTGGATGTTGTCCGCAACGTATCGAACACTTGCTGACGCTCCAGGTAAGGCAAACTCACTCCTTTGGCTACTAATTGCTCCAGGAAGTTAAAGGCCTGCTTCTCATCATCAAGCTTTACAGCAACCACGGCCGCATTGTAGTAATCGCGGGCGAAGGGTGCGGGCACAGAAGCAAAAGCCTGCTTATAGGCCGTCAGTGCTTCTTTATAATTTCCTTCTACAATACTTAATTCCGCTACGTTAATCACCGGGTGGTACACCTGTACATAATCCGGCACATCTTCACTTTTCTGCCCTCCGGAGGAGGCGCATGCCTGCAGGCAAAGCACCAGCAATAAAAAAAGGGCTGTCCGATAAAAATGAGTGGGTAGCAACAGTAGTTTTGTTTGGGGTGTACTCGGAAACATAAAGCTTGAAGTCAGTTAAGGGAACCAAAAGTATAACGTACAAATTTTCTATATCGCACACTATCCTGAAACAGTTCCTGTATCAGTAAATTACATTATCAAATATAATAACGAAAGACTTTTTTGGCTAATTCTGTGTTCCGGGGTTCAGAGGGCTGTAAAAGAGGAGGAAAAGCCTCAACTTTGCAGCAACCTTCCTAGTACACGAAGCAACGGCTGTTGTACTGGCCCCACCCATTACGCTTGAATCTTATGCATACCATAGAACCATTTTATAACTGGCTAGACAAATACTCTGCTGCCGAAGATCCGCGCTCACCGCTGTTCGGTGCCGAAAACAGCCTCACACATTATACCAACACTATTTACGGATACTACATCCATCCGCAATGGGATGACATAGAATCTGAGACGCTCTTCCTGAAGATACTGTATGCCGATTACGACTTAGGCTTTGCCATCATCGAGTTTATCGGGGAATGGAATGATGCGCTCCACAACGACATCATGCAGTTAAAGCGCAACATCATCGACCCGCTCATAAACGAGGGCATCCACCGGTTCATCATTATAGGAGAGAATGTGTTTAACTTTCATGGTTCCGACGACTCGTATTATGAGGAGTGGTTTGAGGACATTGAAGATGGCTGGATTGCGGCGCTCGGATTCCAGGAATTTGTAATGAGCGAGATGAGAAACTATAACCTAGACTACTACATTAACTATGGAGGCACACTGGATGATATACCATGGCGCACCTTTACACCCAAGCGCTTGTATACCCTGGTAAACGGTATGATTCAGAAAAGGCTGGGACCTTGAGTTGCCACCGCCTGGAAAAACAAAGGGGCATGCACTACTGCATGCCCCTTTGTTTTGATGTATTCTCTATCTACTAATGGTTTTCAACTCTCTATCTACTAATGGTTTTCAACTTCATTCTCTACTCTCTCGGCACCCTCTTCAACTTCGTCTCCTACTTCTTCCGCGCCCTCTTCGATGTTCTCTCCTACTTCCTCAGTTCGCTCTTCTGTTCTGTTTTCTGAAGTAGACTCACAGGAAGCAAAGGTAAATAAACCAGCTGCCAGCAGCATAAAAATTGGCTTTTTCATATTGATACATTTTTAAATTGATTTCACATGTAATACTTACTTTTAAGCAATAGGTTCTGCATTATCTTCACCTATTCAATAACAGCAGAAGTATCATACTCTTCCTCCGCCAATTCTTCCATTTTGTCGGCTCTTTCCTCAGCCCTGTCTTCCATTTCCTCTACTCTTTCATCTCTGTCCTGCACTCCCTCTTCAGAGGGTGAGCTACAGGAACTGAAGCCAAGAGCACCGGCCATGGCAAATGCAACTACTATCTTTTTCATAAGCATTGATATTCATGAATCTGTTTCAGGTGCTGCTTATGCAGCACAAATCACCTGTTGTACGAGTGACATGCCAACGAATACGTCATTATTTAGATATAGTTTATAAAATATACTAAAACCGAAAAGGCACCTCCTCAGGGTGCCTTTTCGGTTTTATGGCTAAGCATCAGTATGAGCACAAGATAAGAGGTGCAAGTCAGGGGGTATATCGCTAACTCTGTAACAAGGCATACAAGTGAACCGCCATGTGTTAAAAAGCAAAAAGGCGCAGACATATTATGTCTGCGCCTCCAGTTTCTCCAGTCCTGCCAGAATTACTTCTTCCGGAATACTAAGTTGATAGGAACACCTTCAAACCCGAAGTGCTTGCGGATGCTGTTCTCCAGGTAGCGCTTGTACGGGTCTTTGATGTACTGCGGTAAGTTACAGAAGAACGCAAACGTAGGATTATGCGTCGGCAGTTGTGTGACGTACTTAATCTTCACAAACTTGCCTTTGATGGCTGGCGGCGAGTTGCGCTCGATATCCGGCAGCAGCAGGTCGTTGAGCTTAGACGTAGGTACTTTCTGCGTCTTGTTCTCATATACCTCCATCGCCTTCTCCACCGCCTTCAGGATACGCTGCTTCGTAACCACCGAAGTAAAGATGACCGGAATATACTTGATAGGCGCGATGCGCTTCAGTATCTCCTCCTCAAACTCCTTTGTAGTGTTTGTTTCTTTTTCTACCAGGTCCCACTTGTTCACCAGTATCACAATGCCTTTGCGGTTCTTCTCGGCCAGCGTAATAATATTCACGTCCTGCGACTCAATACCTCGCGTGGCATCCAGCATTACGATACACACATCTGCATCCTCTAAGGCACGCACGGAGCGCATCACAGAGTAAAACTCAATGTCTTCGCTTACTTTGCTCTTGCGGCGCAGACCGGCAGTGTCTACAATGATAAACTCTCTGCCAAAGGCATTGTAGCGCGAATGGATGGCATCGCGGGTAGTGCCGGCCTGGTCGGTAACAATGTTCCTGTCCTCACCCAGCAGCAGGTTCACAAATGAAGACTTACCTACGTTCGGGCGGCCTAATACGGCCAGCTTTGGAATACCGGCATCCGGATCCTCTACGCCTTCGTCTTCAAAATGCTTCACCACCACGTCCAGCAGGTCGCCGGTGCCGGAGCCGTTCTGTGACGATATCGGGTAAATCTCCTCGCCTACTCCTAATGAATAGAACTCGCTCATCTGGTGGGCACGGGCAGTAGTGTCTGCTTTGTTGGCTACAATGTAGATGGGCTTGTCGGTGCGGCGCAACACGTTGGCGAACTCCTCATCCAGGCTGGTCAGGCCAGCATCTACATCCACCATAAACAGGATAACGTCGGCCTCTTTAATGGCCAGCTCCACCTGCTTGTTTATCTCTTCTTCAAAAATGTCTTCAGAGCCATGTACATAGCCTCCGGTATCGATTACGGTAAAATACTTGCCCGTCCACTCGCCGTGGCCGTAGCTTCTGTCTCTTGTAACACCGCTCTCATTGTCCATAATAGCTTTGCGCTGGCCAATCAGGCGGTTAAAAAGGGTAGACTTGCCCACGTTGGGGCGGCCTACAATTGCAATGATGTTTGATGACATCGAAATAAAAATAAAATAGTTAAAGTGCCCCCGGAGCACCGTGCCCCGAAGCTTTATGCTGTGCGCCTACTTACTCGCTGTAGCCGAAGCGCCGAAGCAGCTTTTGGTCGGTTCGCCAGTTTTCGTTCACGCGCACATACAAATCAAGGAAAATCTTTTTCTGGAAAAACTGCTCCATGTCGATGCGGGCCTGTGTGCCCACTTTCTTCAGTGCCTCGCCTTTGTTGCCGATCACAATGCCTTTCTGGCTGCGGCGCTCCACACTGATTTCGGCCCGGATGCGGATAATGTCCTCTTCCTCTTTGAACTCCTCTACCACTACCTCGCAGCTGTAGGGGATTTCTTTTTTATAGTTGAGGAAAATTTTCTCCCGGATCATCTCCGACACAAAGAAACGCTCCGGCTTGTCCGTCAGTTCATCTTTCGGAAAATAAGCCGGGTGTTCCGGAAGGTAATGCAGCAGGCGTGAGAACAGATGCTCCAACCCAAACCCATGCAATGCCGAAATAGGAAGTATCTCTGTTGGCTGCATCTTCTCCTGCCAGTAAGCCACCTTATCGTTTACCTCTTCTTCCGTAGACTGGTCAATCTTGTTGATGAGGAGCAGGATAGGCACCTCCGCATGCTGCAGGCGCTTGATGACATCGTCCTCGTCGTGCTTCTCATAAATGTCCGTTACAAACAGGATGACATCGGCATCTTCGAGCGAGGTACGCACGAAACTCATCATAGACTCATGCAGGGCATACTGCGGTTTTATGATTCCAGGAGTGTCGGAATACACAATCTGGAAATCATCGCCGTTCAGAATACCCATAATACGGTGCCGCGTGGTTTGCGCTTTAGACGTGATGATAGAGAGTTTCTCCCCCACCAACGCGTTCATCAACGTAGATTTGCCCACGTTCGGCTTGCCCACGATACTTACAAAACCAGCTTTATGTGATGTTTCGGCCATACGCTAAAATTTGAGGTTGCAAAAGTACTTCTTTTTTACGAGACGGCGGCGCAAAGTATAAATAATTGTGAATGAAGAAGAACCACGACCTTGCAGCGTGCACAATTCCTGCTCTGTCTAACACCGTTCAGCAGGGGCTGCGCACGCTGCAAGGGATTGGCAGGCTTGGAAAGTTTAAGTAATTCCAATCCTTTGAAAACATTTCCGGAACCTGCTGCTTTTACTCTCTGAACACCCCTCTATGTCCCATAGAAGCTTTAGATAAAAACAAAAGGATTATACTTCGTATCTTTGTATTTGAAAAGCATTGAAGATAAATGAGTAAGAAAGCCACTGGTAAAATAGGCGTTCTGCTGGTGAACCTTGGTACACCGGACAGTCCTAGCACTCCTGATGTAAGAAAATACCTGCGTGAGTTCCTGCTGGACAAACGCGTGATTGATATAAATCCCGTTGCGCGTTATGCCCTGATCAATGGCATCATTGCCCCGTTCAGAGCGCCAAAGTCAGCAAAGGTTTACAAGGAACTCTGGACGGAAAGGGGCTCTCCCCTGCTTTACCATGGCCGGGACCTCCAGCAAAAGCTGCAGGCTTCTCTCGGAGATCGCTATCATGTGGCCTTCGGGATGCGCTACCAAAGCCCTAGCATTAATTCAGCGCTAGAAGAACTGCGCGAGCAAAGCGTAGATCGCATTATCGTGTTGCCGCTGTTCCCGCAGTATGCCTCTGCCTCTACAGGCTCTGTGCAGGACAAGATTATGGAAATTGTAAAGGACTGGTGGGTTATCCCAAACATCAGCTTTATTTCCAGCTTCTGCGACGACTCGGGCTTTATTAAGTCTTTTGCTGAACTAGGTAAGCGACACATGGCCCAAGACAACTACGACTTTGTAGTGTTCAGCTACCACGGTGTGCCGGAGCGGCATGTACTGAAGGGCAGCGACAAGGGCTACTGCCAGTTGGGTGCCTGCTGCAATACCTATAACAAGCGGAACAAGTACTGCTACCGCGCCTCCTGCTATGCTACCTCCAGGTTGCTGGCAGCTGAACTGGGTCTGCGTGAGGACCAATACATGGTGGCATTCCAATCGCGCCTGGGCAAAGACCCGTGGCTGACGCCTTACACCGATTTTATACTGAAAGATCTCCCTGCCAAAGGTATCAAGAAAGTGCTGGCTTATAGCCCCGCCTTCGTAGCAGACTGCCTGGAGACAACCATAGAAGTCGGCGAAGAATTCAGGGAGATGTTCCTGGAAGCCGGCGGTGAGAAATGGCAGCTGGTAGAAAGTCTGAACTCCGAACCCATGTGGGTAGAGGCTGTAAAGGAAATGGTGCTGCAGCATTAAAATGATCTGGAGTCTGGAGATTTGAAGACAATTTCTGCAGGAAATAAAAAGAAGGGCCGCTGCGTACTTGCAGCGGCCCTTCTTTTTTATGGTCATTCACACATCCTGCAAATCCTGATCTAGATACGCTTAAAATCTACCTGATCGTCTGAGACAGCATTCGCGTAACTTGTAATCCTCCGGAGCAAGATCTCCGCATCTGCCTCTACTATCAGGCTGTCGCGGTAAACTTCTTTGATGAAGCCTTCTGTTACGCCGTGGTCAACCATCTCCATAAACTTATTGAAGTAGCCATTCACGTTGTAAAAGGCAACAGGCTTACGGATGATGCCTAGCTGGTTCCATGTGATAATCTCGTTTACTTCGTCCAATGTACCGAAGCCACCTGGCATGGCTATAAAAGCATCTGAACGGGCTGCCATCAAAGCTTTTCGCTCGTGCATGGTCTGCACCACGTGTAGCTCCGACAAACCAGCATGCGCGACTTCCCTGTCCACAAGGCTCTGCGGTATCACGCCGATGGCCTGTCCACCGCCCGCCAACACAGCATCGGCGATAGTTCCCATCAGGCCTACTTTACCACCTCCGAACACCAAGGCTATGTTTTGCGCTGCCATCATACTTCCTAAGGTGGCAGCTGCCTTTTGGTATACCTCTCCCTGCCCATGATTCGCTCCGCAGAAAACACCTATACTTTTCATCTGTCTTTTTACTTTTGATTTTGAAACAAAGAAAGGCTCCGGTATTTCTGCCAAAGCCTTTTTATGGATTGCAACAGCCTGTGCTATTAAGCCGGAGTCTTCCTGTACATCTTAGCCAGTGTCTCGGCGGCGTAATCAATTTCTTCCGGCGTGTTAAACTTGCTAAAGGAGAAGCGGACAGAGCCACGCTCCGGATCACAGTCCAGGGCACGCAGCACATGAGACCCGGTATTGGCTCCACTACTGCAGGCACTGCCCCCGGAAACGGAGATTTTGTTGATATCCAAGCTAAAAAGTAGCATCTCGTTGATGTCAGAAGCAGGCAAACTTACGTTCAGCACTGTATACAGGCTTTTATCTCCAAACTCTGACATGCCGTTGAAGCTCACATCCTTCACCTGCTCTTTCAGCTTGTAAATCATCCTGTCCTTCAGGCCTTGTATGTGGCGTTGGTGTTCCTCCATATCGCGGCAGGCAATCTCTAAGGCTTTCGCCAGGCCAATGATGCCGTACACGTTCTCAGTACCACCCCGCATGTTGCGCTCCTGCGCCCCACCCTGAATGAGCGGCTGAATCTTCACACCGGCATCCACATATAAGAACCCTACCCCTTTTGGGCCATGGAACTTGTGTGCCGACCCCACAATAAAGTTAGCGCCCAAGGTCTGCAGGTCGTGCTTGTAGTGGCCCATTGTCTGCACGGTATCAGAATGAAAGATGGCATTGTACCTTTTGCAGATACGCCCTATTTCTTCCACATTGTTCAGGTTGCCAATTTCGTTGTTAGCGTGCATCACCGATACCAGCGTCTGCGGCTGACTAACCAATAATGCCTCCAGATGCTCCAGGTCCAGGTTACCGCGCTCATCGTGGCGCAGGTAGCTTACCAGCACTCCCTCCTTCTCCAGCAACTCCATGGTGTGCAGCACGGCGTGGTGTTCCAGCCTTGTGGAAACAGCATGCTTGATGCCCAGCGAGCGAACTGTGCTGAGGATGGCCATATTATCGGCCTCCGTGCCCCCTGAAGTAAAGAAAATCTCCGCGGGAGAAGTATTCAGCAAAGTGGCCACTGTTCTTCGTGCTTTCTCGATAGCCGACCTCACCTCACGCCCGTGCGAGTGGATAGAAGACGGGTTGCCAAAATGCTCCAGCATGTAAGGAGCCATAGCATCAAAAACCTCTTTGTCCAGTGGAGTGGTGGCTGCATTATCTAAATAAACACGCATAGAGATAAGTTAAAGAATTCTGAATCTGTTCTTTCTGAACTGTTTTAGCATAAAAAAAAGTTGCGCCAGCAGAAGGAATCACCTGTCTCCGCTGGCGCAAATTTGATTCTTATGCTTTATAAAGAGGACTACAACACATGCGCCTATGCTTTCTCAGATATAATCTCTTTGATATCTGCAATAATTTTATTCGCCAGGTGCTCTGCTGTCGCGTTGCTGTCTGACTCTGCATAGATACGGATGATAGGCTCGGTATTTGATTTGCGCAGGTGCACCCACTCCTTTCCAAACTCTATTTTCACGCCGTCAATGGTGTTGACAGGTTGTTTGGCATAACGCTCCTGCATCTGGCGCAGTACTTTATCCACATCCACTTCCGGCGTCAGTTCAATCTTATTTTTGGAGATGTAGTAGTTCGGGTATGAAGCACGCAGGCGCGTCATGCTACTGCCTGACTTAGCTAAATGCGACAGGAACAATGCAATCCCAACGAGGGCATCGCGGCCATAGTGCAGCTCAGGGTAGATGATACCGCCGTTGCCTTCGCCACCAATGATAGCATTTTGCTCCTTCATCATGTTCACGACGTTTACTTCTCCCACGGCAGCGGCATAGTATGTGCCACCGGCTTTTTCTGTAACATCACGCAGTGCACGGGTAGAGGACAGGTTAGACACAGTATTGCCCTTCTGGTTTTTGAGCACGTAATCAGCTACAGCCACCAGCGTGTACTCCTCTCCAAACATGCTGCCGTCTTCGTTTATAAGCGCAAGGCGGTCTACATCCGGGTCTACTACAATACCCAGGTCAAACTTACCCTTTTCAATTATCTTGGAAATCTCCCGAAGGTTTTCTGGCAGCGGCTCCGGGTTATGGGCAAAATTTCCGTCCGGCTCGCAGAACAGCTTCTCTATTTTCTTTAAGCCTAAGGCTTCCAGCAACATGGGCACCGCAAAGCCCCCACTTGAGTTCACGGCATCAACTACCACGCTAAAGTTCTTGGCTTTTATGGCTTCCACATCTACCAGTGGCAACTCCAGAATAGCTTTAATGTGCTTCTTGAGAGCGGTGTCGGTTTGCTTGTACTTGCCCAGGTCATTTACCTGTGCAAAGTTAAACGACTCCTTTTCTGCAATCTCCAACACCAGTTTACCCTCCTCATCAGAGATAAATTCCCCTTTCTGGTTTAGCAGCTTCAGCGCATTCCACTGTTTGGGGTTATGGCTGGCTGTGAGTATAATGCCACCGCCTGCTTTTTTAGCCGGCACCATCATTTCTACAGTAGGTGTCGTGGAAAGCCCTACGTCTACTACATCAATACCAAGCCCCTGCAGGGTAGCACAAACCAGCTTGTTCACCATATCGCCGGAGAGGCGGGCGTCCCGACCAACTATAATTTTGCTTATGCCGTTGGTTTGAAGCACCCATGTACCGAAAGCGGCAGCGAATTTTACGATGTCAACAGGCGTAAGTCCTTCACCTGCCTGCCCCCCTATCGTTCCACGTATTCCTGAAATTGATTTTATTAAAGCCACTTGTCCAATAATTTTTTCGTAGGCAAAAGTAGTAATTAACTTATACTTTCAGAATTTTTCGTCAGCATATACGCTGACAACCTGCCTCCCGTGGCTGTTCAGGCTGCTTGCCATTGTTTTTATTATATTTGCCTTTATGGATAAGATGAATTTTGACGATAGCCCACGAGGCAGACAATTGCAGGCCTTTAACCGCCTGCTCGATGTGATGGATGATCTGCGTGAAAAATGCCCCTGGGACAAAAAACAAACACTTGAAAGCCTTCGACACCTCACTATAGAAGAAACCTACGAACTTTCAGACGCCATTCTGAGAGCCGACATGCAGGAAATAAAGAAAGAGTTGGGCGACGTGATGCTGCACATGGTTTTTTATGCGAAAATTGCTTCTGAACACAATGCCTTCGATATAGCTGACGTTCTGAACGCACAATGTGACAAACTCATTTTCAGGCATCCGCACATCTACGGCGACACCAAAGCCGACACAGAAGAGGAAGTAAAGCAAAACTGGGAAAAACTCAAGCTAAAAGAAGGGAACAAATCCGTGCTAGGTGGCGTACCCTCCTCGTTGCCTGCACTAGTAAAGGCGATGCGTATTCAGGAGAAAGCACGCGGCGCTGGTTTTGACTGGGATGATAAGTCGCAGGTGTGGGAGAAGGTGCAGGAGGAACTAAATGAGTTCGAAGAGGAGTTCAATGTAGCAGACACCGCTACAATCGACCAAGAAAAAGCAAACGCCGAATTCGGAGACTTGCTGTTCTCGCTCATAAACTTTGCCCGCTTTGCCGGCATTAACCCTGAAGAAGCATTAGAGCGCACAAACCTGAAGTTCATAGACCGGTTCCGGTTCATGGAGACAGAAGCAGCCAAAGATGGGAAAAGGCTTCAGGACATGACCCTGACGGAGATGGATTTTTACTGGAACAAAGCAAAAACACGTTAGGCATGCATACTATTTATCGAAAACATTTAGTATGTTTAACCCACTTTTTTCAATAAAAAGGCTATCAATCAAAACAATTTTGCTTAAGTTAGTTGCTGCACATGCAACCATTTTCTAGCAAAGCGTTGTTACTCTAAAGCATAACCACCCCATTAACAGCGAGTTATGCTTTAAAAGGACAGTTGATTTGTGCTGCCCCGCGGTATTAATCAGCAGCATAAACAAAAGATAAGTTGCTTTATTTTATTGATGTTTATACTTTAATGATTTAAAGCCGGGTTTATTTTTTTCTGATAGAAGAGAGGTTAAGATTAGGAATTTCAAATGAGAAAAGCTTAAATTAGGGTGCTGAAGAGGCAGAACCTGATACTTTTTACAAATAATAAGCGCTCTGATAGTTTGAAAAATTGAGAAAAAGCAGAAATTGCGAATTCAATAAAGAACTAAAAGCAAAAGAATTACATTTCACATTACACAAACAATTAATTACAACACAAACAGCTAAACTTTAAACTTTTAAAAAAATGGAAAAAAAGACTGCAGTAGCGAGCAAGAATGCTAACGTTGAGAAAAAAGCAAGTCCGGTAGGTGGCATTTTCGCAACAATTGTTATTCCGCTATCTATTATAGTATGTGTGCTTATCTATATGTTTGTATTAGGTAACCCTGCTAACTTCGAAGGTGGTGACCCTGAAAGCCATCCACTTCCAGGCAATTATTTAGGTATTGTTTACAAAGGTGGCTGGGTAGTACCTATCCTGATGTCACTAGTACTGATGGTATTCATTTTCGCTATTGAGCGTGCCCTTACAATCAGCAAAGCAAAAGGTAACAAGAGTGTAGCTGGTTTCGTGAGAACTATTTCTGCTAAGCTTAACCAGCGTGATATCAATGGCGCTATTGCTGCCTGCGACGCACAAAAAGGTTCTGTAGCAAACGTAGTAAAGTCAGGTCTGTTGAAGTATAAAGAAATGCTGAACGAGCCTGAATTGCTGAAAGCTGAGAAAATCGCTGCTATTCAGAAAGAAATTGAGGAGTCTACTTCACTGGAACTTCCAATGCTTGAGAAAAACCTGGTGATCATCTCTACAATCGCCTCTATCTCTACACTGGTTGGTTTGATTGGTACAGTACTTGGTATGATTAAAGCGTTCGCGGCCCTTGCACAAGGTGGTGCACCAGATGCGGTAGGTCTTGCAAACGGTATCTCTGAGGCCTTGATTAACACAGCACTTGGTATTACAGGTTCTGCCCTTGCAATCGTTGCTTATAACTACTTTACAAGCAAAATCGATGAGCTTACTTATAGCATTGATGAAGCCGGTTTCAGCATCATCTCTACGTTTGCAGCTCAGCATGACACAGCTCCTGTGAAAACACAAACTGTATAGTTAAACAGTATCAAAAAATAAAATATGCCTAAAGTAAAAGTAAAAAGAACGAAACCCTCATTGGACATGACGCCAATGGTGGACTTAGCCTTCTTGCTGGTTACTTTCTTTATGCTAACAACAAAGTTTGCTCCTGAGGAGTCGGTGGTTGTAGATACTCCTTCTTCTGTTTCGGAAATCAAACTGCCTGAAACTAACGTAATTACATTAACGATTGGTAGTAACAACCGTGTGTTTTTCGGAGTTGATGGTCAGCAAACAAAGGAAGTACTCCTGGATAAGATGGCAGGTAAATACGGTATCGGTTTCACAGAAGAAGAGAAAAGAACTTTCTCCCTGTTAACCAACTTCGGTGTACCGATTAACCAGTTGAAGTCTTATTTAGCCATGGAGCCTAATGCACGTAAAAACGTAGAGCAAACAGGTATTCCAATTGACTCAACTAATAATGAGCTTGGTGACTGGGTGTTACAGACACGACTTACTAACCCGAAGGTGGTAATTGCCATCAAAGGAGATGTAGACTCTGAGTATGCAACAGTTCAGCGAGTTATTGATATCCTGCAAGACAAAAAGGTGAACAGGTTTAACCTGATTACTGATATGGAAGCAAGACCAAATAACTTATAATTAGAAAGGAGATAAGAAATGGCAGAAATACAAGAAAAAGCTGACTCCGGTAAAGGAGGTAAGAAAAGAGCCAAAAAAATGTCCGTTCATTTGGATATGACACCAATGGTGGACCTTGCCTTCCTTCTACTTACTTTCTTCATGCTTACAACAACCTTCAGCAAACCGCAGACCATGGAAATTAACATGCCTGTGGAACCGGATAACCCGGAAGAGCAGATTGCACTGAAGGCTAGTAACGCTTTGACCATCATATTGGGTGAGAACGATGAAGTATATTATTACTTCGGTCTTGCAGCAGATAATCCAACAGTAGAACGTTCTGATTATTCTGCAAACGGCATCAGAAAAGTGTTAGTGTCGCCTCGGGTGAAGTCTAACGAAAAGATGACTGTGATGATTAAACCAATGGAAACATCACGCTACAAAAACGTGGTAGATGTGCTGGATGAGTTAAAGATTACAGATACTAGAAAGTTTGCACTGGTTGAAATAGCAGATTCAGACAAAGAATTATTAGCTCAACAAAATATTATACAACAATAAGATATGGACAGTAACTTAGCAGCTAAAGCATCGCTTGACGATATCGTCTTTGAAGGACGAAATAAAGCATACGGTGCCTACCTACTTCGAAAACTGTACAACAATCATATCACGAAAGCCGCTATCATTGCCACAGCTCTATTCCTTCTTTTTGTCAGTTTACCACTGATAGCGAAGATGATAGAGGGCGAAGAAGAGGAAGTAGTGGTTGAGCGTATTGTAACAGAAGTAGACCTGGCTCCACCGCCACCAATAGATGAGGCTACGCCGCCGCCGCCGCCGCCGCCACCACCAGATCTTCCACCACCGCCACCACCAGTGCGTGCTACAGTAAAATACACGCCACCGGTAGTGAAGCGTGATAACGAAGTAGCGGAAGAAGAAGAAATACCTGATGTGGAGGTACTAGAAGAGGTAGACGCGGGTATAGAAACAGTAGAAGGAGACCCAGATGCTCCAGTAGACCTTGGCGAGATAGACGGTACCAGCGATGTGGTAGCAGAAGTTGTAGAGGAAAAGCCTTACACGTATGTTGAGCAGATGCCAACTTTCCCAGGTGGAGAGAGTGAAATGCTTAAGTACTTAGGTAAGAACATCCGTTACCCTGCTGCTGCACAGCGTGCCGGAATTGAAGGTATCGTTGTACTTTCTTTCGTAGTAAGCAGAACAGGAGAGATTTCCGAAATCGAAGTTATCAAGAAACTTGGAGGAGGAACTGACGAAGAAGCTGTGCGCGTTGTGAAGTCAATGCCGAAGTGGACACCAGGTAAGCAAAATGGTAGAACTGTACCAGTGCGCTATACCCTTCCGGTTCGTTATACAATTAAATAAGCATATAAGCTTAAGAAGAAGCCCAGTCATTTCTGACTGGGCTTTTTTTGTGTCTGCAGAATAAATAGTCGACATGCATACTATTTAAAATATAAAACGTATATTATCTAAAGAAAATAAAGAAACAGAACGAAAGAGACATATGCGATTAAGAATATAAACTTTAACCTAAAACCAGCAGCCCATGAAAAAGAGCTATTTTTTAAGCACGACCTTTAACAACGTTGTGTTCGAGGGAAGAAATCAGGCGTATGGCGCCTATGTATTGCGCCGGGTCTACAGCAAGCACATGACACTTGCAGCCATAATAGCAACAGCTATATTTTTAGGGGCACTGGTCGGTCCGCTAGTGGAAAGCATCTTTTTTTCTGAACAGGTTACATATGTAAAGCCCACCTATGATATTAACGAGCCCTTTGTTATAGAAATACCAAACCTGCCAAAACCGCCAGAGTTGCCTAAAGAGGAAGTGGCACCTGTAGCAGCAGAACAAGAGAAACAGGTAAAGACAGAAAGATTTGTCACTCCCAAAGTTGTAGAAGACAATGAGGAGGTAAAAACTTCGCCAATGCCCGATCAGGATATACTGAGTAAGGTAAATATAGGTAAGAATACCATAGAGGGAGACATTCCTGAAACACCGTCTACAACTATAGATGAAATGCCAACAGCAGGAACCGGAACAGGAGAGACAATAGAAGAACCTGCCGAATTTATACACGTGGAAGACATGCCGGAGTTTATTGGGGGAGACAAAGCACTTTTTGCCTATCTGAGCAAAAAGATGCGGTATCCTGGCGAGGCGCAGCGTGCAGGAATAGAGGGTATAGTCGTGGTAACATTTGTTGTAGCGCAGGATGGTGCCATTACTAAAGCAGAGATTGTGAAGGGCTTAGGGTACGGAACTGAAGAAGAAGCGCTGCGCGTTATAAACAGCATGCCACACTGGAAGCCCGGAAAGCAGAACGGAAGAACTGTACCTGTAAGATATACTTTACCAATAAGGTTTAGCATACAGTAAGCAGCAAAAAACAGAGAAGATGCAGAAGCAACAAGTGGAGTTTTGTTAGCTTCTGCTTTCTTTTTATATGCAATTGATTTATTTTTATGGGTTAAATAATAAGCACGACTACAGGAACGTAAAACATGCTGAGACCAAAAGGAGACGATAACAAACCACCAAGAAGCTTTTATAGTAAATTTGCCCGCATCTTTGGCCTATTGATGACACTGGTCTACGTTGCGCTCGGCCTGTTTATCTTGTTTGCCGCGGAAAACCTAAACCGGAGTATTGGCGTTGAGGTGAGATACTTTTTAGGTGCGATCTTGATATTATATGGAATTGTGAGATTTGTAAGGGTATATCAGAACTCAACACGGAACAGAAACAACAGATATGAAGATTAAAGCATATACTATCCTACTAACAGCGAGTGTGGCTGGGTTATTCTCTTGTGGTAATTCTTCTGATACTACGTTAAGTACACCAACCTCAGGCTACACAAACATAAGTGTAGATGAGTCTTTCCAGCCTATTATAGAATCGCAGGTAAACACATTTGAGGGTATTTATAACCGTGCCGATATTGAGGCTGCTTATAAGCCAGAAGGCGAAGTCGTAAAAGACCTGGTGAACGATACCACCAGAATAGCCATACTTTCAAGGGAACTGACACGTGAAGAAGTGGCAGCAATAGAGCAGAAGAAACGTATTCCGCGCACTACCCGCATAGCCGTTGATGCCGTTGCACTTATCACCAATCCAAACAACCCGGACTCACTGCTAACATTAGATGAGGTAAAAGACATCTTTAACGGGCGGGTGAAGAACTGGAATGAAATTGAAAGGGGTACTAAATCAGGTGAAATCACGATAGTATTTGATAATAACAACTCAAGCACTGCTCGCTATGTACGCGATTCGCTGATAACAGACGGTAAGCTCCCACAGAACACTTTCGCCGCCAACTCACATGAGGCTTTGATTGACTATGTGGCACAAAACGAAAATGCATTGGGCGTAATCGGTGTGAACTGGATCAGCGACCTTGATGATTCAACAGCTATCGGCTTCCTGAAAAGAATAAAAGTAGTAGGCATAAGCGAAGATCCAGCTCCTTTAACAACAGAAAGCTTTTATCAGCCATATCAGGCATACATAGCACAACAGGTTTACCCTCTTCGACGTTACCTGTACGTGATTAGTACTGAGGGCCGTACAGGCCTTGGCACAGGATTTGCATCATTCCTTGGAGGAGACCAGGGACAACGCCTTATATTGAAATCAGGACTTGTTCCTGCCACTATGCCAGTACGGGTAATTGGATTAGGGAACCAGTAGAAACGGCATAGAAATTGATAATTAAACAGCAACAAACAACTAAACTTTAATACTGATGACAAAAAACTGGAAGTATATTGCCCTTATGGCGGCTGCTTTTCCTGCTACAGCAGCTTTCGCGCAAACAGGAGATGCTGGTAGAAGAGCAGTTGACCTGGAACGTTACGAAGAAGCAAAATCTATCTATAAGAGACAACTAGGAGACAAGAATGCAGCAGACAGAGCTCATTTTGCTCTTGGTGATATCTATTTGAGAACTGGGAATACAGACTCGGCAGCTTACTACTTTAACCAGGGTATTGCCAATAACAAACGGTCTTATATTAACCACGTAGGTCTTGGTAAACTTGCCTTACAGCAGGGTAACAAAGCAAAAGCTGAGCAGGAGTTCAACCAGGCCCTCAGCGGTAGAGGTAAGAAAGACGCTTATGTTCTTGCTATGGTAGGCGATGCTTACGTAAATGCACCAAATGCTACTGAAGCAGAAATCAACAAAGGCATTGATTATCTAAAGCAAGCATTGGAGCGTGACCGTAATAATGCTCTAGCCAACGTTATTTTAGGAGATGCTTACCTAAAGCTTAAAAAAGGTGGCGAGGCTATGAGTAGCTATGACAGGGCTATCCAGTTGGATGATAAGTATGCAACTGCCTACCTGAGAAGGGGACAGTTATATACCAGCTCACGTAACTACAACGAAGCAGAAGAAGCATTTAAGAAGGCAATTGAAATTGACCCTAACTTCGCTCCTGCTTACGGCGACCTTGGTGAACTATATTATTTCGCTGGTCAGTACGACAAGGCCCTTTCTACCTTCCAAAAATATGTAGATATGGCAGAAGATACTCCGGAAACCCGTGCTAAGTATGCTTCTTTCCTGTTCCTGACCAAGAACTACGATAAAGCTTTGCAGGAAGCAGAGCAGGTACTGCAGAAGCAGCCAAATAACACGGTAATGAACCGTTTAAGAGCTTACTCTTACATGGAGTTAGGCCAGCCAGAAAAAGCGCTGCAGGCAATAGAGGAGTATATGCAGAAGGTGGACCAGAGCAAGTTGATCGCCGAGGACTATGAATACTATGGCCGAATTCTGAACAAGAATAACCAGTCGCAGAAAGCTATTGATAACCTCGAGAAAGCGCTGCAAATGAATAATGCAAATGTAGAATTATATGCTGAGTTGGCTAATGCGTATGCAAAAAACAACCAGTACGACAAGGCTATCGAGGTTTACGAGAGAAAGCGTGCGAACGTAGAACCTAGCAACGCAGACTATTACTACATGGGTAACATCTATATGATGGCCGGTGAAGAAAAAGCAGCAGCAAACGATAGAGCCGCTGCAAATGAGTTCTTCAAGAAGGCTGATGAGACCTATGGTAAGGTAACGGAAGCTAACCCTACCTATGCTTACGGCCACTTGTGGAGAGCGCGGGCGCAGGCCAGCCAGGACCCAGAAACTGAACAAGGTTTGGCGAGACCTCATTACGAGGAGTTCATCAAAATTGCCGGTGAAGATAAAGATAAGTATAAGAGAGACCTGATTGAGGCTAACTCTTACCTAGGTTACTACTACTACCTGAAAGGTGAAAGAGATAATGCTATCAAGTATTGGCAGGAAGTGAAAACCTTAGACCCTGCTAACCCTCAGGCAGAAGCCGCTCTTAATGAAATTGGGAAAAGCGCGAAGAAAAAGTAATAACCGTTAGCAAAAACAAAAAAGCCTGCTCAACTTGAGCAGGCTTTTTTGTTTTATGTCCCGTCCTGAAATTAATTAGCTGAATCAGTTAAAAATGGAAACAGAAGACAGAGAAAAAAGCAGGCGCACACAAAGGTGTAAGCGAGATGGGCAAACCCACAAACAAGGCCAGAAGAAGTAAGTATCTGTCAAAAGCACAGGCCTCTTATACCATTTTAGACTTTGTGCTATGCATACGCCGCTCTACAATTCTTCCCAAATTGACCTAGCTTTCCAGAAAAATTAAACCCCAATTATGCCGTATCACAATTCATGGTTAGCCATTTATGACAACCATTAATTACAACTTGAAAGAAAGATAGTTTAAAGCTTTTCTGTTAAGAGCCCTGTAGTTGCTGCGGTGCTGAGCTAACTCAGCACCGCACACATGAGCCAAAGAGGTGTCCTTCCCCGGCAGCTTCAAATTCGCAGCACGAGGCGGGAAGGTCAAATGGCTCAAAAGATGTGGAATACAAAAGAACTTACTGCCCTTCGTACAACTCCCATTTAGCCAGTACGGCAGCGAAATCCTCAGGTAGCTCCGTTTCAAACTGCATCATTTGCTTGGTAGCAGGATGTTTGAAACCAAGGGACTTGGCATGCAAGGCCTGCCTTGGCATTACCTTGAAAGCATTTTCTACAAATGATTTATAGGTACCAGTTGGGGAGCCGCTCAGAATCTTATCGCCACCATACATGGCATCTGAAAAAAGAGGATGGCCTATGTACTTCATATGCGCCCGTATCTGGTGCGTCCTCCCTGTTTCCAGGTTGCATTGTACCAACGATACATACTTAAAGCTGCGCAGCACCTTATAATGTGTTACAGCATGTTTGCCATAGTCTCCTTCAGGGTAAACAGCCATTACCTTCCTATCCTTGGCACTGCGTCCTACATGGCCTGTAACAGTACCTTGATTATCTTTGGGAACCCCCCAGACTAATGCATAGTAGGTACGCTCAATGCTATGGTCAAAAAACTGTTTTGCCAGGTAAGCCATACTGTAGTCTGTCTTGGCAATGACCAGCAGGCCTGAAGTATCTTTATCGATGCGGTGGACAAGTCCCGGCCTCCCTTCTCCGTTTCGGGATGTAGGCAGGTTCTGGAGGTAATAGGTTAATGCGTTTACAAGCGTGCCGGTCCAGTTGTTATAAGCGGGATGTACCACCATTCCTGCCGGCTTATTCACCAGTAGCAACTCCTCATCCTCGTACATAATGTCCAGCGGAATATTCTCCGGTACTACATCGGTATCACGCGGCGGCTCTGCCAGGGTAATGGTTATAACATCCTGTGGCTTTACCTTGTAGCTGACCTTAACCGGCTTCTGGTTTACCTGCACCGACTCAGAGCGAATAGCACCTTGTAACTTATTGCGGGTTACGTTGGGCAGGCGGTCCATCAGGAACTTGTCCAGGCGCAGCAGTGCCTGCCCCTTGTCCACTACAATGCGGTGATGCTCATAGAGCTCGTCCGAGTCTTCTGCATTCTCTTCTGTTTCAGTATAATCTATCACGTGAATCAGGTATACGAAAGGTTCAAACAAAAAAAGAAAGCCGAAGTATACACATCGGCTTTCCTGTACTTATTAAAGAAGTTAAATTTATTTGTTCTTCTTCTTTGCTGTGTTCGTTTTAGCTGGAGTAGTAGTGGCAGCTGGCTTTGTCGCAGCTGGCTCTGGCGTCTGCTGCGCTTTAGCAGGATCAACACCTAACTTCTTTAGAACAATTGGAGAAATGTCGCCATCTTCCGGACCAGCAAGTAATGCCTGGTTGCTGATAACGTAAGTATAGCCATTCTCTTTTGCTACGTCTTTGATAGCTTTGTCAATCTTAGCGATTACAGGATCTACCAGAGACTTCTCCTTTTGCTGTAAAGAGGCCTGCGCACTGCGCTGAAACTCCTGGATAGAGCTGTTCAGGTTCATCAACTCTTTCTCTTTGTCGTCGCGCACTACTTTATCCATTGTTGCGGCACTTTTCTCATAAGCCTGCAGCTTTGTCTCGTATTCAGCATACTTTGTCTTAAGCTGATTTTCAAGCTGTGTGCTGTGTGTTTTCAGCTCAGACTCGATTTGCTTGCTTTCAGGCATCTGTAGCAGGATGTATTCTACATTTGTATAACCAATTTTAAGCGGCTGGTCGCTGGTCTGTGCGAAAGACGCAAAGCTTATCAGTAAGAACGCTGCTACTAATGTTTTAATCTTGTTCATCATTGGTTGGAAAATTAGTAATATGTTAGTTTTAGTTAGTTGTTAGACTTCTTTTTATTTCCTTTTACAGCAGGCTGCGTTTCCTGTTGTTCCTCAGTACCTACATCCGGTAAGTTAGCCGGATCGTCTACAATACTGTTTGCCGGTGTCTGGCCCGGCTGGTTTTTTCTGTCTGATGCTAAGCCTAGCTCCTCTAATACATACTCTGTATAGTCGTGTACCGGGTTTGTATAAATCATCACTAAATCGCCTGATTTATCAAACATTATCTGAACACCTTTCGACTTCGATACTTTTTCGACAGCTGTGAACACTTCGTCCTGTACCGGCCGCATCAACTCCTGCCGGCGCTTAAACATCATGCCTTCATATCCAAAAACCTTTCGCTGATAGTCACGCAGCTCATTATCTTTTTTGGTTATTTCAGCCTGCCTCTTTTTCTTCATCTGCTCTGTAAGCAGCACTTCTTCCGCTTTATAATCCTGCTTCAGCTTGTCTGATTCCTGCTGCAACAGTTCTACTTCTTTTTGCCAGGCAGCGGCGTATTTGTCCATTTCCTGCTGCACTTTATTAAAAGCAGGCATTTTACTCAGGATAAAGTTTGAGTCAATATAGCCAATCTTCTGTGCATGCGAAACTGACGCTAATAAAAAGCCTGCTACAAAGACGAACAAAAACTTTCTCATACTAATTCCTTTGGATTAACGTATCTGCTGTCCAATAATAAAGTGGAACATGCCCCGCTTGCTTGGATCCCCAACTCCAGCTGGCAAATCATCTAGTCTCCAGGCATAGTCAAACCCAAGCAATCCGAAGGCCGACATAAAAATCCTAGCACCTACACCCACTGAACGATAAAGCTTAAATGGATTGTATTGCGCATAAGAACCAAAGTTGTTACCTGCCTCCAAAAACGCCAAACCATAAATCGTTGCAGCTGGGTTAGGTGAAATCAACTGACGCGCTTCAAACACAAACTTGTTATAAGCTATACCACCAGCATTCAGCAGTGCTGTCTCGTTTGTGTTGACAACTCTTTCGTCATCATAACCACGTAAGCCGATGTACTCTGTTCCCACAAAAATATTACCTCCACCTAAACCGGCTCCACCTAACTTAAATCGCTCAAACGGCCCAAGCTCTTTATCCTGGCTATAGCTACCAAGGAATCCGAAATGTGCTCGTGTATTCAATACCAAATTCCCTGCCAAGTTTATGAAGTAAGAGGCATCAAACATCCATTTATGAAATTCAATGTACTCTGTAGGGTCTATATTCTCTGCAATTTGCGAGTAAGGTGGCGTCATGTTAACGCTCAGCGTAAACGAAGATCCTCTTCTAGGGAAAGTAGGATTGTCAATGCTGGAGCGCCCTAAGGTGTTGGTAAGCGAAATACTGTTGGATAAACCATTTGTCAGACCACCGATATTGTAGTTACTCACATCGTAGCGGTTGTAAGACAGGGAATGGTTCATGTAGAAAAAGTTATCCGGCCAATTCAACCTTCTACCCAAGCTCAGAGCTGCACCGTCTACATTCAGGCGGCTTTCTACCTCCGCACCAGGGAATCTTCTTATCGTTTTAAATAAACTGGCTGTTAGAGAGTTCGCCTTGCGGCCACCCAACCATGGTTCCGTGAAAGAAAGTGAGTAGGACTGGTAATATCTACCGTTTGCCTGCACGTTCAGCGATAATCGCTGCCCATCGCCTGTTGGCACTGGCCTCCACTCAGACAGGTTGAACATCTTACGGGTAGAGAAATTGTTCAGGGTAAGGCCTACCGTACCTACGGCACCAATCGGACCACCCCATCCGCCTGAAAGGCTTATCTGGTCGTTCGGGCGCTCTACAACACTGTAATTAATATCTACTGTACCTTCTGCCGGGTTTGGAACCGGGTTCAGACCAATAGTTTCCGGGTCAAAGTAACCTAAGGCAGCCAGTTCATTTCGCGTTCTAATCAGGTCGTCGCGGCTGTACTTCTGGCCCGGCAGCGTGCGTATTTCGCGCAGAATCACATGGTCACTGGTTTTGTCGTTGCCTGTGATGGTTATCTTGTTGATAGTTGCCTGTGGGCCTTCCGTTACGCGCATCTCAATGTCAATCGAGTCACCTTCCACGCGTACTTCTACCGGGTCGATGTTAAAGAACAGGTAGCCGTCGTTCTGGTACAGAGCAGACACATCAATACCTGCCGGGTTGTAGTTCAGGCGCTTGTCCAGTTCCTGCTTGTTATACACATCCCCTTTCGAGATGCCTAGTACCCGCGACAGGTAAGCATCGTCGTAGATGTAGTTACCATTCCAGGTGATATTACGGTAGTAATACTGCTGCCCTTCCTCTACTGTAATGCGGATACCGAGCCTGTCATCGCTGATGCGGTACACAGTATCTGAAACAATGGTTGCATCACGGTAGCCTTCTTTGCTATAGAAGTCGAGCAGGAGTTGCTTGTCGTTTTCGTATTCGGTGCGGTTATACTTAGAAGAGGTGAAGATTTTATACCACTTCTTCTCTTTGGTCTTCTTAAGCTGGCGGCGCAGTTTTTTGTCAGCGAATGCCTCGTTGCCCTCAAAGTTGATTTCAGCAATCTTTACTTTGTTGCCTTTGTCAACATGAATGTTCAGCATCACACTGTTAGGCAGTGTCGGGTCAGGACGCTGCGTAATATTTATCTTCGCATTCAGGAAGCTTTTTTCAAGGTAATAGTTGCGGATAACATTGCGGGTGCTGTTCAAAACCGCATCCGTAACAATTTTACCTCTCTGCAACGGCACTTTATCACGGAGGGCCTCTGCCTGAGACTTACCTATGCCTGAAAAACGGTATTCAGACAAACGTGGTCGCTCTTTCAGGTCAAAGGTGAGGTAAATCAGGTCTCCTTCTGTGCGGGCGAGCACTTCCACATCACCCAGGATGCCTTGCTGCCACAATTTCTGGATGGCGCGGCTGATATCTTCCCCAGGTACTGTAATCTCATCTCCCTCCTTCAGGCCTATAACAGAAAGCAGCGCTACAGGCTCTAAGAACTTGGCCCCACTTATCTCAACGCCCCCAATGCGGTATTGCTTTGGCTCGGAATAATCAAGGGGAGATGTTTGAGCAGGGTTATTTAATACTTGAGAAGTGGCCGTACCTGCCAAAAGCATAAATACGAGCACCCAGATAAATCTTGTCATTAGTGTTTTTATCACTTTATAATTTGTTCACTTGTCTTACCGAAGCGTCGCTCACGGTTCTGATAAGATATTATTGCCTCATAAAGTTTCTCTTTCCTGAAATCAGGCCAAAGCAACTCTGTAATGTAAAGTTCAGTATAAGCTAACTGCCACAACAGAAAATTGCTGATACGTTGTTCCCCGCTGGTGCGGATAAGCAACTCAGGGTCAGGCATTCCTGCCGTAGATAAATGCTCAGCCACAGTAGTTTCATTTACTTCGCTGGTCTGTAATTTACCCTCCGCCACTTCTCCAGCTATTTTCTGCATGGCCTGTGTAATGTCCCAACGGCCACTGTAGCTGAGGGCAAGCACCAGCGTCATGCGCGTGTTTTGTTTGGTAAGCTCTATGGCCTCCAACAACTCGCGCTGGCAAGCCTGTGGCAAACTAGCTGTGTTGCCTATCGTTTGCAGGCGAATGTTATTTTTATTGAGGGTAGCGGTTTCTTTGCGAATGGTAGACACCAGCAGCGTCATCAGGGCAGTTACTTCTGCCTTAGGACGTGACCAGTTCTCTGTGGAAAAAGCATAGAGGGTAAGATACTCTACCCCCAGTTCAGCTGCACCTTCCACAGTGTCGCGCACTGCTTTGATAGCATTCTGATGGCCAAATATCCGCAGCCCCCCTCTTTGCTTTGCCCAACGCCCGTTACCGTCCATGATAACGGCTATATGCCTTGGTAAATTGCCTAAGTTTACGTTCTCCTTAAGATTCATTAAAACCCGTTTTCCTCGCAAGTTACAAAAAGCATCATAATTTTGTGACACATTGCAACTTAATCTAAGAGACCGGGCTTTTTCTTGTAAACGGGAGGGCAGTTGTTGCGGTAGAATGTATAGGAGATGCTGACACCGTTGTAGTAGTACCAATCGTTGTCGTAGGGGTTAGCCAGGTGGGCTGGTTCATCCTTTGTGAGGGAGTCAATATTATCTGTAAAAAGCTTACGCGCGCCGAACTCCAGACCCAGGTTCCAGTGCTTACTCAGGGCATACTTTATCCCCAATCCGAAAGGAACAGAAACGGCAATTCTCGTGTCGAAAGGCTGATTCAGCACATTCCCTTCCTCGCTACGGCCTTTTGTGTGTTCATCGGAGTAAAGCTTTGTATTGTAAACCAGGCCTGCCACCCCGATAAAGAGGTAGGGAGAAATGCGCGGCTTCATCTTAGGGTCGTAATAGTCAAGGAAGTTATACTCCATTACTCCTGATAGCTCTAACAGGCTGAGGCGGAGCTCTGCCTGCCGGTACGCATGGTAGGGACGGTCATCCGCATAGGATTCATCAGTAAAGGTGTTGCTGTCTACAATGCGATGACTTCCCATTAACCCGCCTCGAAGCGTAATGGCGTTCGACATATCACGACGGTAAAATACGGTGAGTGCAGGTTGGTTGTTAAGCACACGGTAGTTAGGGGAGAGTTCTCCTTTATAATTTGCCCCCCCGATACCTACTCCAATCTCTGAGGTAGTAACAGGATCCTTGCTTTGTGCATAAGAAGCGTAGCCAAAAAAAGCACTCCCTATTTGCAGTATAAGACAAATAAGGAGTGCGCCTTTAAAATTATGTAATGCCATGTAATTATTAGCCGGGTTTAGTTGAGCAACGAAGCGTCCCCAAATATATTATCTAAACTTCGGACTTCTGATACGAGGTGTTAAAATATAATTCAGCGTAATGCCTGTGGTGATATACCAATCATCGTCTGAGGCGTTGCCCCGCTTATTGTTTTTAGCAGTACCAAAACCCGGCACAATTCTATAAGGTGTACCACTTGGGTCCGGAATAGTGTTAAAACCGGACTCACCGCTCCTGTCATGCAGGATAGTTGCTGCCACCGGGTTTTCGCCGCCACCGTTCAGGATATCGGACTTATTGGCAAAAGATCCGCTGGAATCATCCAGGTAATCAGTAAAGGTCTTTCTCCAGCCTATCTCAATGTTCAAGTCCCAGTTTCTGTCGAGCTTGTAGCGCACACCCAAACCAAATGGAATAGCGATTTGCACCCGGCTATATGGGTCTGGATAATTCTCGCCATTCAGGGCATACTGTCCTTCGGTACCTAAAGGCTGTAATTCGTACCATCCGGTCGGAATATCGTCCGCTGGAGATAAGCCTTCACGCGACCCATTCTCATAGTATGCTTTCGGGTTATGATGAAAAACAGCTACGCCAAAAAATCCGTAAGGCACAAAGTCCGGACGGCGTCGATATGTCTGGCGGTTCTCGAACAGGTCGATGATGGCAACGGCACTTAATTCCTTGATGTCATTTCTGAACGAAAGGTTTCTCATGAAACGGCCCGCGTTCTCACCTTCGTCCAAAGAAGCACTTAACCTGTCATCGCCCATAATGCGCCCCCAATGGAAAGCCCCTCTGAAGGACACACGGGGAAAGTAGCGGTAAGTATAGCTGATGCCAACATTGGGCCTTGTAGACTTGAAGCGAAAGCTTGTAAAATCCGGCTCCGGCACAATGTCACCGAAATAGTTCGTAGCGCCCAACGTTAAACCCACAGAAGCGTACCGCTTACGTTGTGTAAAACGCTGTGCTTCGGCATCAATGGCAACAAGGGTAAGCGTAAAAACAAGCAAAAGCACAAGAGTACATAATCTCTTCATAGTAATCGAAATCTAAAGTATGGTATCAGCTTTATCACTCTGCCTCAGGTTGATGTTTACCAACCTGGGGTGTAACAAAAATAAGGATAAAACTGAATTAAGTAAATTTATATTAAATATATTTAATATTACTTCATAATATTATTCCTTTTATCTAACCCCCAATTGAGTTTACTGCGCAGCGTCGAGAGAAAGTTGACATGATGGAGCTTTACAAGCCGGGCTGAGAAGTTCTCACGCCGCACCGCTAACTGTACATTCATGTCAACAGCAGTAGAACGTGAATCCAACGAAGCAAGATAAGCACTGCTGCGTCCTTCCACTTCAAAAGATATCACACTCCTGTCTGACACTATCATGGGCCGAACATTGAGGTTATGTGGACATACGGGTGAGATCACGAAATTGTTGGTCTGGGGGAGCACCAAGGGCCCTCCGCAGCTAAGGGAATACCCTGTGGAACCTGTTGGTGTTGCGACCACTAAACCATCAGCCCAATACGAGTTCAGGTACTCTCCATCTATGTACGTGTGTACCACTATCATGGATGAGGTGTCTCGTTTTAGTACACTAAACTCATTCAGCCCAAAGTTGATACCGTCAAACACTTCCTGGTCAGAATCCACTCGTATCAAAGCTCTGTCGTCGAGGGTGTAGTGCCCTTTGTAAAGCGCATCCAGTGCAACATTTATGCTATCGTATGGTATGGTAGCCAGAAAACCCAAACGCCCTGTATTGATACCCAGGATCGGGATCTGCTGCTCTCCCACATACGTTACTGTATCGAGCAGAGTGCCGTCGCCTCCAATGCTGAGCACCACATCCACGTCCTCGAGTTTGTCGCCCCTGCTAAAGGTTTGAATACCGGTAGGCAGGTTCAGGGTGTTTTTAAGAAACAGGTGGAAGTGTTCCACCAGCAACAAATCAGCTTTCCGCCGCTGCAACTCATCGAAGAGCATCTGGATAAAAGGTGCGATGGTATCACTAAAAGGTTTTCCAAGTATAGCTATTCTCATCGTTGTAGGTTAAAAGGGGAACCCTGTGCTGAAGTAAAAACCCTTACCTCCTTCCCTGTTAACAGAATACTCCAGCCGCAACACAATATCATAGAAGGTAACCAGGTGCACGCCCATACCTCCGCCCAGTAGCAGGCGGTTTGTTAGTGGGTTGCTCTCCTGAAATACCCTATCCACCACATAGCCGGCATCTGTAAAAGCGTTAAGGTACAAAGACAAAGGTATGTTATTAAACTTAGGGTTCCGGATAAATTTAAGTTTTATGCTTTCAATATGAAGCAGCTCTCTTGTTAAACTCTGTTTAAAAAGGCCATAATGCTGCCCTCCCACCACATAAAGCTCGTAACCCCTCACAAGTGACCTGAAGCCGAGAGCAAGGTTGTCTGCAAAGGCATAATCAGATGACAGCCGCAACTGCCCCTCCGCCCCCACCATGTAGGAATATTTGTCCGCAAACCTGTTGTAACTCACGTATTTTGTACGCAACATGGTAAAAGGTGCTCCTGACTGCCTTAAGAAAAAGCTTTGTGCCACACCGGCCTCAAAATAACTCCCGGAAAGGGGGTATACAAAATTATTACGCAGGTTGGTTACTTTGTAGAGTTCTAGCCGCAGATACTGCCGCTCGTCTCCTGCCCTGTGATAGTACTCCGGGTTCAGGCGAACCACTGAGTCAGAGATGCCTTCTTTCAGGTACGACAACCGCACCCCCTCCTGCCGCTGTACATTTTGCCGGTGCATCAGCCCCACAGAAAGCGAGGAGCGCTTTATTGGCAACCCCTCCTCCTGCTCATAAAAGTACTGCCTGTTGTTTTGGTTGGTATAGCTGATGGTACGGCTTCTATAGTCTGCCACACTAAACTCAGCACCCAGGTTATGCCTGCGGCTGATGTAAGGCATACGGTAAGAAAACTCCAGTCGCTTGTTGAAGCCCCGCTGCACCCGCACCCGCACGTCTTCGTTTCGGCCCCTGAAGTTGCGGCGCACCAGACTGGCGCCATAATCTATGCGGCCCCAGTCCTTTTTCTCCAGCCAGGCATTAAAATTACGGTCCGCAAAATCGAAAATCAGAACAGGGTAAAGATAGAAGCGCTCCTGTACTTCGTACTGCACCTGCACCAAGCCATGATTGCAGGTGTACTTATAGTTTACATAATGAAACAGTCGCAGGTTAAACAAGCGCTTCCGGTTTGCCTCCAGCAGTTGCTCCAACTCATCGGCGCGCATTGTATCGCCGGGAGCAAAAGTGAGTTCCTGCAGCATGACCTGCTTTTTAGTTACTTCATTGCCAGCAAGCGTAATACCTGCTATTACCAGCTGGGGATCCTCGCAGGTTTGGGCCTGTGTGGCCACACTTATCCACAAAAAAAGAAAAAGAAAGAGGAAACGCAGCTGCATCACCGCGCCAGATTAAATATCGAGGTATTTGAGCAGCATGTCTAACCTGTCGCGCCCTACGTCGTTATCTGTGCTGTTATCGTTGAACTGAGCCGTTATTCGGTACTCGAAACGCTCCAGAGTGGCTATAATCCGGGAAAGATCGGTGGTATTCAGCTTCAGGGTAAGCTTTATCTGGTAAGGATCCATCTCATCCGGCGACACGTAGGCACTCAGGATTTTGGTGTTTTCCTCTTCAATCAGGCGGCTGATCTGGCTAAGCGAGTAGTCGCGCTCTGGCATAGAGAGCACCAGAATACTTCCCTGCCCCTGCAACGCCGACATTTGTCCAAACGCTGCTAAAGTATCATTTATCGTGATAATGCCCATGTATTCCTGATCATCATCGAGCACGGGCACCACCTGTATCCGGTTTTTAATAGCCGCCTCCATCACATCATAAAAGTGCTGGCGCTGCATCACGTGCACATCCTGGTACTCCAGTTCCAGTTCTTTCAGGGCCTGGTTGCGGTCGTGCAGTTCAATCAGGCTCAACTCTGTGGCCAGCCCCATGTATTTGCGGTTGCTCACCACGGGCAGTTCATTCACGCGGAACTCATCCATCCAACGCAAAGCTTTGTCTACGGTATCGTAGAGCTTCAGCGGCGGGATCATTTGGTTGATGAGTTCTTCTGCAATCATGTAGCTGTCGCGGTTATAGGTGTTTTAATTAAATACCTTTCTAAGATACTGTTAAACTTCTCCGGATGTTCCATCATTGGAGCATGTCCGCACTTATCAATGAAATATAATTCTGAATTCTCGATGAGCCTGTTAAACTCATGCCCTACAAGCGGAGGAGTAATTGTATCGTTCAGTCCCCAGATTAACAACGTTGGCACCTTAATGTTTGTGACATCTTTGGCCATATTATGTCGCTGCGCTGATTTTGCGATAGAAATAATACGCAGGCATTTTGCATTGCTGTTCGTAATAGAGAAAACCTCATCCACCAGTTCTTTTGTGGCAGTTTTTGGATCATAGAACGTATAGCCTACACGCTCCTGTACATATTGGTAGTTGCCACGCTTCGGAAAAGAACCTCCCATAGAGTCTTCGAACAAACCGGAGCTGCCGGTTAATACAAGGCGCTGCACCATGGCGGCGTTTTTCAGCGTGTAAACCAGGCCAACGTGCCCCCCGAGAGAATTCCCCAGCACCGTCAGTTCTTTCAGTTTCTTAAACTTCACAAAGTCTTCTACAAACGAAACCAGGCCTGATACTCCAGCCTTGTGCAGCGGCATTTCATATATAGGCATGAGCGGAATCACCACACGGTAGTTCTTTGAGAAGTAGTCTACGACACCATTCCAGTTGCTTAGCGCACCAAACAGGCCATGCAACAGCAGTAGCACTTCTCCTTCTCCTTCGTCAATGTATTGAAAATCGCCTTCTTGCCTGACTTGTAAATTCATGTAACTTTAAAAACTTTTTAGAGAAACGTATTTCCGAGGTATACGATCAATTTAATGTGCAATATTAGCAATAGTAAGCCAATTTCGGAGCATGTGCAAACCATATGTGGTTAAAGCTGCCTCCGGGTGAAACTGCAAGGCATAAAGCGGCAGGTCCCTGTGCCGGAACGCCATCAGCTCACCATCCTGTGTATGTGCCAACGGAACAATGCATTCCGGGGTGTGGCGCAATATGAGAGAATGATACCTGACTACCGGCACTTTCTGTGGAAGCCCTTCAAAAATAGGATCCAATTCACAGACTATTTCCGATACCTTCCCATGCATTGGCCGGATACCTTTTTCCAGAGTAGCCCCAAAGAATTCACCCAGGGCCTGGTGCCCCAGGCAGATTCCCAGCATAGGCACCTGCTCGTGGTAATAGCGTACTACCTCCGGCAAGTTACCGGCCGTCCCTGGTGCTCCGGGCCCCGGCGAAAGCACAATGGCCTCTATGGGTAACTTTTGTATCTCCTCCAATGGCACATCATTCCGCACTACCTTAGCTTCTACCCCCAGCTGCCCGAAATAGTCTACGAGGTTATAGGTAAAGGAGTCAAAATTGTCAAGCAGGAGGAGCATGGTTGAAGTTAAAAAGTTAGAGGGTTAGAAAGTGTATTGGGCAATAGCATGAACACAAATTTCTAGGTACTTAAAGTTCAGTTCCAGTAGAGGCTGAAGTCTGTAAACTTTAGAACGACTTTTATTCTTCAACTTTTTAACTCTTTAATTTTTTAACTTTCTAACTTCTAAAAATGGTGTTTAAGTGAGCTGATGAGCGCTTTTACGAAAGGAAGCACATAACTTAGAATATCGAGTGCGTAAGGCGTAGTTTTAAGCACCACCGGGTATACCATCGAGGCTGTTGCCGTGTCAGCGGAAACACTGATACCAGCCATATCAGATACGTACAGCAGCAGGCTTAGCGCCACACACCACTTCAGCGCACCCAGGATACCTCCTAAAAAATTATCAAAGAACCCAAAGGGTGTAAAGTCGATTACCTTTTTCAGCAGTAAGCCTCCCAGGTGTATCAGCAGGATAATCCCCACAAACACGATCAGGAACGTAACGTAGGGCAGCAGCCCATGTGCATCTCCCACTACACCTTCCATCATGGGCAGCGCGGTGTCCAGCAGCTTTAAGCCGCCCAGTATAGCCAGCACCAGCGCCACCAACGACACCAGCTCCAACAAAAGGCCTTTCCGAAAACCCTGAAACGCGCCATAGGCAATGGGAATAGCCAGAAAAAAATCAAATGTGCTCATTACGATACAAGATATTAGATGCCAGAAATGAAGCCATTGGCAATATGGCCAAGACAGAAAAAGCCGGAATGCGGTTTATATTAGAATCCAACATAAACCAGACCAGCTGTTACCGTGACAAAAGGCAGCATGATGCTTCTCTGTATGCCACTTCAAAAAATATTCCTACTAGCAGCACTACAATGTATATACCCCATCACCAGCGCCACCTGCAATGTGGCACTGGTGATGGAATCATTAAAAATCAGTATTGTTAAGCAGGTCACCAACCGCACTTGAAATAGCCCGTCCGTCTGCCTGACCGGCCAGCTCTTTAGAGGCCACGCCCATTACCCTGCCCATGTCTGATGGCCCGGTGGCACCAACACGGTATATAATTTCCAGAAGGCGCGTGCGCAGGTCGCCTTCATCCAGCTGTTGTGGCAGGTACTGCTCTATCACAGCCAGTTCTGTCAACTCCACTTCTTCTAAATCTGCGCGGCCCTGCTTGGCATACAACTCTGCTGATTCACGGCGCTGCTTGGCAGCCTTTGTCAAAAGCTTTAGTTCTGTTTCCTGTGAGATGCCTTCTGTGCCGCCTTTCTCCGTTTCTGCCAGCAATATCTGCGACTTTATACTTCTTAGCGCCTGCAAGCGGGCCTTATCCTTCGCCAGCATGGCCTGCTTAATGTCAGCGTCGATGCGTTCTTTTAATGTCATAGTTCTTTCTATTGGTGTTTTATCTTTTAAGTAAAGCGGCTTAAACCGCCAATGCCTGGGTATACGCTACCAGGCGCAGCGCCATTTAAAGCATCTTAAACAAAATTCGCTTAATTTAGTCATTTGAAAAGAGGTGCTTAAGCGCACCGTCAGAAAAAATCTTATACCCATGACCAAACTGAGTGTAAATATAAACAAAATAGCCACTTTACGGAATGCCCGTGGCGGCGACCGACCAAATGTTGTACAGGCAGCTAAAGATTGTGAACGCTTCGGGGCACAAGGCATTACGGTGCATCCCCGCCCTGACGAGCGCCATATCCGCTACCGCGATGTGTATGACCTGAAAGAAGTGGTGACTACAGAATTCAACATAGAAGGCAACCCAACACCAGACTTTCTGAAACTGGTAAAGGAGGTAAAGCCAGACCAGGTGACACTGGTGCCTGATGCTCCCGATGCCATTACCTCCAACGCAGGCTGGGACACCATCCGGCACAGGGACTTTCTGACCCAAACCATATTAGAGTTACAGGAAAGCGGCATGCGCGTTTCCATTTTTGTTGATCCGGATGAGGGAATGGTGGAAGGCGCCGCACGGGTTAACACAGACAGGATAGAGCTTTATACAGAAGCCTACGCCAAGGGCTACCACGCTAACCCGGAGCAGGCTATTGCCCCTTATACAAAGGCAGCATTAAAAGCACAGCAGCTTGGCCTCGGCATTAATGCCGGCCACGACCTGGATCTGGACAACCTGAAATATTTGAAAAATAACCTGCCTGAACTGGCAGAGGTGAGTATTGGCCATGCCCTTATCTGCGATGCACTCTATTATGGGCTGGAGAATACTATCCAGCTGTACCTTCGCCAGCTTAAGTAACAAATGGTGAATACGATAACCATAGAAGAGTTCATGCAGAAGGCAGCGCAGCTGCCGGTGCTGGATGTGCGCGCTCCTAAAGAATACGAGGTGGGGCACATTCCGCAGGCGCACTCTTTCCCTATTTTTGATGATTCTCAGCGTGCTGTTATCGGCACAGCCTATAAGCAACAGGGCCATGACCCGGCAGTGCTCCTGGGCCTGGACCTGTTCGGCCCCAAGATGTCAGCTTTTGTGCAGAAAGCTGGTAAGCTGGCACAGGACAAAGAGCTGCTGGTGCATTGCTGGCGCGGCGGCATGCGCAGCGGGGCAATGGCCTGGCTGCTTGATTTTTCCGGCTTTAAAGTACACCTGTTGCAGGGCGGCTACAAAGCTTACCGCCACCTCATGCAGGAGCAGTTCCGGAAGCCATGGCCTTTGCTGATAATCAGCGGCCTGACCGGTAGCGGAAAAACAGACCTTCTCCCCCACCTGCAGCAACTCGGCCAGCAAATTGTAGACCTGGAAGGGCTGGCTAACCACAAAGGTTCCGCTTTTGGAAGCATCGGCATGCCACCCCAACCCAGCACAGAGCATTTTGAGAATCTGCTGGGTATGGAGCTGTTAAAAGTAAACGAGCAGCAGACACTCTGGCTGGAGGACGAAAGTATCACCATTGGCCGCGTAGTCACGCCCAAACCGCTCTTCGACCGGATGCAGGAAGCGCCGACTATTGTGCTGGAAATATCCAAACACCTGCGTGTACAGAAGCTGGCCGAAGAGTACTGCCGCACCGACAAAACCTTGCTGGAGGCTTCCATCCTGAAGATAAAAAAACGATTAGGAGGTCTGGCCACAAAAGAAGCTTTGGAAGCCATTACTGCAGGCGATATGGAGAAAATGGTAGACATCGCCCTTACTTATTACGACAAGGCGTATACCTACCAGCTTGCTGATAAGCGGCAGGTACTGCCACTAGCTTTAAACAGCATCGACCCACAGGAAAATGCGCAACGGGTACTGGAGTTTGCCCTTCAGAAAAATTTAATTCAACCATGAAAGATACACCTGAACAAGAAATACGCTTAACCCAGTACAGCCACGGCGCAGGCTGTGGCTGCAAGATATCACCTAAAGTACTTGACACTATCCTGCACACGGACATCAGCTACCCTGAGAACAAGAACCTGCTGGTAGGCAACAGCTCCCGCGATGATGCCGCTGTCTATGATATTGGGAATGGCCGTGCCACCATCAGTACTACCGACTTCTTTATGCCAATTGTGGATGATGCTTACGACTTCGGCCGTATTGCCTCTGCCAATGCTATCTCGGATGTGTATGCCATGGGCGGCACGCCTATGATGGCGATTGCGGTACTGGGCTGGCCGGTAGATAAACTGGCACCGGAAGTTGCTAAACGCGTGATAGAGGGCAGCCGCAGCATCTGCCACGAAGCCGGTATCCCCCTGGCGGGCGGGCACAGCATCGACAGCCCTGAGCCGATTTTTGGGTTGGCAGTAACCGGCATGGTAGATATCGTAAACCTGAAGCAAAACGACACCGCCACCGCAGGCTGCGAACTGTACCTGACGAAGCCTTTAGGCGTGGGCATGCTTACCACAGCGCAGAAAAAGGGCATATTAAAGCCGGAGCACGCGCAACTTGCGCCACAGCTCATGATGCAGCTGAACAAGATAGGAGCAACGCTGGGGCTGCTGGAGGCGGTTAAAGCGATGACCGACGTGACCGGCTTTGGTTTACTAGGGCACCTTTCTGAAATGTGCGAAGGCAGCAGTGTATCTGCTGAAGTCTACTTTGATAAAGTGCCTGTGCTGCCGGAGGCGCTGGAGTATATGGCACAAAAAGCCATACCCGGTGGTACCCACCGCAACTTCGACAGCTACGGACACAAAATAGCCGACCTTACGCCAGACCAGAAACACCTCCTCTGTGATCCACAAACCAGCGGCGGTCTCTTAGTGGCCGTAGACCCGGCCGGAAAAGAAGAAGTCCTGCAGGTATTCAAGGAATTCGGATTGCAGCTGCAGCCTTTCGGCATACTCAAAGAGCGTGAAGCGGAGGAGAAGCTGATAAAGGTATTATAAGGATTCAGCCGTACCACTTTCATCAACTTCGCCTGTACATCCGTAAGCTGAAAAAGCTGTTAATTGTTAACTGATAATTTGAACATGAAACTACACTATAAAGAAATGGGCCATGGGCAGCCGCTGCTTATTCTGCACGGTTTGTTTGGCACATTAGATAACTGGCAAACACTGGCAAAGCGTTTAGCGGAGCATTACAATGTCTTTCTGGTAGACCTGCGCAACCACGGACGCTCACCACACAACGAGGAGCATAATTATGATGTAATGGCCGATGATGTGCTGCGCCTCATAGATGATTTAAAAATTTCGACACCAGCCATCATGGGACATTCCATGGGAGGCAAGGTAGCCATGAAATTTGCCCTGAAGTACCCCACCCGCCTTACGAAACTGATTGTAGTTGACATTGCCCCCAAAGCCTATCCTCCGCATCACGATGAGATTATAGAGGCCTTGCAGTCCGTGAACCTGGAAGGTGTTACGAGCCGCAACGAAATAGACGAGCAACTGGCAAAGTATATCTCGGAACCTGATGTACGGCTTTTCCTGATGAAAAACCTCTACCGCACGGAAGACAGCACCTTTGCCTGGCGCATGAACCTGGATGCCATTGAGAAGAACTATGAACATATAGCTGCCGGCATCACGGCAGACGTGCCTTTCAAAAAGAGCACCCTTTTCATCAAAGGCGGCAGGTCGAGGTACATACAGCCAGAAGATATATATGGCAGTATTGAGCACCTGTTTACGCTGGTAGAGGTAGAAACCATACCAGAGGCCGGACATTGGGTGCACGCCCAGGCACCAGATAAGGTGTACGACCTGGTTACCCGGTTTCTGAGTACAGACTGATTTTTTCTTAAAGCTTCTCTACGCACGGAGAGGGCCTGTGAAACCCAGTCTATGATAACAAAAACTGCCACCGCAAAACAGCCGTGGCAGTTTTCTTTTAAATACTGCGTTACATCTAAAAATCAACATTTAGCAACTTAAGCGCTACTTTTGCACCATGAAAAAGACCGGCACACTCTACTTAATCCCGACCATCCTCGCTGAGGGCACAGCTGACCAGGTAATTTCGCCGCAGGTGAAGGAAACGGTGCAGCACCTGACGTATTTTATAGTGGAGAACCTCCGCACAGCCCGCCGTTACGTGAAAAGCATTTGCCCGGAGCTGGTGATAGAACAACTCACTTTTGTGCAGGTAGATAAAGATGCCACTCCGGCACAGGTGCAGGCATCGCTGAAACCCTTATTAGACGAAGGAAAAGATGCCGGTATTATTTCGGAGGCCGGTTGCCCCGGCATAGCCGATCCGGGCGCAGAGGTGGTAAAACACGCGCACCAGAAGAACGTCAGAGTAGTGCCTTTTGCCGGCCCCTCCGCCATTTTACTGAGCCTGATGGGCAGTGGGTTTAACGGACAGCAGTTCGCCTTCCATGGCTACCTGCCAATAGAGAAGCGGGACCGTATTCAGACGCTGCGGAACTTGGAAAAGGAGATGCAGCAACGTAACCAGACTCAGATTTTCATGGAAACGCCTTACCGCAACAATAAACTGCTGGAAGATCTATTACAAATACTACACCCGGAAACACGGCTGTGTATTGCCGCCAACATTACCTCACCGGAGCACGAGTTCATCCAGACCAAGACAATACAGCAGTGGCACGGTAAGCTACCGGACATACACAAGCAACCAGCGGTGTTTCTGATTTATAAGTAACTTAGCTTTACGTTACCAGCCTGCCGGCACCCCGGTAGTAGCGCCAGGTATGGTACGGCAATCGTCGGGCCACTGGAAAGGAGGAACGGGGTACTGGATATCCTCTGCCTGGATAATCACCTCTTTCATACTTACAGCAGAGGCATCGAAAAAACCGATCACCTGTTCCTCCTCATCTTCCACGTTGAACATGTTTCCTTTCACCTGGGCAGGAGGCGGGTCGAATACGGTACCCGTACTTTGCCTTTGCTGCTCCATCATCCGGAAGAAATTATAGGCATCCTCAGTGAGGGAATGCTGATAGACCCTTAGTTTATGCTTTATGCCCAGGATGCACCGGGGATGCTGCCATAGTATTCCCGGAAAAAGGCTGAGTATGCGTTTTTCCGGGAATACAAGTTGTACACAGAGACACTCCCGGTATACTCTACTTTCCTGCCTCCGTTAAAATTGTAGTTCAGCGAAACATCCAGCCGGTGGTAGTCAGACATCCGTGGCTGGTTTCTGCCGGTGTAGTTCGCAAAGGTATGGCCGTAGTACCTGTACCACGAGTCTGATGCGGCCATGGGCCTGCCTGTGGTATAGGTAAAGTTAGCAGAGCCTGTCCACCTAGGCCACAGTTGATAATTTGTGAAAATGTTCAGGTTAAGAGGTTTGTCATAATCTGATGGGTACCACACTCCGCCGTTAATCGTTTCCTCCGGCGTTTCCCCGTCAATCTTTCTGAACGACCGGGAATAAGTCTGGCTTAGCCAGCCACTCAGGCGGCCCGTGTTTTTCTTTAACAGCCATTCCGAGCCATAGGCCACCCCGTCGCCCGACAATATATCTGCCTTTAAAACCGGGTTTAGGAGCAGCACAGCTCCATCTTTGTAATCCAGCTGGTTGCTGAGTGCTTTGTAGTATAGCTCCCAACTCAGCTCATACGCATTGTTCCGGTCTACATGTAAATAGCTTACCGACCACTGGTCCGCCACCTGGGGCTCCAGGTAGTTATTAGATAGCTTCCATACATCCACGGGAGTGATAGCAGCCGTGTTCGACACCAACTGTATGTACTGCCGCATGCGGCTGTAGCTGGCTTTCAGCGAACTGTTAGCACCAACAGAGTATTTTACAGCGGCACGGGGCTCCAGGCCCTGATACGACTGCACCGTTGTGTTATCACCATACACCAGCGTGTCTGTGATAGAGGTTTCGCTCCTCGGCCTCCCGTTCTCATACAGGTACACATCAGTGGGGCCTCGCTTGGCAAAATAAGAATATCTTAAGCCTACCGACACAGACGGCCTGTCGTTGAAGCGAATCTCGTCGTTAACGTAGCCGTGGTATTCTGCCCCCTTGTCTTCCTGCAGTGTCCGGGGGTTTAGGCTGGATGTGCCATAAGGTTCCAGCTTACCGGGCTGGATAGTATAATTAGACACTCCGCCGCCAAAGTCAAAAGAGTGGCTTTTAAGCCCGAAGTAGCCAAAGTCGGCTTTTGCCTGCGTAAAATCTACACCTGAGTTCAAGTTAAACTCCTCTCCGGTGGCTGTCCCCTCTGTGTTGTTGTCGTAAATACTTTTGGCGAGGGTAATGGTACTGCTCAGGCTCTGGCCATATACTTGCTTCCATTTCAGGCTGCCAAGTGTATTTGTCCAGCTATAGGTGGTGTCGTAAGGAAATTTAAAGCCATCGGCACTGTGGTAGGACGAGAAGGCAAGGCTGCTATTCTCGCTAACCTTATAACTGGCTTTTAGGTTAACGTCATAAAAATGTGCCGCGCTGTTCCTGATGTTCTCGCTCTTAAACATTCTTAACAGGTAAGTAGGATAAGCGCCCCGGCCTGCCAGCACTACAGTCAGCTTCGGGCTAAGTGGCCCTTCCAGGCTGAATTTGGCCGAAACAGGGGATATGCCGGCCTGATAGCGTATTTCCTCGCTGTTGCCCTCCTGCATTTCCACATCCAGTATAGAAGAGATGCGGCCGCCATACCTCACCGATATACCACTGCGATGCAAAGTATAGCTTTTTAGCACATCAGGATTATATACGGAGAAGAATCCGAACAAATGTGAGGCATTAAACACCGGCACATCATCTAAAAGCACCAGATTCTGGTCGGCGCTGCCGCCGCGCACATAAAAGCCGCCTGTTCCCTCTCCTGCGCTCACCACCCCCGGCAAGCTGGCTACTGACCTGATCACGTCCACCTCACCCAGCAGAGCAGGCATCCGGGAAAGTAGCTTCGCGTCCATGTAGGTACTGCCCATGTTGGTGGAGTTCACATCCATCGAGCTCTTTGCAGATATTTCCACCTGTTTGAGGCTCGTAGTCCTGGGCTTTAACCTAAGCCGCAGCTGTGTGTTTTTGCTTAGCGTAACTTTTGTGGAAAACACCTCCATACCCAGATACTGGCATTCAACCTGGTAAATGCCTTCTGTCAGTTGCACGCTAAAATGCCCCTTCTCATCGGCAGCCACTGTCTTGCTGCCGGGGTTGATCTGCAAGTAAGCTCCAGCCAAAGGAACACCAGACAGATCTGATACCACTCCTGCAAGTGTATGCGTTTTGCCTTGAGCAAAGCACTTGATGCCCGGCAGCAAAACAACTAGTACAGGTAGCAGGTAGCAGCAAAATTTTCTGAACATGAGCAGCGTGAGACTTTAGGCCTACTCTCTCAATATATAAACATTTTTAGAATATTACCACATCACAATTCGTACAAACAAGACTTTTAAGATAGCAAAAGACGCATTCTTTATAACAGAAGACACATATAACCTAAAATGTGATATAGCACCACACCTTGATGCTTATCACTTTCCTGAGAAGTGTACACTAAAAAGCTTTCTTTCTGCTGTAACAGAACTTGTAAAAACAAAAGCCCCCGGAAACCGGGGGCCTTTCTAAAATGAGGTAGATTAATACTTAATTAATCTACTCTTCTATTTGTCAGTTCTAATTACCTAACGTCCCAGAAGATTCTTGTAGTTGCCTCATCTCCACCTATGGCTGAAGCTGCAGCATTAACGTTTTCTGGATTCAGCGTACGCTCAGTTG
Organism: Pontibacter brevis; assembly: GCF_054779655.1. Taxonomy (NCBI): domain Bacteria; kingdom Pseudomonadati; phylum Bacteroidota; class Cytophagia; order Cytophagales; family Hymenobacteraceae; genus Pontibacter; species Pontibacter brevis. The sequence continues at coordinate 113,012 of NZ_BAAGXV010000032.1, forward strand.
GCGGATAAGGATAACGCACTGGTACAGTTGAATACGCCGGTCTATACTGCTCATCAGGCGCCTGTAGTTGCGGATAGTCCAGTCTACGGTACTCTGTCCAGGCTTGGAACGGACGCTCATAAAGCGCAATCCACTTTTGCACACCCAGTGCCTGACGCTGTGCCTCAGTTAAGGTGTTAGAAGTACCAGGCACTGACATTGCTGCAATGAAGGACACAATTTCTGGCTGAGCTAGGTAAGCCGTAATCTCTGCTTCTGGCACATTCCAAAGCTGCATAGAAGCAGTAATAGCTCTTCTGTAGTGTTCAGCAGGCGCTGCATCGATGAAACCACGCGCAGCGGCTTCTGCAAGATAGAACTCTACTTCATCGTATCCAAGTAGTATGGCTGGAAAATCAGGAGCGGTGATTGTAGGATTAACCTTAGAGAAGTTCGCGTAAGTGTTGTTATTACCATAGATACCTCCCACGTAAGCACCATTGTGCTGCGTAAAATAAGCGGCACGGCGCGGATCATCCAGTTCATTCATCACATCTACCAGCGTGTTGGCAGGCACAAAGTCATTACGGCCACTCTGCACAAGGTTCGTCCACACAGGGTTTACGTTTGGCGTAGTAGCTGTATATCTGAATGTAGCCTGATCAGCAGCTGACTGGAACACATTGGACGCAGCTTCGCTGGCAGCAGTTCTGGCACGCTCTGGATTTACATCCGCTACCGTCATAGCCAGTTTCAGCTTTAGTGAATTGGCAAACTTAAGCCAATTTGCAACATTTCCATTATAGATCAGGTCAGCGCCACCGAAGCTTCCAGAACCGGCACCCTGGTTCAACGTAGCAATAGCAGCATCCAGCCTTGTAAACAGGTCGCTGTAGATAGCAGCATCATCGTCATACGTCGGATAGATGATGTCTGGGTTCAGTGCCTGAGAGTAAGGAATGTCTCCGAATGTATTTACCAATACAGCCCACGTGTACACTTCCATCACTTCAATCACAGCTAACTGGTTAGCTTTCATAGTGGCATTAAGCACCTGATCTTCTTGTATGATTGTAGAGGCTTCTCTGAAGTCCATTAACACATCACGGTACAGCGTGAACCAGAAGTTCTGCGGTATGTTACGGCTAACCAAGTCATAGCGGCTTTCTTCAGGATAGGTCGTGTTAGCCCAGTGCTGAGATATCAGCCTGAAGATGCCCGAGTTTACGTTAGGTGTAACCATCTGGTCTACGAGGTTACGCTGCGCATTAGCAAAAAGCATAGCGGCAGGAACCTCTGTAGGGTTTTTAGGGTCTCTCAAATCCTCATCCCAGTCATCTGTACACCCGACAAAGGCCAAGGCGAGAATCAAAAATGCAAATATCTTTTTCATATGATGTTTAATTAAAATCTTGCTCTTACGTTAAAGCCTACATTTCTCATTGTAGGATATGCACCACTCTGGTAACCAAGTGAAAGGGTACCGGCGCTCAAGCCTTCTTCCGGATCAGAATATGGTGTGTTCTTGTGGAAGATGTACAGGTTTCTACCGTAGATTGACAGGTCGATACCCTGGAATACACCTAGCTTAGACACCACAGACTCTGGCAGGGCGAAGCCTAATGTAGCCTCTCTCAGTTTCACATAGCTGGCGTCGTACACGTGCATCTCAGGAGGGTTGTTGTAACCCATGGCATAGAACACTTCTACACGGGTATCGTTTGGAGAACCATCTTCTTTAACACCAGGCAATATCATACCACCACTGTTCGCGGCATAAGTACCATCTGCATTACGCACAATCGGGTTACGTACAGGGTTGCCAAGGTCGTTGATGAACGACGTGTTGTCAGGAATACCAGTGTACTCACCATAACGCTGATCAAGAGAGAACACATCGCCACCTTTCTTCATGTCGATCAGGAAGCTAAGTGATACACCCTTAAATCTGAAAGTGTTAGACACACCACCAACCCAGTCTGGGTTGATATCGCCAATACTAGTGTTTGCGTTTCTGTTAGATAAATACAAACCGTTTTCACCTATTACTCGCTGCCCCTGGTCGTTGTAAACAAAACCAGCACCTTTAATGATACCAAATGGCTCACCTTCAGCTGCGTTCAGAGATACACCACCCTGGAAGGAAGCAATCTGGTAGTTCTGGATTGGGCCAAGGTCCACTACTTCACTTCTGTTTCTTGTCCAGTTAGCATTGATTGTCCAGGAGAAAGCATCTGTTTGGATTGGTCTACCAAAAGCAGACACCTCAAAACCTCTGTTTACCACCTCTCCGGCATTAATCCACTGTGCATTGTAACCAGTAGCTCTGGAAATTGGCACGTTCAGGATTTGGTCAACGCTGCTTGCGTGGTAGTACGTCACGTCAAAACCTGCGCGGGCATCCATAAAGTTCATCTCCAGGCCAAGCTCCCAGCTGTTTGTGCGCTCTGGCTTCAGGTTTGGGTTCCTGCGGGTACCGTTAACAGAAGCAAGCGATGTAGAACCAAAAGGAGCCAACAGGTTGTAAGTATTGAATACACTCAGTGGCTGCGCCATGTTACCAACCTCTGCGTAGTTAGCTCTTATCTTACCAAAGGTTAACCAGTAATTAGGCTCCATTAGCTCCGAGAACACAAAGCTACCAGAGATAGATGGATAGTAGTAAGTTCTGTTAGCTGCAGGCAGTGAAGAAGACTGGTCAATACGAGAAGCTACGTCTAAGAAAGCAAGGTTTCTGAAACCAAGGGTCGCACTGGCAAAGTAACCGTTCACACGCAGGCGAGTATCTTCTTCAAGAGGCGGGCCTAGCGGGTTACGGGAGTTAGACAGAGCATACAAGCGAGGAACTACCAAGCCACCGTTTGTAGTAGCACGGATCATTGATGTTTGCGTATCGCGGATGTTAGTACCAACTGTAGCCTTCAGGTTGAAATCTTCAGAAAGGTCTCTGTCCACGTTCGCCATCAGGTCATAGTTTGCTTCGCTGAAACGACCGTTGTGTCTGGTGTAGCTGGATACGCCTACGGAACCTACTGCATAACGCTCCTCACGAACCTCATCATAAGTATCCAGTGAAGCACGCCCCATGATGCTTAACCAATCAGTTAGCTCATAATCCAGACGGATATACCCTAAAGCACGGCGTCTGTTATCTGTGTTGTAGTTTTCGTAACGTGTCCAGTACGGGTTGTCGAAGAACATCGGACGTAAATCGTTCCAGGATCTAGGGTTCCAGGTTACGTTTTGACGTGTAGCAAAATAAGCACGCTCCTGCTCCGCCAGGTCCACATCAATACCCCACCACTGTCTGAAGCCCTGGTTAGGGTTCAGGCCACTATAACCAGTACCATAACGGCCAAGACCATCGGTTTCAGTATAGTTAAGAGAAGTAGTGGCTGTTAATTTATCAACAACCTTGTAGGAAGAAGAGAAGTTTACGAAGTTCTTTGTAACGTTAGAATTTGGCAGCATACCGTCGTTGCTGTTACGTCCATAACTTACTCTGAAGAAGCCTTTATCGCTTGTACCGTCGATTGCAACGTTGTGCGAAGTACCGTAAGTAGTCTCAAAGAAGGTAGTAGGATCGTTCTCAGCAGCTACCCATGGGGTAGGACGGTTATAGTTAGGAGAACTTGGATCGAATGAATCCCAGTTCCAAACAAGCAGGTTTGGATCGAAACGAGGTCCGGCAGATCCGTCTTCGTTCAAAACAACTACTCTTTCTGGAGTTCCGTCACCGTTTACGTCGTTGGCATAAAAGCCAGGATACTCCGAGCTATAAACAGCTCCCGGGTAACCTCTACCATACTCTTTCTGATAACGGGTATACGTGCTTTTATCCATAAAGCCCCAGTTGGCACCTGTGTTAACTGTAACACCAATACCTTGTCTCTTAGAACCTTTTTTGGTAGTAATCATTACAACGCCATTAGCGGCACGGGAACCGTAAAGCGCTGTTGCAGCAGCACCTCTCAAAATAGTCATCGACTCGATGTTATCCGGGTTGATGTCGGCTGCGGCGTTACCGTAGTCATAACCACCACGGCCAGTTGCCTGGTTAGCTGTGTTGTTGGTAGAGTTATCGATAGGAACACCATCAATTACGAAAAGCGCCTGGTTGTTACCACCGATAGATTTGTTGCCTCGGATAACCACGTTGGTAGAACCGCCGAGGTTGTTGTTCTGCTGCACCTGCACACCAGCCACACGGCCAGAAAGTGCATTAGTGAAGTTCTGCTGTCTTGTCTGGGCAACTTCCTCACCACCAACAGACTGTGCTGCATAAGGAAGCTCGTTTCTCGTTCTTTCAATACCAAGAGCGGTCACTACTACCTCCTGTAATTGTTTCGTGTCTGTTGATAAAGAAACATTTACCGTGTTGGAATTGCCTATCGCACGTTCAACATTATTGTAACCAATGAAACGGTACACTAATGTATTATTACCTGCTGGCACACTAATAGAATAGGCACCCTCAGCACCAGTTGTGGTACCTATTGTGGTTCCTTTAACGATAACAGCAACCCCAGGCAGCCCCTGCCCGGTTGCTTCGTCAGTCACTGTTCCCGTTACTGTTCTGCTCTGGGCCATCGCCTGCTGCAGCAGGACTGAGACCAGAAAGAAGCATAACATTAGAGCTTTTTTCATTGCGTTGTTTGTTTAGTTAATAATAAGTAGAAGTTTAACATATAATAGTTGAATTAAAACAGGCCTAAAGCAGGCCCACCCGGAGAGTAAATAGATTTAACCTGTAGTTTTCCAAGACAAAATGATTATCTGTTACCACAAATTTTCGCGTTCCACTGTTTGTTGAAAAAGAATACTGAACTGATAAGACTTATGCTGCGTCAGCGCTCAAAGTGAGCGTCATGCAGGTCAACCAACTGCAGGAAGAGGACTAAGAGGGCACGGCCGTCTTTAGTCGTAAAGTAGGATGGATATGGGCCTGCAGTTGTCGTACCCTCTCCTAAGAGAAGGGCCGCTTTAAAACAGAGAAGAGGTTATATTGTATTTGGCAAGGAAGCTTTAACAGTAAAGTTTTCTTCATAGGTTTATATTTAAGTAGGCGAATGAGCCAAGTTTACCGAAATTTGCGCTTATTAACAAATAATTAACGTGCTTATGCATACCTTTTAAAGATGCTCAGGGTAATTTTAAAGTTTTAATATTTTAATTAGCAGATACTTACTTTATGAATATCAAAAGGATTTTTTCTTGCTATAAACATTAAACAAATTTTCACTCCATAACATAAATAGTTCTTTAATAAAGAAGGACTATTTATGCCAGTCTTGCAGTAGCACTTTTTACCGCGCGTACTGTACCTTTTCATCCGGAAACAGAAAAAAACGCTACAAAAAAGTCCGATCTTTCTATAAGAAAGGAGCAGGTTCAAGAACGGGTATTACCTAATTAGTTGTTTTCATAATACTAATCCGCAGAGAAAAGAAAAGCAAAACGCTGTCCTGCACTTGCCACTGCAGATGATAATTCCCTTTATACAAGCCTTATACGTAGAAGCCAAAATAAAGGCCGCTGCCCATTCTTCATGAGCAGCGGCCTTTATTTTGGCTTCCTTTCCAGTCCGGAAAAGGGAATATCAACTAAAAACCTGGTACGTCATAAATGCCATCACGTACGCCAGGCCGCTCATATAGAGTAGTTGTGCCAGCGGCCATTGCCAGCTTTTTGTCTCACGGCGCACAATGGCCAGCGTACTCACACACTGCATCGCGAACAGGTAAAAAATCATGAGGGAGAAAGCGCGGGCAGGCGTAAAGAACGGGTCTCCGTTGGCGTCTTTCTCTGTCATTAATTTATTCTTAATGGTGCTCACATTCTCCTCTTCGCCTATGCTGTAGATGGTGGACATGGTCCCTACAAACACTTCACGTGCCGCAAAGGAGGTAAGCAAGGCAATGCCAATCTTCCAGTCGTAACCCAGCGGCCTGATAACGGGTTCTATGGTGCGGCCAATCACGCCGGCATAAGAGGACTCCAACTGATAAGAGGCAATACGGTTCTCTATCTGTGCCTCGCTCAGGTTCTGTGCCTGTGCTTCTGCCACAGCTTTTTGACGGGCCTCCTCAAAGTTATCGCCGGGACCGTAAGAAGCCAGCACCCAAAGTATAATTGAAACAGCAACAATCACTTTACCCGCCTCAAACACAAAAGCTTTTGATTTCTCTACAATAGTAAGCCCCACGTTTTTCCAGCGCGGCATCTTGTACACCGGAAACTCCATAATGAAGTAGCTGCGCTCGCGGGCCTTGAGAATAGTCTTGAGCAGCAGAGCAGAGAAGATAGCAGCCAAAAAACCAATCAGGTACAGCCCCATCAGCACCAGCCCCTGCAGGTTCAGGAACCCAAAATAATACTTCTCCGGCACCACCAGTGCAATCAGGACCGTGTACACAGGTATGCGGGCCGAGCAACTCATCAGCGGCGTCACAAAAATGGTAATCATCCTGTCCTTCCAGTTCTCAATGGTTCTGGCCGACATCACTGCGGGCACGGCACAAGCCACTCCGGAAATAAGTGGCACCACACTTTTTCCGTTCAGGCCGAACTTACGCATGATTTTGTCCATCATGAACGTGACACGCGCCATATAGCCAGTTTCCTCCAGAATGGCAATAAAGGCAAACAGCACGGCAATCTGCGGCACAAATATCAGTACCCCACCCAGTCCGGCAATCACACCTTCTGTGAGCAGATTAACCAGAGGCCCTTCAAAATTTTCCTGAATCAGGCTATTCAGGTTGGCAATTCCAAGATCAATCAGGTCCATGGGGTAACTTGCCCATGCAAACACCGCCTGAAAAATGAGGAACAGGATGGTAAAGAAGATAAGGTAACCGAAAACCTTGTGCGTCAGAATCTGGTCAAGGCGGTTACTGAATTTCTCGGCTTTATCAGCCTTTTCTACCCGCACAATGTCGAGCAGCATTTCGTTGATGCGGGTATAGCGGGCAACGGTTTCATTGGCCTGCTGCGTGATGGAATTAAATTCTGCTTTCTGCAGCAACGTTTCCAACCACGCCACATCCTGCTCTGATAAAAATTTAAGGCCTTTATAGTGGTGGGCATACTGCAGCGCCACATAATCATTCTCCAGGCCAAACCTCGACTTTACTGCCTGAAGCAATGGCTTTAGCTCTGCAGGCACCTCATAAAAGGATACTTTTGTTGCCTCCAGTTGCTGTGACATCACAATTTTGAGAGCTGCCACTCCCAGCCCTTTACGGGCATTCATGGGTATTACTGGTACTCCCAGTTCCCGGTGCAGGGCAGGAATGTCAATTTTCACCCCTTCCTGCTCAGCCACATCCACCATGTTCAGTGCCAGCACCGACGGGATCTGTAAATCTGCCAGCTGCGAGAACAGCAACAGGTTGCGCTTCAGGTTAGACGCATCAGCGGTTACAATAACAAGGTCTGGGTAGTGCTTAGACTCCGGGTCATAAAGCAGATTAATAACAACCCGCTCGTCCAGGGACTTCGGGTATAGACTGTAAGTGCCCGGAAGGTCAATAACCTGCGCCTTTAAATTTGGCGTCAATTGGCTGTAGCCGGTTTTTTTATCTACTGTAACACCCGGAAAGTTGCCAACCTTCTGGTTAAGGCCGGTAAGCTGATTAAAAAGAGATGTTTTGCCTGAGTTTGGATTACCAATCAGGGCAATTTTTGCCATGCTTGGCTGCACAGATGGCCTTTCGACCTTTGGTATATCAGGTTGGGTAGTTACAAAAGTCATGAATCAGGTTTACTGCTTGAGCAATATTGTCTCGGCTTCGTCTAAGCGCAGTGAGAGGGTATAATCGTTCACAATAATCGTGATAGGGTCGCCAAAGGGGGCACGGCTGTTCAGCTTCACCTCCGTACCGGGTATGCAACCCATCTCGAGCAGTTTCAGCCCCATTTCAGGGTCACTCAGGCAGCAGATAACACCGCTTTCCCCTATTTTCAGGTCGCGCACACTTTTTTGCCCCTGCTGTTCTTCTGCCTTTTTTCGCACCTCTAACTGGTTTTATTTAGACTCATTATAAACAACTGCAAGTTACAAGGTGTTCAGTAGGAAAGCAAAAGATTTGCAGATTTGGAGACAGGGAGATGTGAATAATTGGAAATGAGCAGGTTAAATAGTTAAAAAAAGTTGGATGCAGACATGGAGATAGGGGAATCCCGGGATGAGGAAATGTAAGAATCATTCTCACATTTCCTCATCTTCCCACCTCCAAATCAGGAAATTCACTCTGAGTAGAAAATCCGCTTGACGCGGGTGCTGACGTTGGTGAGCAGCTCATACGGAATGGTGCCTATTTGTTTGGCCAGCTCCACCAGCGTCAGTTGCGGACCGAACACGATCACCTCATCGCCCGCTTTTACATCCAGCCCTGTCACATCGACCATGCACATATCCATGCACACGTTGCCGATGAGAGGGCAGCGCTGCCCGTGAATGAGCACCTGCCCAACGCCGTTGCTGAAGCGTCGGTCGTAGCCATCGGCATAGCCTATGGCGATGGTAGCAGTAGTTTTATCTGAATCTGCTACTCCTTTGCGGCTGTAGCCTACTGTGTCACCCTGCTTTACCTTCTTCACCTGCGACACTGTTGTTTTGAGCACACTCACCGGGCGCAGCGCCTCCTGTTCAGCCCCTGTGGCCTCCACACCATACAACCCAATGCCCAGGCGCACCATGTCCAGCTGATGCTCCGGAAAACGCACAATACCCGCAGAGTTCAGTACATGCTTGATAACGCGATAGCCTAAACGCGTCTCTACTTCATCAGCCATCTCTCTGAACCTGCGGATTTGCAGCTGTGAGAAATCATTGTGTACTGCCTCGTCAGCTCCCGCCAGGTGGCTGAAAGCAGTCATGACCTGCACCTGCGGATACTGCTGCAGCAAGGTGAACAGTGCGCCAAAGTCCTCTTCCGTAAAGCCCAGGCGGTGCATACCGGTGTCCAGCTTCAGGTGTATTTTAACGACGGCAGCGCCAGCCAGAGAGGTAACGTACGCCTGCAGCTGTTCCAGGGCATATATTTCCGGTTCCAGGTTATACTGCCGGAGCTTGGCAAAACTGTCCGGCGATGGGTTCATCACCATAATGGGCAGCGTGATACCATTCTCCCGCAGCTGCACTCCTTCATCCGCGTAAGCCACTGCAAGGTAGTCCACGCGGTGAAACTGCAGCAGGTTAGCGACCTCAAAGCTGCCGCTGCCATAGGCGAAGGCCTTTACCATCACCATCAGCCGCACATCCGGGGCCAGCTTGGAGCGGTAGTAGTTGAGGTTGTGCACCAGCGCATCCAGGTTCACCTCCAGCACCGTACCATGCACCTTCTGCTGAAAAGCCTGTACAATTTTCTCAAACTCAAACACACGCGCGCCTTTTACCAGAATCAGCTCGTCGCGGAAACGGGCGGGACTGAACTGCGCCAGGAAGTCTGCAGTAGAGGGATGAAATTCTGCCGGAACACTGAACAGGTTGCTGTACTTGCTGATTTTCTCACCAATCGCAATCAGCCGCTCTACCCCGCGCGCCTGAACTAACTCTGCTACCTGGCGGTACAGCTTCTCCTCTGGCAGCCCGGATTCCAGCAAGTCAGAAAGAATAACTGTGCGGTTGCCGCGCTGCGGTTGGTTTACCAGCAAGCCCAGCGCGATGGCTAAGCCAGCAAGGTCATTGTTATAGGTATCGTCGATGAGGTAGCAACTGTTGATGGCCTCTTTCATTTCGAGACGCATAGCCACAGGGTGCAGCCGGTCCAGCCGGTCCTGGATTTCAGAAAGCGGCAGGTTGCGGTACAGCAGCACAGCCAGGCAATGAAGTGCGTTTTCTACAGACGCCTCATCCGTAAAAGGAATTGCCAGCCGCTGCTTTGCTCCCTGGTAGGCAAATACCACAATAGTTTTATGTCCGACAGTATTTGTAGCCGTGATAGCAACGTCCGCTGCCTGTGTTCTGGCCCAGGTGAATGTTTTGATTCCCTGCGCCTGCACTGCCTCGTGCACCAGCGAATGGTCAGCGCAGTAAAAGAGCAGTTCTACATCCTTAAACAGCTTCAGCTTCTCCTCCACCTTCTGTTGATGTGATGCAAAACCTTCGTCGTGTGCGCTACCAATGTTAGTGAAGATGCCGAAGGTTGGCTGTATGATTTGTTGTAACTTCTCCATCTCACCCGGTTGCGAGATGCCCGCCTCAAAAATAGCGAAGGTATGGTTTTGCTCTATCTGCCACACACTCAATGGCACGCCCAGCTGCGAATTATAGCTGCGGGGGCTTTTCACTACCAGTTCGTCCGGGCTCAGCAGCTGCGCCAGCCACTCCTTTACAATAGTTTTGCCATTGCTGCCTGTTACCCCGATGACCGGAATTTGAAACTGCGCCCGGTGCCAGGCCGCCAGCTTTTGCAGCGCCTCCAGGCTATCTGCTACCCGTAGTATGTTTGCCTGCGGATAGTGCTGCTTCAATTCCGCCTCATCACCCTGCTCTACCAGAAAAGCCCTTACCCCCTGCTGATACAGCTGCGGCAGGTACTTATGCCCATCATTGTACCTGCCCCGGATAGCGAAGAAAAGGGTGCCCGTGGGCTGCGAAAGCTTACGGCTGTCGGTGAGCAGGTGCACAACTGGCTGTGGCTGCACTAACTGCACCACATGCCCTTGTATGATTGAAGTGAGTTCCTGGAATGTAAGCATGAAATATAGGGATATGCCTGCGCAAAGATAAAGTAAAATAGAGTCAGAATTCAGCGCATGAGATCACAGACATTTTTCACTACAAAAAAGCAGCCTCCTGTACTTCACCTGCCTCTACTTTCTTTACCTTTGCGCTCTTTTAATACGATTACTTCCTATGGAAACTACGGAAACCAAACCATATTATGCGGCAGGCATAGCAGCCTTTGTTATCTGGGGCTTCATTCCCTTTCCGCTCAAGGCGCTGGCGGCATATCCAAGCGGGCAGATTCTGCATTTCCGGGTGGCCTTCTCCATTGTGTTGCTGCTGCTTATCTCGCTGTTATTTCGCCGCAGGCAGATGCAGCAAACGCTGGCGCAGGTAAAAAACGCTTTGCCCCGGCAGAAGCGCCTGTTTATGCTCTACACTTTTCTCGGCGGGGCGCTGCTTACTATCAACTGGCTGGCATTTATTTATGTTATCAACCATATTAATATACAGACCGGCTCTTTCTCCTATTTGCTATGCCCTATCCTGACGGCGGTGCTCGGATTTATGTTACTGAAGGAAGAGCTGCGGGCAAATCAATGGCTGGCCATTGGCCTTAGCGCCCTGAGCTGTGTATTGGTAGGAACCGGCGAACTGTCAAGCCTGCTGTTTAGCCTGCTGATTGCGCTGAGCTATGCTTTTTACCTCATCACGCAGCGTCTCCTGAAGGCTTATGACAAAATTGTGCTGCTTACGCTACAGTTGCTGCTTTCTTTTGCACTCCTGGCACCGTTTTACAGTTACTTTGTAGGGGAAAGCAATGTGGCGCTAAACTCCCACTTCTTCCTGAACATCGCTATTCTGAGCGCTGGCTTTACCGTGCTGCCACTGTTCCTGAACCTTTTCGCGCTGAAAGAGCTTACCTCCGGCACCATTGGCATTCTGATGTACATCAACCCCATCATCAACTTCGTGATGGCATTCCTGTATTTTAACGAGCAGACAACATCCACAAAGCTGTTGGCTTACCTGCTGATTTTTGTCTCTGTTATCATTTACAACCTGAACATCAAGGGACGCAAAAAGCGGGGCAATGGGCTGGTTATTCCACCAGTGGGCACTACCGCAATTGTTAAATAGAAGAAGCCCCGGCAGTTGTTACTGCCGGGGCTTCTTCTATTTAAGCTTCTGTATTATTGACCGTCAATTTCACGGTTTGGAGGCGTAGTTGGAATTGGGCGCTGGTTTGGGTTTTCTCTTTGCTGCCTTTCCATATTCTGCTGATGCAGTCGTCGTGCAGCCGTATCCACGTTAGAGCGCATATCGCCAAACTGGTCGGCTTGCTCACCTGTTTCAGCACTATCGCCTATGGTAGATGGGCGCGGCTCATTCAAGTGTTCGGCATCTGTCATTTCCACAATGGCCGCTGAGGTACTGGTGTCGTCGGTGGGGTTAGAGGCTGGCCTATCTCCACAGCCAAACCCAACAACGGCTGCAAAAGCCACTGCTACCCCTGTTTTAAATATATTTGATATCATTTTCATGTCGGTTTCTTTCATTAGTTATTGTACTGTTTTTAACGAACACAGCGCTAATAGGTTATGAAAGCAGGCTTTCTTCCTACAAGCCGTTAAAACCCGAATCCAAACATGATACCGGTTCTGGCCTTGTTACCTTCTTGGAACGAGGTGACGAAATCCATCCGGATTACCTTAAAAATATGCTCAATGCCCAGGCCCAACTCCAGGTAGTGCCGCGACTCCTGCGTGTTCAGGTAGTTCAGGCTTATTACCTCCTGCCATTTCAGCTTGCGAAACAGCGGTATTTTATTGAACAGGAAACCATTGAAGTGATGCTCGTAGTGCGCCTCCAGGTAACGGTTATTGGTGCTATATCGGTAATAGTCCAGCAACTGGAAGCCCTCGTACACGCCTGCAAACAAGGTACGGTTGCCATTGAAGTGCTTGTAGTCCATCAGGTACATGTTCTGCCTGTCCCAGAAGGAACCTCCCGTTACGCTGTACTTGCTTCGTCCAAATAGGCCCATACTAGCGTCATCGCTGATGCGCAGGGCGGCAGTGCTATAGTTCACATCGCTGCCCAATGCATGTATACCCGTCCGGAAGCCTAACGTAAAAGTAGGATATTTAGAACCCAGGTTGATTTTGTTATCCGGGCGGGTAATGTACCGTTGCCCTGGCTGTATGCTCACATTCAGGCTGAGGGTCAGCGCCTCGTGCGCAGAGAAGGACGCGTCTGCCAGTTCAGCATTCACCGGCACGTTGGAGGTGAAGCGGCTCTCTGTGTCTTCCCGGCTTCGGAAGGTGTAATCAGTGGTGTTGTGCAGGGGCATGCGGTGAGCATAGTCCACCCACCCATGAAAATAAACCCCGTTCAGCGGCTCGCCACGGTAGCTGACACGGCCAAAGTCGCGCTGGTAGAGCTTCATAAAGTTGCGCTCTGCCACCAGTGTGTAGACAGTGTTCACAAAAGGGGAGATAGGATTTACAGCGCTGATTTGCTCCACGTAACGCCCTCCTTCCACCGACACCGTGCTGTTCTTAATCGGGTCGTACTGGTAGCTCAGGCGCAGCTTCGCGTTTAATTTTTCGTTCGAGAACCCGTAACGCACAGCAGGGGCAATCTCGTAGCGGGTACGGTCTTCAAAACGCTTCACATACTCCATCCGCACATCAGCCACCACGCCCTCTACCGTATTGTACTGCAAAATACTGGGCCCTCCGGTTATGCTAAGCAGCGGGTCGAAACGGTAATATTTTCTCTCATAGGTATTGGAGTGGGTATAGCCGCCAATCAGGAAGCTCCCAAAAGAGGGTTTGTTCCGCACCTGGTCCAGTGAATCCTGATAGGGCTTTGATTTTTTAATGACCTCCAGGCTATCTTTTTTCTGATAATCTTTTACCTCTTCCTGTGTCAGGGGTACAGGCCGCACCTCCGCCCAGTAAGCAGAATCCCGGTCATTGGCTTCCTTCTCTACCACCAGTATCTCTTTGCTGAAGAGCTTCTCATCGTGGATGGGCTTCTGCTCTTCCGGCGCGACAGGCTCGGGCTCTATAAGCTTTACCCTTGGCTTTTTAGGAGCTTGCGCCTCCGCCACGGCTGTTTCCGCCACAGGCTCTGGTTCCTCCTCCTTTAGCTGGGGAGGCCTTGCGTAAGCCGGCTGCACCCTGTACCTGGAGTACACCGCCATGGCATAGCCACCGCCCTTAAAGCCAAGACCTGCCGCCTCGAAACTAAAGCGCTGCGACACCGGCATCCACACATGCTCCGCCACCGGCGCATACACCTGCCGTACCCGTATCCAGTCTACAAACTCGATACCGGCATCCTTTGTCAGCCGCAGGTCTGTGCTGTGGATGCGCCAGCTGCCGTCTACAATGTAAAGATTACCTGAGAAGACAGGGTCATTTTTGCGGCGCGGTATTACCTTTATTTTGTTGATGGTGCGACCATCTTCCTGGAAAGTACCCAGATACTCGAAGCGGTAATAGAACAGAGCATTGTTCGCCAGCGGCGACACGAATCCCCGCTCACTCAGCCCCTCCACCTTCAGCAGGTTATCGTAAAAGCTGACATTCATTTCAGAGGCCTGGTTAAAGCTGAAGCCTTTCTTCTGCCCGCTTACTTTACTTGAGATAATGCGCTCGTTTACCTTGTTCGGCCGCTTAAAGCTCAGCTCCGACACCGACTCCGAAAGGTACACAATGCCCGTGTCCACGTCCACCACTTTTATACCCAATACCTTTGGCGGCACCTTGTCGAGACGGTAGACGCCTTTCATGTACACGCGGGCGCTCCAGGCTTTTACCTCGTTCTGGTGGTATTTGCGCAACCGGATGGCATTGCGCATGATGCCATAGGCAGGGTCTTCGTCGGCGGCACGTACCACTACCTCCTTCAGATTAAGCACCTCCGGCTGCAATTGCACGTTCAGTTCCTGCGTTCCCTCTCCTACCGTTACTTTCTCGAACGTGGCTCGGTAACCGACATACTTGAATTCGAGGGTATAGGTACCCGGCTTAAGCTGTAGTTGGTAATAGCCCTCATCGTTAGAGGCAGTGCCACTGGCGGTTTCCTTGATATAAATGCTGGCAAAAGGAAGGCCTTTGCCATTTTCGTCTACAATGCGGCCGCGCAACACACCGGCCATGGAAAAAAGAGGCAGCAGAAAGAGCAGAAGGAGCAGGCAATATTGACGCATGTGCTAAGGGTTATGGCGCTTTGCCAGGCTGGCAGGCAAAGTTATGACATAAAGGGTTTTACAAGTAGAACAGAGACTTGTTTTGCTAACGAAAAAACTAACACAAAATGTTTGATCACCTACACATATTTGGCTACAGGCCATTCTTCTCAAGCGGTTTGCTTGCCTGCGCCAGAGCCGCCTGCTTTGTCAGCCGTGTTTTGTAACGCATATTCAGCACCACCCCCAGCAGCACCAGCCCCATGCCTACATACGTCCACACATCAAACGTTTCACCAAAGAGTATAAAGCCCAGGAACAAGGCATAGATGATACCGATGTAGTTAAGGTTTGCAACTTTAGATATTTCTTCGGTCTGGTAAGACATGGTCATGTAATACTGCCCCAACTGGGTAAGGATCCCCACCAGTAACAGCAGCGCCCAGTCCCAACCCTCGGGCTGCACCCAATTGAACATGGAGTAGATACCTACCACCGGTAAGGTAACCAACGGAAAGTAAAAGATAATGACCAGCGGGTGCTCCTGCGTATTAAGTCTGCGCACGATGGTATAGGCAATTCCGGAGAAAACAGAACTTAGCACGCCCAGCCACAGGTAAAACGTATCAACACCTGTCTCTACCCCTTCAATTACCAGTACGCCGCAAAACGAGAGCAGGAAGAAAACCCACTGCCAGGGCCTCACCTTCTCCTTCACGATAAAAATCCCCAGTATAGCCGTGAATATGGGTGACATGTACTGCACCGTAGCGGCCGTGGCCAGCGGGATGTTCTGTAGTGTATTAAAGAAAAGAATCAGCGCTGTTGCCCCTACTGCTCCTCTTGCTATCAGCCAGGCATGGTTGTTCCCCCACACGCTTACGTTTGCCCTGCGCAGGTAAGCGAAGCTAATAATCAGCGAGATAACGGACCGGAACATAATTACCTCTACCGCCGGTATATGCGACACCAGTTTTACACTAACGTTCATCAGTGAGAAAAACAGCGTGGACAGCAGCATGTACTTAACTCCTTTGGAAAGCATAAGCTTTTATTCAAATCAGGCGACAAAGGTCAGGCTTTAGATTGTTGATTGCTAATTGTTGTGTTGAATGGTTCTACAGCCGGGTGTAGAAACTCTAACTCCTAAACTTTCTAACTCTTTAATTTTCTTATTTTGCCCAAGAACCATGCACAGCAGCAGATTGTTTATATTTGAGTAACCAACCCACCAGAGATTTGGAGCGACAAAAGCAACAGAAGCACTACACACCCAAAGAAGCCTTGATAAAAGCAGCAGCTTATTGTGCCTACCAGGACCGTACGCAGCAGGAGGTTCGGACCAAGCTCTTCTCCTACGGCCTGGAGCCGGACGATGTGGAAGAACTGATTGTGCGCCTAAGCCAGGAGAAGCTGATTGATGAGGAACGCTATGCGCAAAGCTATGTACGCGGCAAGTACGGCCTGAAGAAATGGGGCCGACGCAAGATTATGCAGGGCCTGAAGAGCAAAGGCATCTCCGACTACTGCATCAAACAGGGCATGAAAGAAATTGACCCGGAGGTGTATGAGGAGAACCTCCTGAACCTGCTGGAGAAAAAAAATGCCTCTGAAAAAGAAAAGAACCCGTTCACGCGCCGCCAGAAGCTAAGCTACTTTCTCATGAGCAAAGGCTATGAAAATGACCTGGTGCAGGAGGCAGTGAAAAAGTTAGAAAGTTAGAGAGTTGAAAAGTTAGAAAGTTGAAAAGGAATCGCTGGCGCCGGTATCTAACCGGTGACATACAATGGGAGCGAGTCTCCAGACTCACTTGCGAAATTACCTCCCCCCGGCCCTACCCTAAAATAGGAGGGGGAATTCGGCTGTATTATTTTCCTGCTGCCTCAAAGTACGTATTGCAACTGGCGGTATTGAAGTCGTTCTACAAAGTACGAAATACGTGTGTCGCTTTTACCGCTTCGGTGGTACCTGTGGGTTTTGGATTCTGCGCTGCGGCACCAGCACTACACGGCGGCCGGTAATTTCCTCCAGCATGGGTTTGAGGACTTTCTCAGCATTCTCGGTTGTTTGGCGCAGGATACCTGAATTCAGGGCTGCCTTCTTCACGTTCTGCTCAGCGTACTTGTATCCCTCTTCCACCAGCTCCGCATCCTGGAAGTAAGTGTTCTCTTTACTGAAGACTTTCGATTTGCTGTGGTCTACCTTGTAATAGCAAATTTCTGGTGCAGGCAGTGCTACCTGTATCAACGAATCGCCTTGAAACTCAATATCCTCCTGGGTGATTTTGGCAAAGTCTACACAGCCTACCGCCTCCCCGGATACGATAAGCACCAGTTTGGAATTTGGAATGAAACGGGAAACAGTTTTCTCGTATTCCACCACATCTTTGAAATTGTAACGCACCAGCTCCATACGGCCCATATCTTCCACGGAGGTCAGCACGGTGTTGTAGTTCACCACCACCTCCGGCACCTTTCTCTCCTCAGACTTATCAAAAAAGCTCCCGAAGGTGCGCCAGAGGAAAATTCCAGCCAAAATAATGAGAATCCAGGGGATGAGTTTAAACAGAAGGCGGAGCAGGGGCATGTAGTGAAATAAGTTTAGCAGATGCGTGGTTAATTATGTTATTTTTACGCTATACCAACAGAAATCATGCCCAATAAGTTACAGGCTTTACTGCCCCACCCGCAGTTAAGCACAGCATCTGAAAAGAGAATACACATAGCGTTGATTGTTCTTTGGACAGTGTTGCATACTACTCTTTTCTTCAAGTATGGCGTCCGCACCACCGACGATTCTTGGGAGTACCTGAAATATGCCCATGCCATTGCAGATGAGTTTTACTTCGCCAACAACTATTATATTAAATACTTGGGTTACCCACTGTTTCTGGCGCTTCTGTTCAAATTAGGCATCGGCCTTAAAGGAGTCATCATAGCGCAGACCTTGCTTTCGGGTGTTGCCACCGTTTACTTTTACCGCACCACAAAAATGCTGGCTGGTAATGTACTCGCTCCTGCACTTGCTACTTTTATACTGATCATCTGGTACGACCTGCAGTTGTTTCATGCCTTCATCATGACTGAATCGCTATATGTCAGCTTGCTGATGTTCGCCTTCTACCTCATCGTGCGGACTAATTCGGTGAGGCAATCACTTTGGGCGGTTCCGGTATTGCTGTATGTGGCGCTGGTCCGGCCGAATGGGTTCATAGCAGTAGTTGCCTATGCCGCTTACCTGATTACAATTGCATATCAAACAGCCCCTACCAAACAGCAGCGCCGGTTGCTCCTAACTGCAGTAGTTATCGTACCGCTTGCCGCCATCCTTGTGGTTGACCAGTACCTGTTGCAGTCTTTTACTGTTGTAGAAACCTACGAGAAGGGTGAAGTGATTTACCTGTACAAAGGCCTGCTAGTGCATTCAGACAAGCCTATTGTTATGCCTCCGGCAGACGCCTCTCCACTTACGAAGCTCTACCTGTTTGTGCGTGACAATACCTCCTACTTTTTCAGGATGTCCGCTTTGCGCTTCCTGCTGTTCTGGGGAAACGTAAAGCCGTTCTTTTCGGTGTTTCATAACACCATGATTGTGCTGCTTCTCTACCCGCTGTATGTTTTTGGAGCCATAGCTTTACTAAAGGACAGGATACCACTTGCCATCAGAATGTTTGGTGTGCTGCTGGTGCTACAGCAGGCGTTCATCACCACCATTACAAGTGAAAATGAAACCGGCCGCTTCCTGTTAAGTGTCGTGTTCATCGTTTTTGCCTTCGGTGCCACAGGAATCAGCTGGCAAATAGAAAAGTGGAAGCCTAAGCTCGATGTTTAGTTACACCTCTATCCCCAGCCGCTCCTTAAAGCCTGCATTGCCTTGCAAACCACCGGTATGGATAGCCACAATGCGGCTGCCTTTGGGGAAGTAGCTTTGCCGGATTAAATCAAAGAGGCCGTACATCATTTTACCTGTATAGATAGGCTCCAGAGGGATGTGGTGCTGGTCCTGGAATGCCTTCATAAAAGCCAACAGTTCTGCTTTTACTTTTGCGTAGCCGCCGAAGTGGTAGTCCGTAATGAGTCGCCAGTTTTGATATGTCTGCCCGCAGTAGTTAAGGACCAGCTGTTCTATTTCCTCTTGAAGGAAATCACCGCCCTTTAGCGCCGGAAAAGCCAGCACCTGCTTCTCGCCTGCCAAGCCAGCAATAATACCAGCCACCGTGCCACCCGTGCCGGAGGCGCAGCAAACAGAATCATATTCAATAGCGATGTCCTGCACGATTTCGGTGCAGCCTTTCACCGCCAGGTTGTTGGTACCACCTTCCGGTAGTATATAGGGCTTTCCGTACTGCTCCGCCAACTCGTCCAAGAATGCTGCATCACCCTTTTGCCGGTACTTTTCGCGGGAGATATACTGCAGTTGCATGCCGCATGATGTAGCATAGAGGAGGGTGGGGTTCAAGGGCAGGTATTCCTCTCCCCTGATGATACCCACTGTTTTGAAGCCAAAAGCTTTGCCGGCTGCTGCGGTGGCCGCAATGTGATTAGAGTAGGCTCCGCCGAAGGTCAGGAGCGTGTGGTGTTGTAGCTGCTTAGCCTCCTGCAGGTTGTACTTCAGCTTGCGCCACTTATTGCCCGGTATTTCCGGATGCAACAGGTCTTCCCGCTTTATCCAGAGCTCCACCTGGTGTTCCTGCAGGAGTGGGTCTGTTAGTTGTTGCAGTGGTGCTTCCATACTTGGTTTAAAAAGAAGCCCCAGCGCTGGCTGAGGCTCTTAACTTATTGTCTGGTTCAGGATTTACAGGATGAAAGAAGGATACACAGGACTTGCCTACACTTTCTCTACAACAGGCACCTCCCTTGTCGGTTTCTTCTTTACACTGTAAGCAATGGCTCCTACAATCACTAACAGCAGCAAAATAGAGGATATAAGCGAAATGGTATTGCCCAGCGTATAGGCCTTCGGAGCAAACCTGAATTCGATGGTGTGCTGCCCGGCCGGCACCTGCATGGCGCGCAGCACATAGTTAGCCCGAATGTGGTCTACGGGCTGCCCATCAAGGTAGGCCTGCCAGCCATCGGCGTAGTATATCTCGGAGAAAACTACCAATCCTTCCTCGGCTGCCTCATACTCATACTTCAGGTAATTTGGCTGGTACTCCACCAGCTCGATGTTGGCATTGTCTGCCGAAAAGCTCTGCTTCTCAATTGGAAACTTGCTTACGTCTATTACAGCCGTTTCGCCTGCGTCAAACATTGTGAGGGCATCCAACTCTTCGTCCGGCGACTGCACTGGCTGCACCTCCTCTACAAACCAGGCATTACCCAAAGCTCCCGGCACACGCTGCACCGGCTGTTGCTGGTCGCCCGTAATGGCGTAGCGGGTATTCAGCATGCGGTATACCTCCAGGTTGTTCCGTGAAATATGACGGTCGATCAGGTCCTGGTAGCGACGCAGCTTGGCACCATGATACCCGCCGATAGATTTATGGTAGTAGGAGGTACGGGCTTCGTTAAATGGGTTCGCCAGGTTAATGACACGGTAACTCAGGTCCTTGTCCTGCATAATCAGCTGGTCTACTGGGGTAGGCCTAAAGTAGTCGGCCACTACATTGCCCCTAAAATCGTTGTTGTTCAGGTAGCGCTTATCTACCGCCCAAAGGTCTACCAGCACCAGTACGCCTACTCCGGCAATGGCCACCGTAGCGGAAAGCTTGCCCTTTACATAGAAATACAGCAGGCCGGCAGCTAGGAGGATAAAAGCAAAGGAACGGAAGGCGTCGCTGCGCATCATGCTCTCACGGTCAGCACGAATAGCATCAATCGGGAACTGCGCCTGGATGAGCTGCTGGTCGGAACCTCCTACAAAACTGGCTGTACCGGCAAAAAGCCACACGAGCAAACAAATTCCCGCCGTGATGCCGCCTGAGAGGAGGAGTTTCTTATCCAGCCCTTCAATCCGGCCTCTTTCATTAATGAGCTTCCAGAGGGCGAGTATGGCGAGGAAAGGCATGGTGATCTGTGCAATCACCAAGGCCGAGGACACTGCCCTGAATTTATTGTAGCCCGGGAAGTAGTCGAACATGAAGTAGTTGAAGGCTTCGAAGTTCTTTCCCCATGCCAGCATAAACGACAGCAGCGTACCCGCCACCAGCCAACTCACCCAGCGTTTATCCACAATAAAAATACCCAGCACAAACAGGAAGCACACAATTGCTCCCACGTAAACCGGACCACTGGTCATCGGCTGAGGGCCCCAATACATCGGCAGGCCCTGCTTCACAATCTGCTCTGCCTGCACCGGCGGCACACCCATTCGGGTAAAGGCACTGTAGGTCTCAGAGTCTGTTTCCAGAGGCGCAGCACTGCTTCCACCGTAAAAGTCCGGGATAAGCAAAGTCATTGTTTCGCTGATGCCGTAGCTCCAGTTAAAGGCATACTCCCTGTCAAGGCCACTGCCAACACGGTCACCGCTGTTTGGCTGCGTCAGCTCAGATTTGCCCCGGATGCTGTGTTGGCTATACTCTGCTGTGGTATACAAACGGCCAAAGTTAACGCCTACGGCCAGTACAGCCGCTACTGCCAGCACCAGCCCACGCTTCAGAAGCTCTGCAAAAGTGCCGTGCTTGATGGCGTAAATAATCTCTACTATACCGAAAATCAGCACCAGCAGCAGCATGTAATATGTCATCTGCAGGTGGTTGAAGTGCAGGTTCATCGTAAGGCCCACGGCAAACAGGGCAGCCCCAATCCATAGGTTGCGGCGCAGCGCGTAAATCAGGCCCGCCAGCACCATCGGGATGTAAGCAATGGTCAGCGACTTTGTGTTGTGGCCTGCCTCTAAAATGATGATGTTGTAGGACGTGAGGGAAAAGGCAATGGCGCCTACAATGGCCAGCCACGAGCTCATGCCCATGACCACCAACAGAATGTACGCGCACAGCAGCGTAGCAAAAATATTACCTGCCAGGGCTGGCAGGTTGAATGTTAAAACAGAATGTATGTAGCGGGACCAGTCGCCGGGAAAGTGTGTGTTTATCAGGTAGGCGGGCATACCGCTGAACATGGAATTTGTCCAGAGCGCCTCCTCGCCGGTAGCTTCCCGGTACTGCTGTATTTCCCGGGCACCACCCTGGAACTGCTGTATGTCGTGCTGCGCCAGGCCTTTTTGCTCGAAAAGAACCGGGGAGAAGTATATGGCCGTTAAAATAAGGAAAATAAGAACAGCGATGATGTGGGGTAGTGCATCCCGCTTAAAATCGAAGGAAGTAGTTGTCATATCTTTCAAAAACCTCAGAATAGAGGTTGAAAGATAACAGTTTTATTTCACTTCTTCATAATCAACGTATTCCCCTCCGTTGAAATCCTTCCGCTCCGGCTGCTCCGGAATATAGTCGATTTTCACGTTGCCTTTCGTCCTGCCGTTCTGCTGGCTGCCGTTGTTGTATGGCGGCTGTTGCTGGCGTTGCTGCTGGTGCATGTTGGTATAGAAGAACGTGCCGTTGCGCATTTTCTTTTTGATAAACATGCCGATAAGCCACCTGAACAAGACCGGGGCGACCATGCGGATGAAGAAAATAATGAGTAGTGTGGTGAATATGAATTTGATCATGATAAAGCTCTCTTAAGTAAGGTACTGACTGCAAAAACAGTACCCTATTTCTTACAACTCCTCTGCCAAAACTTTGTTGTTGCCTTTTTGACGTAATTGCCCGCAAAGATAAGAAGTATACCTTAAAATGCCTTTTAGAGGGGCTTAGTTCCGGAACAACACAGCCTTCAGCTTTTTGCTGTCGCCTTAGCTGATTCCTTCACCCAGGCTTTGCTGCGTGCGCAACTTCAGCGGGTGCAGCACCTTTACTACTGCCTTCCCCTTCCAAAGCTTGCCTGTACGCCCAGAGACGGGATAAACGTAAAGCCGGAGTAGCTGTAGGAGGCATTATCCAAGAGCTTGTAATCGCCGTAGTTCTGGTAGTAGACGGTAAGAGCGGGTAATACATAGATATATTTGAAGCCCAGTTTGCCATTCACAAAGAGGCCATAAGAGCTGAAGTTGTTCTTCTCCATGAGCGGATTAACTTTCTCCACATCACCGCCATACCTCTTAAACAGCCTGCCAGGCTCAAAGCCGTACTGGATGGAAGTAAAGTTATACACTGCCCCAAAAGCAATACTTCCTTTCTCTTCTTCTATTCCAAAAGACTTGCTGAAGATAAGCGGAACGGTGACGTCCCTGCGTTTCGCAGTAAACTGAAACAGGGGCTGCAGCTTACCCAGGAAAAGCTTATCCACCCATTCAGAGCTTTGCCCAGCATACTGCAAACCGATACTGCCATACCAGACATCCGCGGTTGCTCCGGCTCCCGGATTCTCAGGCGTGCCCGTTGGGCCCAAGAACTGGTATTGTGTATCAAACACATGAACTCCTGAAGCATACTTGTACCCCACGTCCATACGAGAAACTACACCATAGCGCAGGTATAAGTCGAAGGTAGGGCCTACGGGGTCCAGCGCATAAGCTAACATCGCTCTTGTGGCCGTCTCTATTTCACCGTTATAGTAAACAGAGTCTTTCTGCGCGATAGCATCTACTGCCGACCGGGCTATGTCGTCCAGTTGCCCGATTGGCTCTGTGGCAATGTTGCCGCCAAAGTTTACACCTGCCTTAAACTTGCCCGCCGCCGTTACTTTGCCGGAGTTAATAACAGCGCGTGGCGCTGTACAGCCCATCATTAAACAGAGCAGCACAAAAGGCCACATTGTGTTCCCAAAAGCTACAGAAGTACGCATACCTTACCTTTATATGAAATGCCTGCAAAAGAATTTAAAAAGTATGGGCAGGAAAGGAAGGCGCTCACACGGGCAGCAGCCTGGAAATCCGGTTCTTTTGCTCCGTTTTTCCTGTCCGACATTTTACAATTACAGTGTAAAGCTACAGAATAAGCCACATACTGCGCAATCCATGCAGCTCGCTACCAGGAAGAAAATACAGACACTGAACCAGCAGCAACAAAAAAGCCTCCCCATTTCTGGGGAGGCTCTGACTTCTTGTTTCTCAACTTACTACCTGCTGAGGTACAGGTTTCTTTCTGAGTAAACCTGCGTAAAGTAATCGTCCTGTAGGTCGTCGATGAAGTAGATGGCTTCACCAGTGGATTTCATTTCCGGGCCAAGCTCCTTGTTAACTTCCGGGAACTTGTTGTAAGAGAATACCGGCACCTTGATAGCATATCCATGCTTGTATGGATTGAATTCAAAGTCCTTCACCTTCTTCTCGCCCAGCATAATCTTGGTGGCGTAGTTGATGTACGGCTCCTTGTATGCCTTTGCAATGAACGGGAATGTACGCGAAGCCCTTGGGTTGGCCTCAATGATGTACACGGTCTCGTCCTTGATGGCAAACTGGATGTTGATAACACCTACTGTCTGCAGCGCCACCGCAATCTTTTTGGTATACTCCTCAATCTGGTTGAGCACGTTCTCGCTCAGGTCAAACGGAGGCAGCACTGCATAAGAGTCGCCGGAGTGGATACCAGCAGGCTCAATGTGCTCCATAATACCGCAGATATGCACATCCTGCCCGTCACAGATAGCATCAGCTTCTGCTTCAATGGCGTTGTCCAGAAAGTGGTCTAACAGCACTTTGTTACCTGGGTGATCCTTCAGGAGGTCAATTACGTGGGCTTCCAGTTCCTTCTCGTTTATCACGATTTTCATGCTCTGGCCTCCCAACACATAACTCGGGCGCACCAGCAGCGGGAACTTCAGTTCCTTGCTCAGTTCCAGCGCCTCTTCCGCTGTCTCAATTACAGCAAACGGAGGGTAAGGAATGGACAGGTCGCGGAGCAACCTTGAGAATGAGCCTCTGTCTTCGGCAAGGTCAAGTGCCTGGTAGCTGGTTCCGAAAATCTTGATGCCATAACGGTGCAGTTTCTCTGCCAGCTTTAAGGCTGTTTGTCCGCCTAGCTGCACAATCACACCCTCTGGCTTCTCGTGCAGGATAATGTCATAGATATGCTCCCAGAACACCGGCTCGAAGTACAGTTTGTCAGAGATATCAAAGTCTGTACTTACCGTTTCCGGATTACAGTTGATCATGATGGTTTCGTAGCCGCACTCTCGCGCTGCCAGCACCCCGTGCACACAGCTGTAGTCAAACTCGATGCCTTGCCCGATACGGTTCGGGCCAGAACCCAGCACCACCACTTTCTTTCTGTTTGTTACGATGCTCTCATTCTCACCATCGAAGGTGCTGTAGTAGTACGGAGTGTTTGCCTCAAATTCAGCGGCGCAGGTATCCACCATTTTAAACACGCGCTTAATGCCCATCTCTGTGCGCGCACTGTGCACTTCGCTTTCTTTGCAACGCAGCAGGTGAGCAATCTGGCGGTCGGCATAGCCTTTCACCTTTGCTTCACGCATTAGGTCGGCTGGTATGTTATCCAGGTTGTACTTCTCTATTTCCTTCTCCATCTGGTCCAGCTCCTCAATCTGCGCCAGGAACCACGGGTCGATCTTCGTGAGTTTCTGAATGGTGCTGGTCGGGATACCGATGCGCATGGCATCTTTGATGCTGAACAGGCGATTCCAGCTCGGGTTTTTCAGGCTGTTTATCAGCTCATCGTAGCTCGTCTTCTCCTTGCCGTCAGCTCCGATGCCGTTTCGCTTAATCTCGAGACTCTGGCAAGCCTTCTGCAGTGCCTCCTGGAAGGTACGGCCGATACCCATTACCTCGCCCACAGACTTCATCTGCAGCCCCAGCGTACGGTTCACACCCGGGAATTTATCGAAGTTCCAGCGCGGTATCTTCACAATCACGTAGTCCAGTGCCGGCTCAAAGTAAGCGGATGTTGTCTTAGTGATGGCGTTTTTCAATTCGTCCAGGTTATAACCAATGGCCAGTTTTGCAGCAACCTTGGCGATTGGATAACCTGTGGCCTTAGAGGCCAGGGCAGAAGAACGAGAAACACGCGGGTTAATCTCGATGGCGATGATCTTATCATCATCCGGGCTCACAGAGAACTGCACATTACAGCCACCTGCAAACTGCCCGATGCCATTCATCATTTTAATGGCCAGGTCGCGCATCTGCTGGTACACCGTGTCAGGAAGCGTCATAGCAGGAGCCACCGTAATAGAGTCGCCGGTATGCACCCCCATCGGGTCGAAGTTCTCGATAGAGCAGATGATGATGACGTTGCCGATGTTGTCGCGCAGCAGTTCCAGCTCATACTCTTTCCAACCCATAATACTTTGCTCAATCAGCACCTCGTGTGTAGGCGATGCGTGCAAGCCGCGGGTAAGGGCAGCGTCAAACTCTTCCGGCGTATTTACGAAGCCACCGCCGTAGCCACCCAGCGTAAATGACGGACGGATAACAAGCGGGAATCCAATATCCTGCGCAATCTCTTTACCTTCCAGGAAAGAAGTAGCTGTTTCGCCTTTACAAACATTCACGCCAAGCTCCAGCATTTTCAGGCGGAACTCCTCACGGTCTTCTGTCGTCTCGATGGCTTTGATGTCCACACCGATAATGCGAACGCCGTACTTTTTCCAGATACCGGCTTTGTCGCAGTCAATTGCCAGGTTCAATGCTGTCTGGCCGCCCATTGTAGGCAGCACCGCATCGATTTTATGCTTTTCTAAAATTTCAATGATATACTTCTTCTCCAGCGGCTTCAGGTATACATGGTCTGCCGTTACAGGGTCAGTCATGATGGTGGCCGGGTTAGAGTTGATGAGTATTACTTCAATACCCTCCTCCCGTAACGAGCGGGCGGCCTGGGAGCCGGAGTAATCGAATTCGCAGGCCTGGCCGATGATGATGGGTCCAGAACCAATAATGAGAACGGATTTAATACTGGTGTCTTTAGGCATTTGGGTTGGTATCTATAAATTGCCCAAAGTTAGTGCAAAATGCTAAGCCGGGCAAAGGGAAATTCATTTTGTTTGAAAATCAATAAATTGTAATGACCATTCTGCGGCAGTTCAGCTGCGCCTACTGGTTCTCCACCTTCGGCGCAATCAGAATGCTGCAATAGTATTTGTACTTCGCTTTTGGGTTATAGGCAATGCCAATGCCCACATGCGTGGCCGGCGTGTCACCGTCGTTAAAACCAAGGAGGTGCTTCCGGTGACCCAGGTTTGGCACGCCCTCATCTATAATTAACTGCTTCACAAAGTCCATCGGGCCGGCTGTATTGGCCGCTATAGACTCCACATTGTTCGCTCTTACCTCTTTAGAGTAAAAATCCGGCAGAGGGTAGTTCGCTTGCCAAAGGTAAGAGTTCATGCCGCGCCCTGTTTTGTCTACATGCGCCATGTAGTTTTTTGAAGCCATATCCTCTGCTTTCTGCTGCGCCAGCTTTGCCAACGTTTCGTCCCACACGAGGGCGGGCTTGGCTGGCACCTTGCGCAGGGCAGGCACTTTGTAAATAACAGCATATTGGGCAGGGTTCTGCCTTACTGCATTCAGCTCTTTAAAATTTGCCTCTACTGCGGCCTGTAAATCATTTTCCTGCAAACCTGCCGTAGCGGGCAGGAGCAGGACAAGCCATATCATCAGGTATTGTAATGCTATCATCCTCTTCTTCTGTTTATCTTTCTCCGGGACAGTAACGCTATACACCCGCCAAAAATTCGATGCAGCAGAAATACTTTACACATAATCAGGCTGATCTGCGTAAAAAAGAATAAAAGCAAAAGCAACAAGACTATGGAAGCACCAAAAGAAGACGATTTCATCACGAACTCAGATGAAAGTAAGCGCCTGCCGGACGAGAACCCGGAGCCACTAACAGGTATAAAGAAAGATGAAACCGATATAATGGAGAGAGGCTTTGAGGGCAAGGAAGAAGGAGGCAATGCCGCTGCAAAAGATGAGGCTGATACCCGTAAACTGGACGGCAGCAACGCCAATACGCTTCGCACTAAGTAACTCATTTTTAAGCACATCATAAACTTTACAGCCCTGGCTATAGGAAGCACCTATGCCGGGGCTGATTTATTTGTGGCTAATACAGCTCATTAATCATGCTGCTTAAGGGGTCAACTAACCTAAAGCTCATTTTTTTCTTCTTAAAACACGATTTAAAATAAGTAAAAGTATTTGTTATTAAGGTAGTTATTAGTAATATTAAAATATTTAAATACCTCTTAATGCCGCTGACTATGGTCTTATTCGACTCTGAGTATATACATCTGGAATACTACGCGGCACACCACGTGTTGATAAGCCAGTGGTACGGCGGCTGCAGCAGCCAGCAGTACCGCGACGCTGTTATCATGACGTCCAACTACATCAAAGAACTGAACATTCCGTTCGCGATCTCAGACAGGCGCCTGCTTCCGCCACTCCCTTTAGAAGATATTCAATGGACCGCCACTGAATTTCTTCCGGAATTCAGCCAGCTTCCGCTCAAGCGTTTTGCCGCAATCAACTCCTTCGACGAGGTGGCGGCAGAGCAACTGGTTCATTTCCTGAACAGCAAGCAGTATCCCCTTCCCTTTGAGGTACATGTGTTCGAGGACTTGACATCGGCCTATGAGTGGCTGCTGTCGGTAGAAGCATAATCACCCCTTGTTCTCTTCGGCAGCCTCCTGCTGTATTTGCGCCAGTCTTATTATAAGCTGGTCGTAGGGCTGGTAGCCCTGCGCTACCAGGTACAACTTTTCCCCGGCCTCGCACACCACAGCCGGAAACCCGCTGATGCCCCATTTCTCCACCAGCTCAAACTCCTGCCTGGCCATATCCGCATAATCCTTGCTCACGAACTTCGTTTTGAACTCACCCTCACTCACCCCGAACTGTCTTACTACCGGAAGGTAAGTCTCTACCTCGTTCAGGTCTTTTCCCTCTACAAAGTGCAGGTTCTGTATGGCTGCGGCCAGGGGCACCTGCTGATCCGGGAACTTCTCCTTCAGTATGAGCAGGGCAATGGCGGGTGGTTCCGAATTGGTGATGTAAATACCTTTGTCCAGGATTTCCTCATGATAAGCCTGTGTCTGCTTTACCCCTGCTACTGCCTCCAGTTGTTTGGATGCCTGCCGGATATAGTCTGCCATGCCACTGATAGGACGCACGTTGCTGCCCCGAATCATGCCACCACTCAGCACTACAAAATTGTATTCCTGCTGGTGCTCTCTGTATAGTTGCTGCATAACAGGGCTCATACCATAGCACCAGCCACACAGGGCATCCTGAACATATATTAGTGTCATTTTTTTCATTGCTGCTTAACTTGTTACTACAACTGCAAACTTAGATTTTATTTAAAGGTTTACGGGCATACCGGTGCTTCACGCAAACTCTCTGGCTGCAAAGGGAAACGCTGAGGTACATGCTACCGCCGCAAGGCAGAACCTGGCTTCTGGATAACAGGACCTGGCTGTCCGGAATGATGTCCCCTCATCTCCCCTTCCTGTACTTTCATATTTATCAGCACAAAGCCTTACCCCACAGCACAATCCTTCCGCCCCCAGGCAGGCACAAATCAGGGAAATACTTATATTGCTATTCCTGTTTACTGCGTTAATGCCTTATGAGAAAGCTCCTTTTGCTCTTGTGCTTGCTGGCTTTTGCAGCCGTTGGTTTTGCCACCGCACCGATGGCGGACACCTTGCAACTGAAACGGCACCTGGAGGCTATCACCTCCACGCCGGAAGCGCGCAACCACCGGAACCTGGGCGCCCTGAACCAGGTAGCCGATTATATAAAAACCGAGTTCGTGGCACTGCAGGGGCAGGTTACAGAGCAGGTGTACCAGGTAGACGGAAAGAACTACCGTAACATCATCCTCTCTACTGGCCCTAAGAAAGGCCCTATGTTGGTGATAGGAGCACATTACGATGTGTATGGGGATCAGCCCGGGGCCGACGACAACGCCAGCGGCGTGGCAGGAATGCTGGAACTGGCAAGGCTGCTGCAACAGCACAAACTTCCTTTTCGGGTCGGTTTTGTAGCCTATACCCTGGAAGAACCACCCTACTTCCGGACAGAGCACATGGGGAGTTATGTACACGCCAAGTCGCTGAAAGAGGCGCAGGCAGAAGTAATGGGTATGGTGTCACTGGAGATGATCGGCTTCTTCTCGGATGCCAAAAACTCCCAAAGTTACCCGCTAGCGCCCATGAAGCTGAAGTATGGCACCCGGGCCAATTTCATTGCCGTGGTGCAGAAGTTCGCAAACGGAGACTTTGGCACCAAGTTCACGCGCAACTTCAAGCGTAAGGCTACACTGCCGGTCGAGTCGCTTACGGCACCTGCTTCCGTACCCGGAGTCGATTTTTCTGACCACCTCAACTACTGGCACTTTGGCTACAATGCGCTTATGATTACGGATACATCCTTCTATCGCAACAACAATTACCACAAGAAAACAGACACACTTGCCACACTGGACATAGCACGTATGGCACAGGTAGTAGAGGGCGTTTACCAGGCGTTGTTAACTTTTGCCAACTGACTCGGCCATGCTGTATACTATCCTGAAACTGTTTTATAAAGCAGGGCTGTGGGTGTTCTTCCGCAGGTTTGAAGTGCGCAACCGTTCCCTGGTGCCGGAAAATGGTCCTCTGTTAGTGGTCTCGAACCACCCCAACACTTTCATGGACCCGATTGTGACAGCTTCGCTGCTGCGCCAGCCGGTGCACTTTATTGCCAAGAGTACGGTGTTTGGCTCCGGACTCCAGAACTGGATGCTGCGCCAGATGCACCTTATCCCGATTCACCGCCGCGAGGACAACCCGGACCAGCCAGTCAGCAACGATGAGGCATTTGCCGCCAGCTTTAAGGCCCTGCAGCAGCAGAAGACCCTGCTCATCTTCCCTGAGGGGAACAGCTTTAACCAACGGCGTCTGCGTAAAATAAAGACGGGAACGGCCCGTATTGCTTTAGGCGCTGAAGCCGATGTTAACTATAACCTCCTGGGTATAAAAATTCTGCCGGTGGGCCTCAACTACGCTGCTCCCACCCGTTTCCGGAGCAATGTGTTCGTGAATATCGGGGAGCCGATTACTGTTGCTGATTATGCCGCCGCTTACCAACAGGACGGGCAGACAGCTGTGCTGACCCTGACAGAGGAAATCCGACAGCGACTAGAGCGCCTCATTATCCACACGCCAACCGATGAGGAAGACGAGCTGGCACGGCAGATAGAGGCCATTTATAAAGAACATCTGGCAACAGCAGCCCCGCCCGATGTGTCAGCGCCCGAACACGACTTCTTGCTTACCAAAACCATTTTAAAAAGCATTGAATACTTCAGCCAAACGGCGCCTGTGCGGGTGGTGGCGTTAAAACAGAAGTTAAACAATTACATGCTACAACTGAAGCGCCTGCGCCTGCAGGATGCTCTGATGGGAAAAAGGAGCAAAACTATATTGCGGCAGAGTCTCCTGAACCTGTTTTACCTGATTGCTGGTTTACCTGTTCATCTGTATGGCGTGCTGCACAATTATATTCCGTACATCGTCCCTTCCAAGGTTGCCAGAGCCGTTACAAAGGAGGAAGAATGGTATGCACCTATCATGCTGACAGTTGGCATTTTCACGTTCCCTTTGTTTTACCTGCTAGCTGGTCGGCTGGTAATAGACCTGCTGGATCTAACACTGCCGTGGGCGCTCCTATACATCCTGAGCCTGCCCCTGAGCGGATTCTTCGCCCTGCACTACTGGAGCACCCTGCAGCACACACAGGAACACCTGTTACTGCTAAGGCTCTTTGCCAGGCGCCAGGATCTTGTCTCGGTGCTAAGGCAGCAGCGGCAGGAGATTATAGCAGAACTGGAAACAGCCAAGCAGGAATACCTGGCCCTCCTAAACACCCCTTCTTAAAGCTCCCGTGCTGTTGCTTGTTCCTTGCAATTGCACTCCTTATCGGTTGTCGCTGCTGCCATTTTGTATTGATTTTGCTCGTGTTAACTTACAAAATACCCCCAATCCCTTAATAATCATGATTTATTGCACAAAATCTTGTCTTGTTTTTTTTGCGGCTCGTAAAAGCTTATCTAAAGTTAAAGGGCTTAGGTAAGTGCCTGGACTCAAACAAACAAAAGTTTAACAACTCTAGTAAATACTTAAACAAACAATAAAGCTATGAAAAAGACATTCTTAAATCTTTGTGCATCAACATTTGTGATAGCAGGCCTGATGTCTAGCTGTACAACTGGTGATACAACAACTGACGGTACGAACACCACAGATGATTATGGTACTACTACGACGGGTACCACTACTACCGGAACAACGACCGCAGGTACTACTACCTATGGCACGACAACCGGTACTACCACTGGAACAACAACTGGTACTACCACTGGTACAACAACCGGTACTACCACTGGAACAACAACTGGTACTACCACTGGTACAACAACCGGTACTACCACTGGAACAACAACCGGTACAACAACTGGAACTACTACCGGTACAACAACTGGAACTACTACCGGTACAACAACTGGAACTACTACCGGTACAACAACTGGAACTACTACCGGCACAACAACTGGAACTACCACTGGTACAACAGCTGGAACTACTACTGGTACAACAGCTGGAACTACTACTGGTACAACAGGTGGTACTACTATGTAATAGTATGGCAACAAGTAATAATTAACATGATATAAAGCAAAAGGCAAATACCATCAGGTCTTTGCCTTTTGCTTTTAGCACCCTTTAGTGTCATCACAGATGAAGTACCTTCAGCTATATTTACGCAAAGTTTTCACGGTAGACCTGCGTGCGCTGGCTGTTATGCGTGTCTGGCTGGCAGGTATCATTCTCATAGACCTCGCCATCAGGGCAACCGACCTGGAGGCACATTACTCCAACATGGGCGTGCTGCCACTGCATGTGCTGCACCAGTATCAATGGTTACCTTATTTATTCTCCTTCCACGCAATGAGTGGGCTGTGGCAGTTTCAGGCGGTATTGTTTGCCATAGCCGCTGTTTTTGCTTTTTGTATGCTGATAGGCTACAGAACAAGGCTGGCAACTGTAGCAAGCTGGCTTCTGCTTATATCGCTGCAAAACAGGAACCTCTTGATAGGGCAGGGCGGCGACGACCTTCTGCGGATGCTCATATTCTGGGGGATCTTTCTGCCATGGGGTAAGTTCTATTCTTACGATGCCGCCCGGAAAAGCCAACAGCCTTCCCACACCTCTTCTGATACAACCTATTTTAGCGCAGCCACAGTAGCCTATATTGTGCAGGTGGGTTTGGTTTACGTCAGTACTGCTTTACTGAAGAACTCTCCGGAGTGGCACACCGAGGGCACCGCCCTGTACTATGCCCTGAGCCTGGACCAGATTCTGATGCCGATGGGCAGGCTCATTTATCCTTACCCGGAGCTATTGCGTGTACTAACTCTTTCTGCTTACTATACAGAATTGCTGCTACCATTCCTGCTGCTTATCCCATTCTACACGAACTTCTTCAGGATGGTGGTGGTGGGCGTGCTGGTAAGTTTCCATATCGGCATTAGCCTGACGCTTTTTGTGGGCTTGTTTTACCTTATCAACATTGCCTCTGTAGCTGGCCTTCTTCCTACTCCCGTTATGGATTGGATAGACAGGCGGCTTCTTTCCTCCTTCAGAAGGCCTAAGACCGGTCACTTTAAAAAAGTATTCAAGCGGCTCCGGAAACCTGCCCTGCTAAGTATTCAGGTAAAACTACACCGCCCCCTGATACCGGCACACCTGCTGCCACATATTCGGAACGGTTTTGTTTCTGTCACACTGCTTTACTGCATCTGGTGGAACCTGAGCGGAACGCACCTGCCTGTGCACAAGCTACCGGATAGCAGCAGGTGGTTCGGCTACCTCCTGCGCCTGGACCAGCATTGGGGTATGTTTGCTCCGATTGTTTTTCGGGATGATGGCTGGTATATACTGGAAGGGCAAACTGCCAGCGGCAAAGCAATTGACCTGAACCAACAGGGAAAAGAAGTGGATGACGTGAAGCCGGCCTCTGTTATGTCGCTGTTTAAGAACGACCGCTGGCGCAAGTACTCCGAAAACTATTTATTTGTAAACAATGCTTACATGCGGCCCTACTACTGCAACTACATGATGCGACGCTGGAACGAAGACAACCCGGCCAAGCCTATTACACAGCTGCAAGTGGTTTATATGAAGGAACCTTCTTTACCGAATTACCAGGTAGCGGTACCTACACGGGAGGTACTCTGCGTTTGTGCCAATGAGCCGGAAAGGTAGCCTGAAAAAATGCCTATTATCGATTTTCCTCTTACCTCGTAAACAATACAATACTTTTTAGAAACTAAAGATAGAAATCATGAAAACAACATATGCTTTTATACTTTCGGCAGCCATGCTTACAGGCGTTGGCCTAAGCAGCTGCACATCAGAGAATACGACTGGCGTAGACACCGGGACAACAGCATCTGAGGGCGCCGGCAACATGAGTAGCGGAAACGCAGGCGGCGGCCCTGCGGGTGAAAACGTAAGCCCGTTGGATACTGCCAACACCGATGTTAACTATAACAACGATGGCAACACCTACAACGAGAACAACAACAGCGGCAACCCCGGAAGCAACGGAAATAACCAAAATAACGGCAACAACCAAAACAACGGCAATACACAGAATAACGGTAACAGCCAGAATAACGGAAGCAATGCTCCCCGTACTACAACGCCAACAACAGACAATGGCTACTGATAGGCTATAGGTTCTGTACCAGCAAGAGAAAAGGGAGGCACTGTGCAGTGCCTCCCTTTTCTCTTGCTGGTATTGCGTTTAAATTTATTCATCCTCATGGAGGGCATAACCTACAGCAGCAGCTACAAGGCCGCCAAGCAGGTAGTAGCCAACAGCCATGGCCTGTGTTTTTGTTGTTTTATTGCTCGGCTCCTCTCCCAATCCAAGTGGGCCCGGCAGAAGCACCGCACCCACACCAGCAGCGGCACCTAATACAGCACCCCGCCACCAGGCATCCTTGCCCGTGCCAGCCAGGCTGTAATAAAGTGAGTTGGAAATAATATCGCCTGCCAGAGCCCAGGTGTGTAGCTCGTCCTTGTCCTGCGGAGGTTCCAGATCTGCTTTCTGCATGAGTTCAGAAATAGAACGCATGCCCAGCACGTCCATGCGCGGAGCATCAGATACGACTCTTCTAAGGGTTTCGTGTACCGCCGTTACGACACAGGCAGCTGCAAGGCCACCGGCAAAGTTCTTAAGTAGATTATTCATAGCTTTCAGGTTTATGGATTTTCCTTTGGCTGTTTTACCTGTTTTAGCTCCTTGCGGTTCAGAAAGTTTTAGCCGGAGTCATTTCAGCACTTTCATCCTATCGGCTATCACAGCGTTATCCCCCTCTTTGCGGGCATCTGTCGGGCTGTCGAACACTACCAGTACATGCTCTTCATCAAAAATAGCAAGCCCTTCTGCTTTGTCTTTCCCGGACTCTTCTCCTCTGCCATGCGGCACCTCGGCCAGGCGATCCAGTTCGTTGTTGTGCAGAAAGGCTTCCTCCTGGTTCAGAAGGGCATCCGGCCAGCGATAAATAGCGATAACGCCATCCAGGTCCATGGTGGGACCAGCCAGGATGTAGATATCATTTCCGCAGACACGGAGTTCACGTATACCCTTGCCCCGCAGGTTCAGGAAGTGCTTTTTGTAAGGCCGCTTCTCCGTCAGCTGCTTCAGGTGGAGTATGCCGTTTTCATCTTCCTCCGTCTCTATTTCCAGCACCATGGCCCAGCCTCTGAGAACGGGCCCACGCAAACCTATAAAGATGCGCTTGCCGCTAATCGTCAGTCCTTCCACATCAAAGCCGTTGTCTTTACCGGGAATATGCATGAAAGGCGCTATGTGCTCATCCTGCTGCAACACATCTGTCAGAATGCTGCTGGTGCTGTTGCCACGCAGTTGTGCCGCCCGCAGCACATGGCCGGGCTGCTCAGGATCTTCACATGTTTTATGCAGCACGTAGTCTCCTGAGGCTTCATCAAGCAGAAAGGGGATGCGGGCCAGCAAGTACCTGTTCGGGTCGTTCTTTACCTTAGCCAGGCGCTTCATCTGGTCTTTCACCGAATCGTGCCGACGCGGCTTTCTGCGCTTTAAGCTGTGCGAGCCCACAATCCAAAGGTAATTACCCGCCATGCCCATTCCTTCAATGTCAATCTCGCTGTTGTCTGCGTCGGGCAAGTCGAGGTAGTTTGTCAGGTCAAAGGAGCGATGTTTGGCAAAGGAACCGTCGCTGGTGAGGGTGAGCCGCTCAATCGTGGTACGCTCATCGCAACTCAGCCAAAGGTTGTTTCCTGTACGGAGTGCTGTCGATAAGCCGTCGCGCACGTGCTTCCCTTCGGGGTTCAGGCTTTGCTGCGGGTCAAACTGAAGCGTTATTTTATCTGTCATTAGCTTAGTTTAGGTTTGATGAAGTGTATTCGGCTGTACGTGGAAGAACTGCATAAGTACCAACAATTTAGTTCTTGCAAATAAATGTGGCAACCGAAAAGGCGCCCTTTCATTTGTCTAAAGCAAAACGAGCCGGGCTTTCAGGCCCGGCTCGTTTTGCTTTTTATTGTAGCTGCTGCTAGCAAGCTTATTTTGCTCTTGCATCCATAGCAGAGCTTCCAGTTCTGTTAGCATTGCTGCTGTTAGAGTTACCTCTGGAAGTACTATCACTTGAATTGTTGCCTTTGTTCTTGTTCATCATCTGCTTGGCGGAAGATGTTAAACCACTGGCTTTGCTCTTAAGCTTTTCTTTATTTCCAGTGTTCATCGCAATCCAACCTGCACCCAGGGCAAGTAAAGAGCCACCCACAATTTTCTGCGTAGTAGTAAGGCCGTTGATTTTCTTAGCAATTGGGCCTGAGTACTGCTGCAGCATGTCCTGAATGTTCTTCATGCCTCCCTGTCCTGATGTAGCCTGCTGGTTGCTTCGGCCTTGCGCTGACTGGTTGCTGTTCATGTTGCCTGATGCAGAAGAACCTTTACCAGATGTGTTGTTATTACCTTGTGCTGATTTATTATTTAAGTTGTTTTCCATGGTTTTATCTTTATTAAGTTTAGTACGATTTTTAAGCCCTGGCAATCTCTTTACATGTTTTTGGCTATTGCCAGAGTCTAAAGTAGTTTATCGTGAATTTACCGATATAGTTGCGTCTGCCGCTGTGTTTCTGCTTTACTGCTCTTCTTGTTTACTTATTTTTCTTCCTTCCCGGCAGCAGCAGTTCTTAAGTTGCCATCTGTATCGCTCAAATCCCGAACGGGCTGTTTACAGCTGCATAGCGGCTAGCCTTATAAGCTGCTCCTGCGTCTCTTCCCAATCATCTGTTCCCTCTTTTTGATGTGGTGCACGAGCCTCTTTATAGAACTGAAGAATATGGGACTGCAAAGCAGGAGTTACCTGTTTGAAATCGTTGTCATCTAGTTTTTTCAACAGCTCTGCGTAGGTTTCATCTGTTAGTTCGTATTGTCCTGGCGCTGTCTGTTGTCCTGTATCAAGGTGCATGTTCTTCATAACAGGTTTTCCCTGCCCCAACTGACCCAGCATGGCACTATAACCGTCTACTGTGGCGTTGAAGCTCTTTAAAAACAGCTCCTCTGCTTCCGGAGTAGGTGGTTTGAAAGCAAGAGGACGCAATGGGCCTATTTTGGGGAGCATTTTAATGAAACAGGCCAGGATGCGTGTGAAAAACCCGGGCCGCTCATAGTTTTGCCCCCAGTTTTCATGGAATTTTGCCTTGTTCATATGGTAAACGAACCTACGTCGGGTAATTCCAGGCTGCGCTTCCTGTATTTCTGACTTTTTAGCTTGCCAGGCAGCTTTTGTTAGTTTTGGGAACAAGTTCCGTATAGTGTAACGATAGCTCCCGACAGCCAGCGGCAGGTTCATGAACACCTTGTTTAACTCCAGCCCATAGGTTTCTACAAACGCCTTTTGCAGCACTTCCTCCGAAACCCCAAATCCAATAAAATTCCTGTATGCCTCCGGCGCAAAGTTGCTTCGCGCCACCTGCAGTACATCAAATCCGAGCTCTGTTTTTATGTGAGCGAGCGGATTTTCCTCGTAGGTTACCGTGTCGCCATGCTCCTCGCGTACTTTGGGATAAACTAGTGGTACTGCCTGGTTGGTACCAATGGGGTGTCCGTAAATATCTGCGTTATAGTGAGCCATCGTGCCCAACGCAAACGCATATTCATTTAACGTTTCAGAGGCGTTTACCATGTTCATCACAAAATCGCCGCTGCGTACATAGTGCGTCAGGTTAGTGAAAAAGACGTTGCCAAAGGGAAAGTACCCCATATCCTGCACAATAGAGCCACCATAGGCAAAAGCGTGTGCCTGCTGCAGTTCTTCTTCAGTAGCATTGGGAAAACGCTGAAGCAGGAGTGGCTTCAGGCTCTTCTCCCAGGCGGCATCCACCACTGCCTGGTGCGCCAAAATGCCATAGCCAAAAGCCGTAGGCGCGGTGGTTAGCAGCAGACACAGTGTGAAGGCAAGACACAGGAGCCTTTTATATATTCTAATTCCCATATAGTCTAAATATGCCACATACGTCGCTTCCTGCCATAGGGTGCAGGCTTAAGCGCCATTTATCCGGGAACGCTTCTTTTTCCGGTACATCATAACCTCCGTTAAGCTAATCCCGACCAATAGCCAGAGCGCTCCGAGCAGGAAACCCGCCAGCACATCCGATAAATAGTGTACTCCCAGATAGATCCTGCTGAAGCCTATAAGTAAAATCAGAATTGCAGCTAGCCACAGCACCAACTTCCGTTGCGTGGGTGCCTCATAATGCCGGTACAGGAAGTAGGCCAGTATGCCGAACATAGCAATGGCTGTGGTGGCATGGCCGCTCGGGAAGGAAAAGTGCTCTACTACATAGTAAGCAACGTCGGCAGGCCGCTCCCGGCTGATAAAGGTTTTGCCATACCTGGTGGAAAGCCCTACTCCGGCAAGCGTTAGCCAGAAGGCAAATAGCGCCACATAATTTCTGCGGTAGAGAAAAATAGCCGAGACAAAGCCTCCGATTATAAAAACAGCCTCCCGCTCACCCAGTAGGGTAAAGGCAAAAAACATCTTGCTTAGGGTATCGGAGCGTACTTTGTAAAGCAGTGAAGTGAAATGTTCATCAAAAACCACCATTCCCTCAGACTCCAGCACGCTCTCCGTCAGCTGCGACAAAAGTGCCATGTTCACCACAAACACCAACAGCACCAGCGTAAGCGGCAAGCCGACAAACACCCTGGTGTTGAACCGGTTGATGAAGAACCGTGATAAATTAGGATACCGCTGCCGCAGCCGCAGCAAGACAGGCTGATGTTTTAGCCAGTCAAGCGCTTTCCTTACATCACTGGTCAGGACGTTCTTCATGAGAATACAATGATGAAGGTATACGCAGGCCTTCGGGTTTGTTTGCTAATATTCTCTCTTGCCTACCCTACAATAGCCCTACACCCCAAAAAAGGATAACTCCACAACCCTTGTTACCTAAATAAAGTACATATTTATATGAAGGGAAAAGATAACGTGTTTGACAAGATAATGCTCGTAATAGGGGTTCTCCTGCTGATACTATTCTGGGTGCAGTTCCCCGCCATGCCAACAATAGAAGAGCAGCATTACGCCTCTTACATGACACCTAATGCAGAAACCACCTCTACATCTAAATGGACATATTTAAAACCAGATAAGGCGCTTTCTCCGGAAGAAGTAGTGGGCATACAGCTGCGCGCCCTGCAACAAAACGATCAAAGCGATAGTGGAGTAATCACCATGTTCAACTTCTCATCTCCTAAAAACAAGCTGCACATCGGTCCTCTTAACCACTTTCGTGTTCTCGTCAGAGACCCTGCCTATAGGTCCATATTAAACTTCAAAAGTTACAAAACCGGGCAGATGGTCATCACGGATAACACTGCTTATCAACTGGTCGTAATCGATGGCAGGAATGGCCGGGAGGAAGTATACATGTTCATACTTTCAAAACAGCGCAAAGGCAGTTACAAAGATTGCTGGATGACAGAGGGCATTGCCCGTATGGAGCCAGGTGCAGAAACAACTTTTATGTAAAAAACGCAAGGGCTGCTCAGGCTAGACTTATGGCCTAGCACATCCAAAGTGCGCCTAATCAGGAAGCCGGAAGAGTTGATGAGCGTTACACCAGATAAACATCCACTTCTTTGACTTTACACCTTATCAGTTTTCTAAGCCTCTAACTTCTCAACTCTCTAACTTTCCACCTTCTCCAGGTCCAGCTCCATTTTAATATCGGCGCGCTCATAAATGCTGGGAGGCATAGGCACTTCCACAAAGCCAAGGCGGGTATAGAGGCTGAGCGCTGTGGTGAGCCTCCTGTTTGACACCAGGTATACTTTACGCGCACCCGCTTTTTTAGCTCTTTCAACAATCCGCTCGCCTAGCAACCGCCCAATATGAAGCCCCTGCGCCCGGGGCGTAACAGCCATTTTAGCCATTTCATATACACCGTCCTCCTCCTTCAGCAAGGCACAGGCACCTACAGGCTCTCCATGGAACAGCGCTATCAGGATGTGGCCCCCTTTGTTGATGATATAATTCTGTGGGTCGCCCAATGACTTTTCGTCGGCCTCTTCCATCACAAAATACTTAGAAATCCACTCGTGATTCAGGTCATAAAAAGCCTTCGCGTAGAAAGGGTTAAAATCTACAATCTGAATAGACGACGGCATGGTATAATGCTGTGGCATGTGTATAGCGGTTAATCTGTATCTGCAAATTTAATAGCTGGCACTAAGCTTTCTAAATGTTCTGGTACAAAGCCGCATAAGCCGTGCTGTAGTAGTTCTCTAGCAAGCACTTGTCTTGCAGGTTATTTGTCAAGCACTTGTCTTGCAGGTTATTTGTCTGGCGCATCAACTTAACAGCTGAGGCGGCGTAAAAATCTTTCAATCAGGCATTCATAGTTAAACAGCGCATGTTCAGGCTTTACCCGGTTTACTGCTTCATGTAGTTAGAAGAGTGGACAAAGCGCGAGATCCTACAACACTTTGCTTTAAGTTAATCCTGTTTTGCAGATGGAATCCTCCGTTCCGCTTTGGTTACAGCTAAGTTATACCCTGTTTGTGCTGGTACTCATACCTGTTTACTGGAAGCGCTACGGACCTGCCAACTTTCTCTGGTTTTCAGATATTGCCCTCTTCTCAACAGGTATTGCCCTCTGGACCGGGAGCAAGCTTTTAGTGAGCATGATGGCGGTAGGCGTGCTGGCGCTGGAGCTTATCTGGAACGTGGATTACTTTGTGCAGTTATTTACAGGAAAGCAACTGGTGGGGCTGACGGACTATATGTTTGACAAAGACAAAAGCCTGTTCCTGCGGGGCCTGTCTCTTTTCCATGTGGTTCTGCCTGCCGTTGTTATCTGGCTACTGATAGAGTGGGGATACGACACAAGAGCGATTTACTGGCAAACCGCCCTGACATGGGTCGTGCTGCCGGTAACTTACTTCATTACAGACCCGCAGGAGAACATCAATTGGGTGTTTGGCCCTGGCAATAAGCCACAGAAGGCTATCCCGCCGGGCCTGTACCTCCTATGTGTCATGGCCATCTGGGCCACAGCAGTTATCCTGCCCTCCCACTTTCTGCTGAAATGGATCTTTAACTAAAGCATCTCGCAAAAAGTAAAGCAGTTTAGCTGCAGTTGGATGTATCGATTATCAGTTGCTGTGCATAGCAGCAACACCTTCCTGCACTTTTCGAGCTCCACCGGAGTGGCCTGTTTGGTATAAACGTACAACAGGTCGCTCTGATGGAGCTAAAGGAATGATCGTCGGGTAATTTCTATAAACAGGTCGTCCCGCTGGGACTAAGGGGACTGAATGGATGCGGCTTTGGAAATCATCAGACACTATATATGAGCTATACCCACTTCAGGCACCTTCACTTTCTCTGTTTTATTCAGGCCGGAAACTACTTCAATGTTGATACCGTCTGATAGGCCGGTCTTGATCATGCGCTTCTCAAACTTTTGAGGGCCTGTCTCCACCTCTACATAAGGTTTTTCTTTATCGAACTGCAGCATACTTTCTTTGATGGCGATTACCTTGTCGCGCTTTTCCAGCACAATATCTGCGTTGGCACTATAACCAGCCCTGATAAAGTCTTTCTCATCGAGCAGCACCTGCGCCCGGATTGGGAATTTAATGGAGCCTTCCTCATCCACACCTTTCGGCGCGATATACTCTAGTTTTGCATTGAACACGCGGCCTTCAATAGCGCCAATCGTGAGCAACAGGTCCATGTTCTCTTTTAGCTTGCCCACTTCCGACTCGTCTATTTTACCTTCAAAAATGAGGCTGCGCATATCTGCCACGGTAGCAATGGTAGTACCTTCGTTAAAGTTGTTACGTTCAATAATAGAAGTACCCTCTTTTACCGGCACATCCAGCAGCATACCGTCTATGGTGGAGTATACCAGGT
Organism: Pontibacter brevis; assembly: GCF_054779655.1. Taxonomy (NCBI): domain Bacteria; kingdom Pseudomonadati; phylum Bacteroidota; class Cytophagia; order Cytophagales; family Hymenobacteraceae; genus Pontibacter; species Pontibacter brevis. The sequence goes on from NZ_BAAGXV010000032.1 coordinate 155,297, forward strand.
TAGAAGACTCCTGTCCCCTTTTGCGGGAAGAACCTTCGCGCACCAACTGCAGGTTGGTCTCTGCCGCCTGCATCGCCTCCTTCTTCAGGGCATAGTCTGCTTTGTATTTGCGGTACTCCTGCTCCGGCACCACTTTCTGCTCATATAGTAGTTCATAGCGCGCCAGTTCGCGCTCCGCCTCTTCAAAATTCAGCTTCGCCGTCTGTAGCTGCGTTTCGGCATTGTTCACGTTTACAATGTTGGGCACTATCCTGATTTTAGCCAGCAGCTGCCCCTTCTTCACAACCTGGCCTGCCTTTACGTGTAGTTCCTCCACCGTACCAGACACCTGCGATTTCACCTGCACCTCGCGGCGCGGCACAATAGAACCGGTTGCCACAGTCTTTTTCACAATCGCTGTCTCAAACGGCGCCTCCGTTTTATATACCACCGGATCTGTGTTCGCTTTGTTGTAGAAGTAGTAACCCAGCCAAACCGACAGGCCCAGGAAGACTAACACAAAAACGCCAAGCAATACCTTTTTCATAGAATGCAATATTTAATGTTTCGTTGTTGCAGATGAATGTTTCGAACTTATGTTATTCCTGTCATTGTGAAAGAATCCTGTTGAAATAAAGGCGAAGCTGTTACGGCTTGCCCACAATACCCTTTCAGGATGACACAGGAAATGTTTACTCGTCGCGCAGTGCTACCACCGGGCTCATGCGGGCTGCTTTGGTGGCAGGTATCAGTCCGGCGAGCGCACCGGTAAATACCAGGAGCACTGTGGCCGTAACGGCTATGCCTAAGTTCACTTCGGGCATACCAAAAAAGCCCGCCTGTACGTCGTACTTGCGCATGAAATATTCAATCAGCGCAATAATGCCTGTACCTGTCAGAAGCCCCAGGTAACCGGCCATACCTGTTATTACAATAGATTCCTGGATGATCAAGCTGATGATGGACCAGGGTGTGGCTCCCAGCGCTTTGCGCACACCAATCTCCTTTGTCCGCTCCTTCACCACAATCAGCATGATGTTACCTACTCCAATGATACCTGCCAGAATGGTGCCGATGCTGACGAGCCAGCTAAAGCCGGCAATACCAGCAAAAAGCCCCTGCACATCCTGGAATTCTTTCTCCACGTTTGCAGAACCGAATGCCTTCAAATCTTCCGGGGCTACCTGGTGGCGCTGCATCAGCAGGGTTTTTACCTTTTCCTCTACCACAGCAGCAGAAACTCCCGGTTTTGGAATGAGTGCCATAAAACCAACCTTGTTTACCTGGTTGTATGTCTGCTGCAGTGTAGTGTGGGGTATAAAAATTACTTTGGAGTCTTCCACGATATCTTCGCCTTTACCAACAGGCTCAAAGGTACCTACTATCTGGAAATAGCTTCCCTTTATGCTGATGTACTTGCCAATGGGCTGCTCTTCTCCCGGAAACAGTACCTCCAGCACACGCGGCCCCACAATGGCTACCTTACGCTTCTCCTTCATGTCTATTTCGTTCAGGAAGCGACCGGTAGCTACTTTCAGCGGCTTTACCGATAGCAGCTCAGGTGTTTCGCCATTCACGGTAAAGGCGGAGCTCTTGTCTTTGTAATTGACGGTAAAGTCGCCGTGAAGCTGGTTGCTGGGCGCCACCACGCCTACTTCGGGTATAGTCGCTTTGATGGCAGCCACATCGTCGTTCGTCATCTGGACAAACCGCCCTGCTTTCAGGCCCATGTAAGGCACACTGGTACGCTGCGTCCAGATGAAGACTGCGTTCTTAGCTATGTTAAACTCGCTTGTGATGCCGTTTTCAAGCCCTTTGCCTGCTCCCAGCAACACCACCAGCATAAAGATGCCCCAGAACACACCAAAAGCTGTCAGCGCCGTGCGCAGCTTATGCTTTTTTACGGTGTTATAGATTTCGGTCCACTTATCGATGTCTATCATGGCTCTTTTTAATTTTGAATGAGCGAATGAGTGATTGAGTGAATAGCAATTTTTAACAACTGAACTTCATGCTACTCTTCCTTAAGGCTCCTTATTAGAACAAGACAGCCTTCAACACGCTGTTTATTTTCCTTCTGAATGAGATATTCACTCAATCACTCATTCGCTCATTCAGCATCAGTCCGCCCGCAGGGCTTCTATGGGCTTGATGTTGGCGGCTTTAAGGGCTGGCATCAGACCAGCCAGCGCTCCTGACAGCACCAGCACCACCGTGGCCGAAACAGCCACCCCCAGGTCTACCTCTGGCTTGGCAAAAAAGGGCAGTTCTGCCCCTGACGAGACCAGGAGATACTCCAGCAGCGCCAGCACACCTGTTCCCATCAATAGCCCCATATAGCCTGAAAAGGCTGTAATCACCACCGATTCCTGCAGAATCAGGCTTACAATGGAAGCCGGAGTTGCCCCTAACGCTTTCCGGACGCCAATCTCGCGGGTGCGCTCCTTTACAATAATCATCATGATGTTGCTGACGCCCACAATGCCTGCGATCAAGGTGCCAATGCCCACTATCCAGACAAAAATGCGGATGCCACTGAACAGGCCCATCAACTTCAAGTACTCTGCTTCGGTGTTTTCCACCCCCAATGCCATATCATCGTTCTCAGCGAACTTGTGCCGTTGCGCCAGCAGTTTCTTCAGCCGGTCTTCCAGCTCCTTTGCCGGAACACCCTCCTGCGCAACAAGCGCCATCATCTGCACTAGGTTTGGTTGGTTGAAGGCACTCTGCAGGGTAGCGAAAGGGATATAGGCCCGCTCTTCACGGCGGCCACTGTTGTTGCCGCTTGCTCTGAACGTGCCCACTACTTTAAAGTGCATCCCCCGGATGTTCACATATTCCCCCACCGGGTCCACCTCACCGAAAAGCACCTTCGCCACTTGCTCGCCCAGCACCACCACCTTGCGTTTCTCCTGCTCATCCAGCTTATTCAGCAGGCGGCCCCGGAAGGGACGCTCCCCGTTCAGCGCCAGGAATGCTGGCTCAGCACCAAACACCTGGTAAGAGCCGTTCTGCTTTTTATAGTTGATGGTGTACTCACCCCACACGCGGTTGCGGGGTGCCAGGATGTTCAGGTTCGCCACCTCGCGCTCAATAGCTTTCAGGTCCTCGTTTGTGAATTTAATCTCGCGGCCAGGCTTCATGCCTTTGTGCGTTACAGCTGTTTTGCCGCTCCAGACGTAGATGCTGTTCTTGGCACCATCGCCGAAGCGGTTGTACACCCCGTTTTCCAAGCCTTTACCGGCCCCCAGCAATAGCACCAGCATAAAAATACCCCAGAACACGCCGAAAGCAGTCAGGAACGTACGCAGCTTGTTCTTCTGCATCGTAGCACCTATTTCCTGCCATTTATCAAGGTCAAACATCTGCGTGTAATTATGTTGTGGTTGTTACTATAATTGAAGGCATTATTTATCGCGCTGCCTCTCCCGAAGCCACTGCTTCAGCAGTTTCATGAAGGCCGTGATCATTTACAATCAGGCCGTCTTTCAACCGGATGACGCGGTGGGTCTGATCGGCTATATCGTTCTCATGCGTCACAATCACCACGGTCATGCCTTTGTGGTTTACCTCTTTGAAGATGTCCATCACTTCGTAAGAGGTCTGGGTGTCCAGGGCGCCGGTTGGTTCGTCAGCCAGGATGAGCTTGGGCTGCGAGATAAGCGCCCGGGCGATGGCTACCCGCTGCTTCTGCCCTCCCGACATCTCGTTTGGGGAATGCGCTGCCCAGTCCTTCAGCCCCACCTTATCGAGATACTCCAGCGCTAGCTTGTTGCGCTGCTTGCGGCTTACCTGCTGGTAATAAAGCGGCAGCGCTACGTTCTCCATCGCATTTTTAAAAGAGAGCAGGTTAAACGACTGAAATACAAAACCCAGAAACTTATTGCGGTAAAAAGCAGCCTTAGAGGCCGACAGGTTCTTTATCCGGGTGCCGGCCAGCGTGTATTCACCACTGTCGTAGTCGTCGAGAATACCCAGAATGTTAAGCAGCGTGGACTTGCCTGAACCGGAAGAGCCCATAATAGACACAAACTCACCTTCGCGCACGTGCATGTTTATCCCTTTCAGCACGTGCATCTTATTCTGCCCCATGGCATAATATTTATGGATATTATTTAGCTGGATCATAGGCTGCGGCAATTAATAAACTATCCTAAATAATTGGTTGTGGCCTACAATGTATGATGCGGGAATAGGTATGGCAGCAAGGGTGTTTATAGGAAGTTATGTGCGAGATAACTATCCAAGTAAACTGCCCCTACTGCCACAGTATGAAGGTAGTCAAAAACGGCGTAAAGCGCACGGGCAGGCAGAACTTTCT